>NZ_CP048114.1:1518280-1821936 GCF_010093025.1 Edaphobacter sp. 12200R-103 | reverse complement strand
TACTTCTGCATCTTCGCGTAGTCGGCAGGGAAGTACTCCTTCATCAGGCGGTAGCGGTTCGCTCCGGTCCAGTTGAAGACATAGTGGGGATAGTGATCGATATAGTCGAAATTGACGCGTAGCGTCTTGAGCAGGTACTCGCTGATGGTCTGGGGGAACTCCCACCGCCATTGTGTATCGAGATGAGCATATGGAACCACGTAGAGCGTGGGAATCTTGGTGATATCAGGCGCCTTCATGGTCTGGCCATACACAGCGTCGCCGGCCGCCAGGCCCGCAATCAGGCAGCATGAGGCAGAGAGCCTTAAACTGCGGCGCGATCTCTTCTTCCCCCGGGTTCCATTCTTTGGGCTCATCTCTTTTCAACCATCCTGTTCGCAAGTGTTATGTGATCTTCATCCAGCTGTTTTTGTTCTTTTCTTTGCCCCAGAGTGAAAACAGATCCCGCAGTCTCTAAGAACTGCGGGATCTGCTTTGTTGTTAGGTTGTTGTTTCTCTTAGAACGCGTAGCGCAGACTGAACTGGAACTGGCGTTCTGAAGAGTATGTGCCGCCCTTGGTCGTAACCTGACCGAAGGTGCTGCTGGTCGGGCTCATATCAGGATTATCGAGGTTCGGGTGATTGAGATAGTTGAATGCCTCAGCCTTGAAGACCACAGCATGGTTCTCGTGGCTGGGGATGATATGGAACTCCTTCTGCAGCGCTGCAGAGAAGCTGTTGAACCCGGGGCCATAGATATGGCCGCGAGTACCGCGTGGGGCAAAAGTGCCGGGGGCTGCAGGTTGGAAAACGCTCCCGTCGAACCATTTGCCTGTCTTGCCGAACTGATGTGGCAGCTTCGGATCGGATGTTATGACGTAGAACTGGTTGCCAGAACCCGGTCCAACTCCAGCCTGATCGAGGTTACGCGACACGCTCTGCGGACGTCCTGATTGCGCCTGGATGGTTCCGGAGAACTGCCAGTTGCCCAGGAGCGTGCGACCGAAGACATTGCTCATGCCGTTGGCGAAGCCAATGTCGTATACATAGTTGAATACGAACACGTGACGCGTATCGAAATCGCTGGGACCAAACATGAGACTGTTGTCAAAAGCATTGACGATGTTCGTCCCGTTCGACGAACCATAGTCAAGGCTCTTGGACCAGGTGTACGCCGCACCGAAGAGCAGCCCCTTGGTGACGCGGCGCTTCACGTTGGCCTGCATGGAGTGATAGAAGGATCCGCCGGTGTTCTCGGCCTCAATGATGGTCGAGAAGCCCTTGTAAGGACGCAGCGAATCAGGATTGATATGGAGGGCCAGGTTTTGGGTTCCAGGAGCGACCGTACCTGTGGGCAACTGGTTGATGTTCGCCAGCTGTTCCAGGTGGTAACCGCGACGGCCGACATAGCTCAACGTGAACACCGCGACCTTGTTGAATTCATGCTCTACGGTCAGATTCCAACCCCATGCTTCGGGGCTGGGGTACTTATATGCATGCGAGGTAAAGGCCAGCGGAAGCTGATTGACGCCATTGCCTCCAGGAGCGTCTACGTTACCATTGGTCACCGAGGAAGCCGGCTGGAACGGAGCGTTGCCGCCAACGTGAACGGTATCGCTGATACCGAGACGTTGAACGTACCGTCCCACACCTGCGCGAAGCACGGTTCCCGGTGAGATCTGATAAGCGAACCCGAAACGAGGCTGGATATTCGTGAGCACCGTCGGAGAATAGTTGGAGTTGTATCCGCGGAAGAGCCGCTGATAGTTGCCGTTGAGGATTGAGTCCGGCACATGACCTTTGGCCTTGCTGGGGAAGCCACTCCCGGGGATGACAACGCCGTTATACGGATCGCCACCGGTAAGGAACCCGGTCTTGGGGTCCACCGCAGGAGCGAGATTCGGATCGTAGTTGGTGGGATTGAAGAATGCTTGATTGCCCCACAACGCATGATAGGACTGCATGATGTCGTAGCGAATGCCATACTCCAGCACCAGCTTCGAGTTCACACGCCACTGGTCCTGCCCATACATGCTGTACATATTGCCGCGGAACAGCGTGTAAGAACGGGTGCCGATCTCGCCATAGGTATTGAAGACACCGAGAGCAGCATTCGCAGCCGCAATCTTCGACGTAACGGCCTGTCCGTCACCGAAGTTGAAGAGACCGTTCTGATTGTTGGTAGTTCCAGGACGCGTATTGTCGACGCTGATCTGGTCGTAGTTGTTTTCTCCGGCGTACTCCCACTGGAAGCCGAATTTGATCGTATGATTCCCCCAGACCTTGGTGACGTTATCGCCAAAGTCATAGACGATACCGCCGGAGCGCGATGGGTACGGGCCGCCGTCCAACGTTGTGAAACCAGCGATCTGGATCGTCGGGATCTTGTCCGGCACAACCTTGTCGGCAGCACCGAAGAGATACGGGTAATTGATGCCGTACTTGGTGCGGTCGAACAGTCCTGACTTGGTATCGATGCCAATGGTGACGTGGTCGGCTGCACCTGAAGCATAGGCGTCATTGACCCAGGTGGGGCTGATGGTCCAGGTCCAGTGAACGACACCGATCTGATTCGGGCGATTGAAGATACGTGGGTTGGTGTTGAAGTTCCCGAAGTGCGGCTCGTAATCGTTGTAGTTGTAGTTCAGCATGCTGAACCGGAAGTGGTGCTTGTCGGTAGGGACGAAGTCGACAACGACGGAATCCTTACGCTGGCTCTCGGTATAGAGCGCCGCATCCACCCAGTTGTAGCTCGGTGCGCTGACATTGGGCAAAGGATAGGCGCGCAGCAGTCCGGTACCGTTCTGGCTGAGTTGCCCTTGAGGAATGATATTGCCCGCGTACGGTGTTTTCGTCGTCGGATCAACAATCTGATTATTGACACAAGGGCCTGTTGATGACGGCTTCCCATTAGCGTCTGCACAACTATAAAAGATGTTCGGCGAGAGCAGTTCGCTGAAGTTGCCCTGGCGCATCAACGCAGTCGGTGTCTTATTGAACACCACGTCGTTGTGGTTGTACTTCACCCATTCCTGACCGACGAGAAAGAAGAGCTTATCGTGGTTCTTATTAAAGCCGCCAAAGAAGACAGGGCCATTAAGGTTCCAGCCGAACTGGTTGTAGCGGAAGGCGCCACGGGCGGTGCCGGATTGGTTGTTCCTCCAAGTATTGGCATTCAGAGCGCTGTTGCGGAAGTACTCGAATGCGCTACCGTGAAATTCGGAAGATCCGCTCTTGGGAACCATGCGAATCTGGCCGCCCGAAGTACGACCGTACTCCGCTGCATAGCTCGTCGTCAGCACCTGGATCTGGGAGGTCGAATCCACATCGGCGACGCCGACGCTGGTACCGTTCGAACGTGTGCGCACCATCGGAGCGCCATCGAAGGTAATTACGCTCTCCTGCGAGCGGGCTCCGTTGACGTTAATACCGTTATCCAGGCCGAAGCTAAACGCGGCCATTGATTGGCCGCGCACTACACCAGGCTCCATCTGGGCTAAATAGATCGGATTGCGTCCGTTGAGCTGAATGTTCTTAACCTGCTCCTGGGTGATGAGCTGGCCCACAGCGCCTGATTCGGTCTGTACGGTGTTTGCGTTGGCTTCGACCGTGATGGAGGTGGTCGTGTCACCGACCCGCATGGTGACGTCAACACGCCGGCCGATGTTCGGATCGACGCGGATGTCGCTCAGATTTGTGGTCTGAAATCCCGGTGCTTCAACACGCATCGTGTACGCGCCGGTGGGCAGGTTGGTAATGGTGTAATTGCCGCCACTGTTAGTGGTTGCGTGGATTTCGGCGCGGGTCGCCTGGTTATTCAGAGTGATATTCGCGTTGGGAACGACTGCACCGCTCGCGTCTGCTACGGTTCCTGAAAGAGAGGACGTATCAGACTGAGCATGCAGAGGCAACCCAGTTAAAAACAAGCACAACAACGCTAAAAACAGCGTGCATGCACGATGCCTGTAGGTTTTCACTTCTGCCTCCTCGAAAAACAACAATGCTATGAGTTATGTATGATTGCGCTATCACAGCGAACACCTGTTTACGCGTTTGAATATAGAGTTGTCAATATAAAGTAGCTGAATTTATCGTGAAATCGAGATTGGGAGAGGCGTGGCAGGGTATGATAGCCCTCTCATACAGGAAGTCAAGGTGACCGAGTCCTTTCCCAAAAAACGCGCGACCTTGCAGGATGTTGCCCGAGCGGCCGGCGTGGGCCCCATGACGGTCTCCCGCACAATCAACGGCCACCCCTATGTCGCCGAAGAGACGGCGCGGAAGGTCCAGGAAGCCATCCGGCTGCTCGATTATCGTCCCAATCATGCGGCACGGATGTTGACGGGCAAGCTCTCCCGTTCGATCGGGCTGATCGTCCCTGATATCTCCGACACCTTCTTTTCCGTGGTCAGCCATGCCGTCCAGGAGGCTGCTCGGGAAAACGGCTACCTGGTCTGGCTGGCTGCCTCCGATGAGGACCCCTCCATTGAGGAAGCCCAGGTCGAGATGATGATGCATCACCCGGTCGACGGCATCCTGCTGGTTCCGTGCGACAGCCGGGCAAAGTATTTGAAGAGCATCGCTACCGGAGTAACCCCCGTCGTAACGATCGATCGGCCCATGGAGGTAGCGACGACCGATTCCGTCGGGGTTGAGAACAGGGCCGGCGCCGTCATGGCGGTAGAGCACTTGCTGGCGCACGGTTATCGGAGGATCGCCTGCGTCTCTGCCAACTCTCACCTGCTAACCATTAAAGAGCGGATTACCGGTTATCGGGATGCGATGCGGAGAGCCGACCTTCCGGTGCTGAAAGAGGCGAATCTGCCAACGCGGGCGGCCGCTCGTCAGATTCTGACAGAGATGTTCTCCGGGCCCGATCATCCGGACGCGATCTTCGCGGCCAACAACGCCTCTACCATCTGGATTATCGAGTCTCTGAAGGAGATGGGCATCGAACTGGGCCGGGAAGTCGCCCTGGTGGGCTTTGATGATGTGGATTTCTTCACCCTGATTACCCCATCGGTGACGGCCGTCCGGCAGCCCTCTGCAGAACTGGGCAAGGTATCAGCCAAGCTGCTTTTGCAGCGTATCAATGGAGAGTTCCAGACCTCAAGTGTGAGGACTGTCCTTCCCGTCACGCTGACGATCCGCGAGTCCTGTGGCTGCAGATCTGGCGATAGTCCGAATCCGGGAAGGGAATCGGGTGCGGCTGACTGAAAGAAATAACAAGGTTTGCGAGGACTGGGTAATGTGCTACCTGGTCTGCAGGCCATCATAGGGCGACCAGTACGCTACGGCTTTGTGACTGGCAGAATCCACATATTCGATCAGGTTTACGGATTCATCGCCTTTTCCCTGGGTCAGAACGCAGCGTATCAGCCGGTTGATCTCGTCCTTCTGGTGTTGGGAGGCAGTGCGATAAGTAGAGTCGACCACGACTGTCCCGAAGTTCTGGTCTTCGTCGTAGGATCGCCAGAGGCCCTGGTTTTGCTGGATCCTCTCGAGAGCGGTGCGGCATAGAGCTGCTCTTGAATCCACAGAAGTGACGGTTACCGGGGTGTGCCGGGGGACAGCGGAAGCGGAGCGCAGACGAAGGACGAAGACCACTGCGAGAGAGAGCGTAAGAAGCGTGATGGCCCGAAGGATATTCACGGGCAAACCTCAGGAGGGGGGTGTTTCCAAGGATTGTCCTTGATCTTTTATTCGGGAAAAATCCCCCCAATGGGGTAGAAAACTTCGTCCACGCTCGAATCAGCAAGGAAGGAAGCCCTGTTCCCTTATTGCTCAGGAAGCCGGGTGGCCATCGATGCGCCAGGCCACGATGGTGCTTGTGGCGGCATTGCCCCCCAGATTGCTGGTTCGAAGAAGCGCTTCAAAGTGCGGGGTCTGGTGGCCTTTCCAGCCTGCCAGTTTCAGGAATTGTCTTAATCGTTCCTGATTGGAGATGAACTCCCATGCGCATTCCGTTCCTGCCATGGAGGTTCCCTCGAGGACTAATACGTTTCCTGCTCCTGAGGGATTCGCCAGATAGGATACCTCGCAATAAGCGGTTTTCAGCCGATCCGCCGGATCTGAAAGCCATCGGGCAGGTTCTCCGGCTGCGGGGTGGCGATTCTCAATCGTATAAAGCGTTCGCTGCTGGTCCTTTGTCAGCACAAAGTTCATTGCCCCTTGAAACATCTGGCTCCAGGGATTGGTTTCGCTGCTACCGATAAGGACGACGTTGCTGTATTTAAGATCGTTCGGACGTACATCGCGTGCAAAGCGCAGAAGCGGTTCAGCATGATAGGTCTGCGCCATGTTCGAGAGCTTCTGAACGATCTCCAGATCGACCATCGACGTATATCGTCGTCCTAACAGGCTAAGTGCGATTTGCTCTTGAGGGCTGAACGGTCCTTCATGCGTCTTGACGTAATTGGAGGCGAGGTAATCCGACAGGGTTAGATTCTTGTGTCGCGTCTCCTGCCACACGACAAGCCCGCTATCTCCTGGAACCAGGATGGTGGGTCGATCTCTTGTAAACATTGCTGCCAGTGGGGATATCTCTGTCCGGTTCGCGGCATGGAGATGCCGATAGAACAAAGCCGCAGAGATCAGGCTTATCACAATGAATCCGGCTGCAATTCCTATCCACGGTGCGCTACGCGAGACCGTTGGAACCAGGCCGCCGTCTTTCTGCTCCTCCTTTATCAGGGGAGAGGGGGAAAAATCATCAGGAGAAGAGGACTCAACTATCTCCATTCCTTTCGTTGAAAGGGCGACCTCTGGCTGGCCTGCCTGCGTCGTAGCATACAACTGGAACCTCTCCGTCGAGCGCCAGCTTACGCAGCAGTGGTCTTTGCGGGCATCCTATGTCGGTTCGTCAGGACGACATATCCGTCGTGACATGCAGTTCAATCCTGGTATCTACCTACCCGGCGACCCGAGTATCTTCGGCAATCCCCGCGCTTCGATCATGTCGCGTACCAAGTACGCTCCGGACTATTCCAACATCAACATGCTCACGCAGACAGGAGCCTCGAGTTACCATTCCTTCCAGGCTGCCGTGCAGCATCGTTTCGCCCGTAACTTTACGGTGCAGGCCAGCTATACCTACTCAAAATCGTTGGACAACATTCCGCAGAACCAGACACTGCAGAATGGCGGCGGCGGCAGCTTCAGTCAGCCGATCTATGTGCCGGGATTCAGTGACTTCGAGTATGGGCCGTCTCCATTTGATCGAACTCATATCTTCAACGGGTCCTATGTCCTGACGCTCCCGAACTTCACTGCAATACCGCGAGCAGCACGGTTCGTGATCGGAGGGTGGGGAACCAGCGGTCTCCTCTCCGCCTCCACCGGCGACGCGTATACGGTCTTTACCGGCACGGATGTAGCCGCAACCGGAGCCGCACCGCGGGCGATTCTGCAAGGAAAGCCATACGGCGGCAATGGCTGTGCTACGACAACTACCGCATGTGCAAACTGGCTCAACAAGAGTTCGTTTGCCCTACCTCTTCCTGCAGTCGGTACAAATCCTGGAACCTATGCTGCTTATCCGTACAAGTACGGCAATATCAGCAAGGGTGCTCTGCGGGGACCGGGATTTGTGAACTGGGATGTAAGCCTCTATAAGAACTTCGGCGCAACCGAGCATTTCCATGCTCAGTTCCGTGCAGAGTTCTTCAATGTGCTCAATCACACTAACCTGTCCGATCCGGTAGCAACCATCAACAGGGGAGGCTTTGGAAACATTCTGTCTGCTGGTGATCCTCGTATCGGACAGCTTGGGCTGAAGCTCATCTTCTGATGTGCTCCACACCCTGCGATGGAAGTTTGCTCTTCCGTCGCAGGGTCAATCTCTTTACCGTAATAACGTTATGAAAAAGATTGGAACACTCGGTTTGTCTCTGCTTGCCTGTTCGGTGAGCCTTTCAGCGCAGGCTACTCGCAAGGTATTGGATCCCCTGCTGCAACAGAAGCTGCAAGACCCGGCTATCGTGGCTGATGAGCTGAGGCACTTTTTACTGAAAAAAGTTCCGGCGCTTCCTCCCGTTGGCTCTGAGACAGCTCTTCACCAGCAAGCTGAGACGTTGCGAAAACATGCTCTTACAACCATCTACCACGGCTGGCCGGAAGAGTAGGTTAACTCTGCACCGAAGTTTGAACGAGTCGGAGTTATTGAGCGAAAAGGCTACCGAATCGTTAAGTATCGCTACGAGATTGTTCCTGGTTTTTACTCTGCAGCTCTACTCTATGAGCCAGACCATCTGGCGCCTGGCATGCCTGCTGTGCTGAATGTGAATGGCCACGGGCCAGGTGGAAAGGCCGTGGAACATAAACAAAAGCGCTGCATCAACCAGGCTCGCCATGGAATGCTGGCTTTGAGTCTGGAATGGATCGGCTTCGGCGAGTTGGCCTCCGCGGAAAACGCACACAACAATATCGGATTGCTCGATCTCGCGGGAGCGAACGGAGCCGGGCTTTTTTATCTAGCGATGCGTCGTGGGCTTGACTTCCTTTACAACGATCCGCGCGTCGACCGAAAGCGTATCGCAATGACAGGCCTGTCTGGAGGCGGATGGCAGACGATGCTTCTTAGTACGCTCGATGAGCGCATTGGACCATCGATCCCTGTCGCCGGGTTCAGCTCGCTAACCACGGCTGTTGAGCATCCAGAGTATGCCGGGGACGCCGAGCAGAATGCACCCGATGTGCGGTCGACCGCTGACTATGCTCAGTTGATGACGTTACGCGCCCCCCGTCCAACCTTATTGATCTACAATTCGATGGATGATTGCTGCTTTCGCGCCGCTGTCGTAAAGCAAGGAGTCTACAACGACATCAAGCCTTTCTATACGGCTGCTCATCATCCGGGCGATCTGCAGTGGTACCAGAATGACGACCCCGGAACGCACAACTATCAGCTTGATAGCCGTCTTCAGTCGTATCGCTTTTTAAGGGATCAGTTTCACCTTCAGACATCTGCTACGGAAGATCCGGACACCGATGAGGAAGTGCTTCCCGCAGAAGATCTGGTTGTCGGCCTACCCAAAGACAACCTCACGATCGTTAGCCTCGCACAGAAGCTGGCCGAACAAATCCATCACAATCGCATCCGGCCATCTGAGATAGATAAAAAACGGGAATCACTGCGCAGCATCACGCGATTTGCAACAGTGGGTGTGGTGCACGCGTGGCCTGTAAGTGCTTTCCATGAGAGAGGTATCGAGAGCCGGGGATACCGCTTTGAGTTCAGCAATGGCTTGAGCGCTACCGGCGTTCTGGTGCAGTCATCGGTCCGGGCCGCGGGGAAGACTGCCATTCTGATCTCCGATAAGGGCCGGACCTCCCTGGCGGTCGAGGCCGGAAATCTACTGAGCCGCGGATATCGCGTTCTGCTGTTTGACCCAATTCTGCTTGGAGACAGTATTCCCGGAACCCCGGAACGCCCGAATCTTAGCAGTGCTGCCCAGATGCTGAATACTGTCGGTGAACGTCCGCTTGGAATCGAGGCAGCACAAATAATCGGCGTGACCCAGTGGCTGTCTAATTCCAACACTGATGGAAGTCCGTCGCCTGGGGCAGAGAGATCAGCTGCTCCTTATTCCGGGCAAAAGATCGAGATGGTGACTCGAGGTCCTCGCTCTGAAGTAGCGGCACTTGTTGCAGCGGCTTTGGGGCCGAGCCATTTCTCTTCCTTTAGGGCGGAAGAAGGAATCCATTCTCTGTCCGAATTATTTGGCGAAAAGTTTTCGTATGCAGAAACACCTGAATTAGTTTGTCTCGATCTTTATCGGGATTTTGACTTGAGCCAGCTGATTGATCTGATTGCACCAATAACGGTCAATCTTGATGAAAGAAACCAGACGCCTATCTTTTGGAAATAAGATGGGAGCTTCTCTTATATACAAGCTGGACCTTTTGCAATGACATCTAGATCTTTTATGGAGAACATTGAGTGTATTCGGTAAACCACGGCTCTACGGAAAGGCCTCGCTTGTCTGCAAAGGGATCCATACTTCGTTGGATTGCGCTCCTTATCCTTACGGCGCCCTTGCTAGCGCAGTCCCATTCTCCGAATGCCTATCAGTTTTCCGCTCCGGCACAGGCGGTTATTCAGCGGCTTTCCTCCTTTGGAGCACTCGATGCACGCGACTGGCAGTGGCATGAAGGCCCTGTGGAACACGGTGAAAGCCCCGACCTCGATACTTCCAGCTGGAAAAATGTTCGGCTGCCTTTCTACGCGTCGCCGAAGGAACTTTGGCTTCGCCGCTGGATTGAGATTCCCAAGACGCTTAATGGATACGATCTCACCGGTACCCGCATTACCTTCAAAATCGATGTCGGCGGCTTCGGTCCCGGTCGCGGCTATCTCTACGAGACCATCTATTTCAATGGCCACCGTGTTGACGAAGGCACTTATCTCGCGCGACGCACTCTGATCGAAAGCGCGAAGCCGGGCGACAAGGTTCTGATAGCCGTCCACATGCCGCTTACCTATGAGGTTAAGCATTTTGAAGGGGCCTCCGTCGAGGTAAACTTCCTTTCCAAACGGCCCAATCCCGCCGCGCTCGCTACAGAACTGGTCTCGGCGGCGCAGCTTCTCCCGACCATCGTCAAAGACCCAGCCGACCTTACGTCACAGGAAAACCTCCTCGATTCCGCAGCAACCTCCGTTAGCCTTGCATCGCTCGATGGGGATGACCAGTCTGCATTTGATACCTCGCTGATCAAAGCACAGGCCGCACTTGAGCCTTTGAAGCCACTCCTTAAAAAATTCTTCATTCAGCTCACCGGCGACGCACACATTGACGCAGCCTGGCTGTGGACCGCCTCCGAGGCTGTCGACCAGGTACGCTTTACCTTCTCGAGCGCTCTCCAGATGATGCGCGAATATCCTCAATACACCTTGTCCCAGTCCAGCGCGCAGTATTACGAATGGATGGAAGAAAAGTTTCCCGGGATATTTGCTGAGATCCAGAAGCGCGTGAAAGAGGGGCGATGGGAGTTAGTCGGCGGCATGTGGGTCGAACCCGACCTCAACATGACGGACGGCGAATCGCAGGTCCGTCAACTTCTACTGGGCAAGCGCTACTTTCAGCAGAAGTTCAATGTCGACGTCAAAATTGGATGGAATGTCGACTCCTTCGGCTACGACTGGCAGCTCCCACAGATCTATAAGAAGTCGGGCATCGACTACTTTATCACGCAGAAACTTCGTTACAACGACACCAATCCGCTTCCACTCAAACTCTTCTGGTGGCAGTCACCTGACGGCAGTCGCGTCCTGTCCTACTTTCCGCACGATATCGTGCAAGGGACCGAAGCCGATGAGATGGCACGCGACCTTGCCGTCGCTATCAAACTCAATCCGGGCCAACAAGAGCTGATGCACGTCTACGGCCCCAGCCTGGGGAGACTCAATATCACCGGTGCGCGTGAGTCCATCGAGAATGGCATTGACTGGTCCAATCCCAACCGCATCTACCCGCGTGTCGAGTTCCGCACCTCTCAGTCATTCTTCAACGATATGAATTCGCATATTGCTACTACCGGCATGCCCGTCTGGAACTATAAGACCCTGGCCGCCGGCGACACGCATCTTCCTGTTCAATCCGATGGCAGGATTCACCTTCCCGTCTGGAACGATGAGATCTATCTCGAGCATCACCGCGGTACCTTTACCAGTCAGGCTGCTCAGAAGGCCAACATGCGTCACAGTGATGAGTGGTTGCTCGATGCCGAAAAATACTCCTCGCTTGCATGGCTCGGCGGTCTTGAATATCCCGGCGAACAACTGACGGAAGCATGGAAGAAGAAAGCTTTCAATGAGTTCCATGATGTCGCCGCCGGGACTGCCATTGCCCCCGTCTACAAAGATGCACAGAAGGATTATGACGAAGCTCACAGGATCGCCTACGAGGCTACCAGTAACGCGCTTCGCGAACTTAACAGCCACATCAATACGGCGATGCATCCCGGCGTACCCATCGTCGTCTGGAATCCATTGAGCTGGGACCGCTCCGGCATGGTCACTGTCTCTGTGCAAATGCCACAGCCCACCCCCAATGGCATCAGCGTACTCGATGCTGACAATAAACCTGTACTCGTGCAGGTCTTATCCAAAGACGAAGCAACGAACACATACCATCTGCTTCTTCGGCCTGGAAACGTGCCCTCTGTTGGGTATACCGTTCTTCACGCAGTCCCTGGTCAACGCAAAGTTACGAGCGACCTCGCACTGCGTGGAACCACGATGGAGAACGCATTCCTCCGCGTCACGCTCGATCCGAAGACCGGCTGCATCACGAGCCTTTATCAAAAAAAGGTGAAGTTTGAGAGCATCGTCCCTGGTCAATGCGGCAACAAGCTGGAGACCTTCGTCGACACCGGCCGGAGCCTAACCGAGCATAATCTCGACAGCATCCGCGTCGAAGATGCATGGAACATCGATAAGGACTACGACAAGCAGGAGACCGACCTACTCGCACTTAGCAGCATCGAGACCATCGAACGCGGTCCGCTTCGTGAAATCATTCGCATCACTCGCCACTGGAGCAAATCCACTTTTGTACAGGACATTACTCTCTACGCCTCTACTCCTCATGTAGATGTGGTCAACAATATCGACTGGCATGAGACCCACGTGCTGCTCAAAGCCAGCTTTCCGCTTACCGCAACAAGCTCTGCTGCGACTTACGAGATTCCCTACGGCAGTATCGAGCGCAGCACCTCGCGCAACAATCCTGTCGATGCCGCTCGCTTCGAAGTTCCCGCGTTGCGATGGGCCGATCTTGGCGACAGCGAACATGGATTCAGCCTCATTAATGACTCCAAGTACGGCTATGACGCACTTGGCAACGTGCTTCGCCTCTCACTGTTACGCGCTCCTCTTTATCCTGATCCAACTGCCGATCGAGGGCATCAGCACTTCACTTACTCGCTTTATCCGCACCCTGGCTCGTGGAAGAAGGCCGAAACCGTCCTGCGGGCTTATGAATTCAACTATCCGATGCAGTCTTTCCAGGTCGAAGCGCATACAGGAGATCTGCCAGCAAAGCATTCCCTTGTGCGCGTTGCTCCCGACACCCTCGTTCTGACAGCGATGAAGAAAAGCGAAGATGGCGATAGTCTCATCCTTCGCTTCTATGAATGGGCCGGCGAAGACACCCATGCGAAGATCACCGTGCCATTCGGGGCCTCCAGGGTGCTTGAAACCAACCTCATGGAGCAGGACCTCAAGGAGGCCAACACAAAGGTCACTTTTCACAAAGGAGAGATTGATCTTGATGCAGGGCCGTATTCGATCAATACAGTGCGGCTGCTGTACCCAGCGCATGGCAAGAGTTTTTGGCAGGTGCAGGGAACATCACATAACGGCTCTCGTAGGCTCACTCGGTCTGAGGAAAATTAAATGGAAAAGACGAAGCTGTAGTTCCCGCAGGCTTCGTCCTGATCATCTGCTATGAGTGTTTCTGAAAGGCAATCTATTCTGCTGGCCTGTCCTTCCAGGAACAAGATATGTCTACGCTGACCCGGTGTCTGCTGATGAAGCAACTTGAATGGCGGGGAATCATTTTTTGTTTATCGGGAAATTTTGGAGGCGCGGGTCGGGATCGAACCGACGCATAAAGGTTTTGCAGACCTCTCCCTTACCACTTGGGTACCGCGCCCCGGTGGGCTGCTTACTCTTTCCAGCCCTGCAAATAGCTTGTCTAGGAAGTGTAACTCAGGCAGGGATTCTTTGGAGCGGGAGACCGGGGTCGAACCGGCGACATCTTCCTTGGCAAGGAAGCACTCTACCACTGAGCTACTCCCGCTCTCACATCCTCAGTATAACGATCCCTGTCATTGTGGTCAAACAGGTGCTGGCGGCTGCAACTCTATGAAATCGGCGGACCTTTAGTCCGGTAGCCGGCGTTCAAAGGCGATGCGTGGACCGGCCGTATTGTCCTTCCGGTGACGCACGATATGCGGCGTGATCAGCAGGACCAGCTGGCTAGTATCCAGCTCTGAAACCTTGTTTGCGGTCGCCGTCTGGAAGCCCGGAAGCTCCCCGAGACCGGGTAGTCCACTCACCGCTGCAGCCTCAGTGCGAGAGAGGGAACTGGCGAGCAGGGCGCTCTCACCGTCTTTGACCGTAATGGTGGAGACATACTGCCTGTTCGCCAATACGGGAATGTTGTTCAACGACGAGCTTCCCAGTGCCTCGATCTTCAAATCGAGTTGCATGGTCACCTGGCCGGACTTCTGCACGGTCGGTGTGGCCTTCATGGTCAGTCCAAGATCTTCAAACTGAATCTGAGGAATTGTTACGCTGGTCGCCTGGCTGATAAGGGACTGTGCGCTGACGCCATTGATGGTTGCCCCAGCCAGCGATCCAGGCAGTCCCGTAATGCCGCTGCTGTAAGTTGACGTGATGATGGGATAGCGAGTGCCGGAGCGAAAGGTTCCAGTCTCACGATCATTCAGTCTCAGTTTGATGGTGTCGAGCACACGGGTGTCGCTCGAGTTGAGAGCCAGCTGAAAGGTGGTTGCTGCATTGGTGGTCACACCCGACATTGTTAGCCCACCGCCGAAGAATCCGATTGTGTTGGCAAGCAAGGAGCTCTGAACCAATCCCGAGGAGATGAGCGCAAGGGCAATGGTGATATCGTTGGCATCCGCGGGCACCAGCCCCTGCGAGATCGCCTGATCGACAAGGGACTGGTTGGCACTCACGATATCGTGAGCTGCGCTCTCAGCGTTGTACACCCCGATCTGCTGCGGAAGCTGGGCTCCGATCTTGCGTTGCCGCGTACGATCGACCGAGTAAAGGTTGATGTCCAAGACTACTTCAGCTCCACCATCGATCAGGTCGGTGAGAATCTGGTCGATGGCCGAGATCGTGTCCTGTGGCGCTCGTACGGCAATCGTGCCGCCATTGCTCTGAATGCTGGCTTTTTTTACGTCGAAGACATTCTGTACGACTGTCCCCAACTCTTTCATCTGTGCGGAGGTGAAGCCCGGGATGTAGATCGTCTCTTCCAACTGCGGCTCCAGACGTTCGCGGTTCTGTTGCGTGTCTTTCGCGACGATGACCGTATGTTCGTCTAGAGGAACTGCGAAGGCGTGCGCCATGCTCAGGATGACGTCGGAAGCGCGTTCATAGCCCATCTTTTCCAGGTCGATTCGCATCGGCTGGTTCGCTACGGATTCATCCATAACGGTACGAATGCCGTAGAGCGAAAATACCTGCTGAACCACCTGTTGGGTCGTTCCGCGAAGATGAAGGTCACTTTGTTCGGCGGAAGGAGACAGCACAATCGGGCCAGCCAGCCTGTCTGTCCGGCGCTCGAAGGGATTTCGACCTGCGCTTCGAACCTGTGTCTCGAGACGCGACGGGGGCTGAGAGGCAATGTTCATGTGCTGGCTGACGATGTTGTTCTCCGGATCCAGTCTGTTGGCCTGGGCGAGCAGAGCATCTGCCTGATCAGGATGCCCCAGCAGCCTTGCTCTTCCAGCCTGCTGCACCAACTCGGTGACTCGGTGTTCGTGCGCCAGTGTTGCTGCCTGTACGTATTCCAATCTGGTGGGAACGATCTTCGACGCCTTCAAAAAGGCCTTTTCGGCAGCCGCAAGCTCTCCTCGATCCAGGAGACGGGCACCCTCAAGGTAGGCATTGTCCGCTTCACGCAGCTGGCGTCTGGAGAACTCTTGAGAGGAATCTGTGCTTGTCTTTGAAGCCGCATCGGTCTTTGGAGGCGCAGGATCCGGAGGCTGCTGCGCATAGCTGACGCAGGTCAGCGCAAGCGACAACGCTACCGTTTTTACACAGAACCGGGAAGCATTGTCTTGCGGAATCTTTGGCATAAACTGCTGCAGCTAAGACGCAGGAATGGGCTAGCGGACACCCGTGGCACTGCGGTTGAATGTCGACGCAATACTCTGAATGCGCGGACGTTCACTTGCAGGTGGCCGACGCATTCCGTAGCGAATCTGGGTAGAGTCCATCTCCAACTCTGCAAGTGTGCGGCTCAAAGTATTGCGGTGCATGCCGAGTTCTTCGGCTGCCTTGCACTGATTCCCGCGATGCTGTGCAAGCACCTCGAGGATGTAGCGTCGCTTAAACTGGCGAACCGCCTCGGAGTAGGAAACTCCTGAACTGTACATTTGAATGACGAGAGCGTCCAATTCGCGCTTCAAAGGTTTACTCCTCGCTGGGTCGTCTTACTGCGACACTTCTCATTGTGAACTTAAGGACGCGATTTGATCCAATCGTCCGCATTGTGCTTGAGATCGGATCCACCGGCCTGAATAAGCTGCTGGAGGTCGTGAGGTACAACGAAGGATACCGCATGTGACCCCTCAAGGAAATAGGGTGCAAGGCGAGAATTTTTAATCCACCCGGCTGAAGGAAGGAAAGCAGTTACGGCCATCAGGATAGCCACACCGAGCAGACAGCCGCGGACAGCCCCGAAGGCTGCCCCGCCCATGCGGTTGAAAAAGCCGAGCCCGATCGCGTGCGCTGAGGTATGAATGATCCTTCCCAGCACCGCAGCAATCACCATGATTCCTACCGCAATCAGAAGAAACGCAACAACGCTCGCAATTGCCGGATTGGAGATTAGGCCTGAGAGCCTCTCCGCCACGCGCGAATAGTTCCAGGCGGCCAGCAGAATCCCGCAGATCAACCCCGCAAGCGAAAACAGCTCCAGTACCAGGCCGCGGATAAATGCCTGAATGGCCGAGATGGCGAGGATTGCGATCAGCAGCCAGTCCAGGAAGTTCATAGCTCGTTGCGGCCACTGATCAGCCGGAAGGCTTCCAGGTACTTTTCTCTCGTCTTCGCAATCACATCTTGGGGGAGCGAAGGGGCAGGCGCCTGTTTGTTCCAGCGGATCGACTCCAGGTAGTCTCGGACGTACTGCTTATCAAACGAAGGCTGCGGTCCACCGGGAGCATAGGATTCCGCCGGCCAATAACGGGATGAATCGGGCGTAAGGACTTCGTCGGCAAGAACGATCTCGCCGTCGATTACTCCGAACTCAAACTTGGTGTCCGCAAGAATCAGGCCGCGGCTCTCAGCATGCTTTGATGCCTTCTCAAAGATTGCAAGCGTCAGTCTGCGCAGCTCATTCGCATTGTCCTCGCCTACTGTGCTGATGACGTCGCCGAACGAGATGTTTTCATCGTGGCCGCCGGTGTTGATCTTGGCCGCCGGGGTAAAGATTGGCTCCGGAAGCCTGTCCGACTCCTGCAGCCCTGGGGGCAGAGCGATGCCGCAGACAGCGCCGGTCGCCTGGTAGTCCTTCCATCCGGAGCCCGAAAGGTACGCACGCACGACACACTCTACCGGGAACATCTTCGCGCGACGCACAATCATGCTGCGACCCTTCAGTTGATCCAGATAGAGTGCAAGAACCGAGGGAAACTTTGCGCTCTCTGCCGTGATGACGTGATTCTTGACGATATCGTTCAGGAAGTCGAACCAGAATAGCGAAAGCTGCGTTAGGATCCTGCCCTTGTCGGGAATACCGCTGCCGAGTACATGATCGAACGCAGAGATGCGATCCGTTGCGACAAACAACAGTTCGTCTTCATTCAGCGAATAAATATCACGAACCTTGCCGCGGGCAGTGAGCGGAAGCGATCCAAGCCGGGTTTCCAGAAGGGCAGTCTGCATACCCTTTGACGGTATCACCTTCCAGCCTGCGCAGAACCTGTTATCGCAAGGGGAGAATCACATCAATCGCGGGCTTTCCGTCCTCTCGCGACGGGCAGTGGAAGTGCACCGTCCGTCTCTGCGGGTCTGTCTGGGCTGTGGCTGCCCCGGGGTTACATTCATCATCGCCAAAGGAAGCTCGCTGCGAGAGATGGCGCATAAAGGGAACCAGGCGAGGGCGGTAGAAGACAATCATGTCGAGCCCTGAATTTCCGCTGGCGTCCGTATCCCAAGGGCTCTTCTCGAGGATGTAAGGGCCAGTCAGTTGCGAGATATCGGCAGCGGTCCAGTCGAAGACACGCGTGAGGGGAAGCAGCAGGGTAGAGCCAATCAGTGGAGTCAGCAGAATGGCTGCACTGGGTGCAGTGAGCCACCTTGGCCGCATCAGGCTGAACCTTGCGAGAAGAATCTCGTAGCCAGCTACCGCCAGCCAGCAGATTACCGCATTCATCCTGGTTGAGGTCATGCTCCACTGTGTAGCAATAAAGCCCACGCGCAGAAGAACCAGAGCGCAAGCTAGAACCAGGATTCCTCGTCGGAACTGAATCGGCAGCTTCCACCAAAGCATACGGAGCAGAAGGACTGCTGCTGTCAGTAGTCCCAACAGGCCGAAAGTCAAGGGCAGATGCATTTGGCGGTAGCGACTCAGCGATCTTGATTTCTGTGCGGAACGCAGCAGCGGTCCCGCGCGGAGGTCTATACAGTCTTCAGGCTACCGCACGTCGAGTGCCGTTGTCGTCGCGGCGGTTCAGGTTGACGCTGACCACCTTGGATACCCCGGGCTCTTGCATGGTGACGCCATAGATCACATCGGCCTGCGCCATCGTGCGTTTGCTATGGGTGATGACTACAAACTGGGTCGTCGCACTCATATCGGCAATCAGCTTGGCAAATCGTCCTACGTTGGTCTCGTCCAGCGGAGCGTCCACCTCGTCGAGGATGCAGAAGGGAGCCGGCTGGAACTGGAAAATGCCGACCAGCAAGGAGAGTGCTGTTAGCGCCTTCTCTCCACCGGAAAGCAGAAGGATGTTCTGCAGCTTCTTCCCCGGAGGGGAAGCCACAATGTCAATTCCGCTTTCGGCTGAGTTCTCGGCATCGGTCAGCCGCATGAAAGCCTGACCGCCGCCAAACAGCTTCGAAAAGGTTACTGAGAAGTTGTCATTGATGACCTGGAAGGCCTCGTCAAACTTCTGGCGCGAGATCTCATCGATCTCCTTGATGGAAGCCTGCGTGTTCTCAATGGAGTCCAGAAGGTCTTTCCGCTGTGTCTCAAGAAAGGTATGACGCTGTGCTGTCTCGTTGTACTCATCAAGAGCCATCATGTTGACCGGACCCATGGCTTCGAGCTTCTGCTTCAGCCCGCGCGAGGCCTCCTCCTCCTCGTGCAGGGCATCGCCTTCGATGCGGGTGATCGTTTCATCACCACGCAGGACAGATGCCTCTACAGCCAGGTCGTTCATACAGGTGGCATCAATGTGCTCGATGTCCGAGGCCAGCTTGGCTGCGCGAGCTGTATGGGCGGCACGCTGCTCCCGTAGCGACTCGGTCTCATGACGAAGGGAACGCAGCCGCTGATCCAGCTCGGCCATGGCCACCCGCAGCTCATTTGCCTGTGTGGTCAGCTGTTCTCCGTCGGCAAGAGCGTTCTGGCGTATCTCGGCGAGTTCCGACTGTTGCGCAGCGAGACTTTCCGTCTCCTCTTCGCGGCGCAGCTTTTCAGTATTCGCCGCCGCCAGTTGCTGTTCCAGCTGCTGAATCCGCTGATTCTGGCTGTTGTGAAGGCGCTGCGTCTGGTCGAAGTTCGCCTGCGCGTTGCGTCGGCGCTCCTCCAGGCCGGCCAGGGCTGCTGAGGCCTCCGCAGCCGATTGCTGCAGCTGCTCACGACGGCCGCGCAGTTCATCCAGCTGCGCCTGCAGCGCGGCGAGTGTGCTCTCCAGCCCCGCACGCTCCGCCTCAAGCCTCTCGGCCTCTTGCTGCTTGCGCTCGACCAGATCCTGTTTCTGTTGCTGAGCGTCGCGATTGCGCTCTATCGCCAGCGTCCATTCCTGCAGTCTGCGCTCTATGCGAGCTGCTTCAGACTCCATTTGGCGAAGCGCTGCACCAGAGTTTGCCGCTTCTCGCTCGGCCTCGCGGAGTTCCAACGTCTTTGTATCGATGGTGGCGTTCAGCTCGGTCATCTGCCGCTGTAGATCTGCTGTATGCAAGTCTGCCTGCGTCAGAGCGGCCTGCGACTGCTCAATCTTGTGCTGTACCTCAGCTAGCTCACGCTTGAGCGCCAGGGGACCCTGGGCCCGCGGACGTCCTCCCGTTACGGTGACATTGTGGAACGTCTCGCCAGTGGGAGAGAGGAAGAAGGCGTGTGGATTCGACAATGCCAGGGTGCGCGCCGTATAGGAGTCCGGCGCCACGTAGCCTTCGCGCAACTTGGGTAGGATCACCTCAAGGGATCGCCCAAAGCCGTCCAGTACCCGCACGCAGTCGCGCAACGGCACCACTCCCTCAATCTGGGCAGGGTTTGTAGGAGCTTCGCTCTCCATGCCCTGCGCGAAAGAGAAATTGGCCTGCGCGGCGTTGGGGTGGACGAGGAAGGTTGCGCGGCCCTCCACATCTGTCTGCAGAAGCTCCATGCCTGCATCCGCAGCATCCCAGCTCTTCACGACAACAAAGTTCAGCTCGTCGCGCAGAAACTCGTCGACGACGCTCTCGTACTTTCCATCCACTTCAAGAAAGTCCGCCAGCGTTCCCACCGGAGCGACCTTGCCGGAAGCTGCAGCCTCGTTCGACTTGAAGATGTTCCGTACCGTCTCGGTCGAATAGCTGTGATCGCGAATCAGCCCTTCGATTGAGCCCTTTCGTCCGTTCAGGGTAGCCAGTTCGCCGCGAAGTTGATCTCCGCGCCGCTTGCTTTCGTTCTCTTCCCGGCGGTGCGACTCGATCTGCTGACGCATCTCGGCGATCTCGGTCTCCAGCCGCTTCAGGCGCTCGGTCACAGATTCAAAGGAGAGCTTTACCTGTCCCCGCTGCATCCCCAGCGTCTCCAGCTCCTGGCGTGCAATCTCGCTCTCGCGCTCCAGGCGGTGGGCCTCCTCTTCCAATCCAGCGAATGCTGCTGCGGCCTGGGCCTCCTCGTTGCGCGTCTGCGAGATGCGTTGCACCAGTTGCAGTGTCTGGCGACGGTTCTGCTCCGACTGCTGTTCCGCGCCCTGCAGCGAGCGCACAGCGCTCTGCGCCTCGCTCTGCTGTTGCTGCACCGACTGGCGAGAGGTGCTCGCCTCGTGGGTGGCGTTTGCAAGAAAGCTACGATGCTCCTCAAGCTCAGCCGCAAGGGACTGCAGTTGTTCCCGGGCCTGCGCCAGTTCTTCGTCGCCGGTTGCAAGTCGCTGCGTCAACTCTGCAATGCGGTCGGCATTCGATGCAGATCGTGCCGTGATTCTCTCCAGCTCGACGGCGGACTGGTTTGCCTTTCCTGCCGCCTCGCGAATCTGCTGATCGAGCGTGTAGCCGCGGCTGATGCCTTCGCTGTGTTCGGCGTCCATCTGCTCCAAGGCGGCGGCTTGCTGATCGATTTGAGCGCCCAGCGCCGCAATCTTTTCGCTGGCATCTGCGGCCTCGGTATCCAGTTGAGCCATCCGGCTGGCCAGAACTACGCGCAGCCGCGTGCGAAGCTCGTCCCGCAGAGCGCCATAGCGCTCAGCCTTGGCCGCCTGTCGCTTCAGCGTGCCCATCTGGCGGGTAACCTCTTCGAAGATGTCGTTGACGCGCGCCAGGTTCTGTTTTGCCGACTCCAACCGAAGCTCGGCCAGTCGTTTTTTCGTCTTGAAGCGGGTGATCCCGGCGGCCTCCTCGATGATGCTGCGCCGGTCCAGAGGCTTGGAGCTGAGAAGCTGGCCGATACGCTCCTGCCCGATGATCGCGTAGGACTCGCCTCCGAGTCCTGTTCCCATGAAGATGTCCTGAATATCGCGCAGCCGGCAGATCTTGCCGTTGAGCAAATATTCGGATTCGCCCGAGCGGAACAAGCGCCGCGTAATGGTCAGCTCGCCTGCACGAACAGGAGCGCGGTTGAATTTGCGTCGCCGGATTTTGAGCACCACATTGCCCGCGCTTTCTGTACCTTCATGCGCTGCCTCTGCAGCTTCCCCCTCGATCACCGTTCCCGGTTGCGCTTCGGCGACGGCATCTTCCGTCTCCTGGGCGTGCTGCTGCCTCATGGCTGCTTCGTCCCAGTCGGAGACCTCTGCCGCAGGATCCTCCGGGTGGACATCGGTCACGACCACCTCCGGAGCATCCGGAGAGAGCGTGGCCCCGTCGTATACCTCGGGATCGACCAGCGTGAGCGATACCTCGGCCATGCCGGTTGGTTTTCGGTCGCGCGTGCCGGCAAAGATGACGTCTTCCATCTTGATGCCGCGAAGGCTCTTGGCCGACTGCTCGCCCAGCACCCATGTAATAGCATCGGAGATGTTCGATTTGCCACATCCGTTCGGGCCGACGATCGCGGCGATGCCTTCACCGGAGAGCTGGACCTCTGTTCTGTCGCAGAACGATTTGAAGCCGAGAATCTGGACCTTCTTGAGCTTGAGCAAAGTCACCTCGCTGCTGTGCGGTCGTTTTCCACCAGGGAGGAGAGCACAGTAGTTAAGACTGTGCTAACTCTAGCGTCAGAAAAGGCTGGAATCAACGGTTTCAACACTACCTGTTGTGGATAAGGTGTACCAAATACTACCAATGGGTGGTATTCGCGAGATTAGCCCCTGAAGATCGAGCAATTTACCCTGCTCTCCCCGTAGGATTATCGCGAGAGTGTGGGGTTTCAGTATGACGTCCCCATGGTGAGGGACCTCCCCGTCCGTTGTCCGTCCGGGCGGAAGCCCAGAGAGAGTTGCGCGGGGATGACTATGTGAAACTCTAAGCAAAGGCATGCCATGTGCTTGCCATGGGCCAACTGGATTTCTATAATCCGCATCATCATGCCGTGATGGATCACGCAGTCGGAACTCGCTTGATCAAACAAGTGGGGACAGGTGGGTTTACTGCTGGTATGTGCCCCGTAGCTGTTGCGGTGCACCCAAAATGTGATATATCGGGTCTGACCATCTGGCATAGCCGGGCGGAAGATTAGTAGAAGATTTATCTGAGGAGTGTGGGAATGAAGAAGGCAGTCGTTGCGTCTCTCCTGGCGGTCGCTAGCGTTGCATCGTGTGCGCGTGCGGTTGCACAAGACCAGGCTCCGGCCAGTGCCGGAGCAAGTGCACAGCAGGCGGGAGGCGGAGTACAACTTGCGCCGGCCGAATACAACGCGTATACCGCGGCAATCGGACAGAGCACGCCCCAGGCGCAGGCTCCGGCGTTGGAGTCGTTCCTGCAGACCTACCCCAACTCTCAGGTGAAGGCTGATGTTCTTCAGCGCCTGATGGTGGCTTATAGCGCGTTCGATCCAGCCAAGACCCTGGATGCCGCAAGCCGTTTGCTGCAGGTGGAACCCAATAACATCCGCGCTCTCACGATGGAGAGCTATTTCAATCTGCAGACTGCAGAGCAGACCCAGGACCCGACGGCGAAGCAGGCCGCCCTCGATAAGGCCGCCGAAGCTGGACAGAAGGGACTTGCCGTCCCGAAGCCGGCGAATATCAGCGATGCTGATTTTGCCAAGCTGAAGGAAGCTGCAGATCCGGTCTTCCACCGCGCCATCGCTACGGACGCTCTTGGCAAGAAGGATGCCGCTACTGCCGTCACCCAGCTGAAGCAGAGCCTCTCCAGCGTTCCTGTCGAGCAGACCAAAACCCCCGGTCCGCTGCTGACCGATACCTACCTGCTGGCGCAGGCCTACTATCAGACCACTCCGCCCGACGCTCTGAGCTGCGCCTGGTATGCGACCCGCGCCGCCACCTTCGCTCCGGAGCCATACAAGTCGCAGATGATGCCTCTGGCCAAGTACTGCTATAAGAAGTACCACGGCGCCGATGATGGTTTTGACACCCTCGTGGCTGCCTCGCAGCAGAGCCTTGAGCCCCCGGCCAACCTCTCCACGACCATCACGCCTGCTCCCAAGCCGGCTGACATCGTGAAGCAGGTGATCGCCAGCACCCCGGATCTTGCGACGCTGGCCGTCAGCGACAAGGAGTTTATTCTCCAGAACGGCAGTCCTGACGATGCGGCCAAGGTATGGGATACCGTCAAGGGCAAGTCGGTTCAGTTCCCGGATGCGACTGTCGTTTCGGCAACCGATACGGCTCTGGTGCTTTCCGTCTCTGACGATGCGGTGCAGTCCAAGACGGCCGATTTCACCTTCAACCTGAAGGAGCCCCTGAAGACTCTTCCTGTCGCGGGCGATAAGATCACCGTTACTGGAACCTATGATTCCTACACGCAGAACCCGATCATGATTACCATGAGCGATGGGACAGTGGTGGAACCGAAGAAAGCTCCTGCAAAGCCGGCCGCTTCGCATCACCGCGCACCCGCCCGCAGGCACAAGTAAACGCTTCGACTGGCAGTAAAAGTCGATCCAGCTAGCACCAAACCAAATGAGGCAGCCATTGCGGCTGCCTCATTTTCTTTCGAAGAAGATCATCGACACTCATGCTCGTCATGCAAATCTCGAAGCACGGTATGAAGATGTGAGATGCAGGATCTCTATTCGCCCAGCATCAAGTGCTGGATCGAACAGGCTCTTCCCGTCGCTCCATCACAGCCGATCAGCACAGCAGCCATCTTCGGATTTCCCCTGGCCGCCTCAAACTTGCCTGGCATACCGGTAAGGAAACGCTTCAGGACCAGTTCCGTCTCGACCCCGATGACTGAGTCGTACGGGCCCGACATGCCCACATCGGTGATGTAGGCGGTTCCACCCGGAAGCACGCGCGCATCTGCGGTGGGAATGTGGGTGTGGGTCCCCATGACTGCGGTGACACGGCCATCGAGATACCAGCCCAGTGCGACCTTCTCGCTGGTGGTCTCGGCGTGAATGTCCAGCAGGATGACCTTTGCGGTGAGCTGGCTGATGAGCTCGTCTGCCTTGCGGAAGGGGTCGTCACAGGAAGACATAAAGACGCGCCCCTGCAGGTTGAGCACGGCATAGTTCTGGCCTGAGGGTAGCGCGCCCTCATAGACTCCGAACCCCGGAGTCCCGACGGCGTAGTTGGCGGGGCGCAGAACACGGCGGCCGCGCTCATGCGAATCCGCCGGGACCGTCATGTACTCGAAGATCTCCCGCTTGTCCCAGATGTGGTTCCCGGTCGTGATGACGTGGGCGCCAAGATCGAAGATCTCTTCGGCGATGGAGGGCGTAATTCCGAACCCGCCGGCGGCGTTCTCGCCATTGATGACGATCAGGTCGACAGCGTTGGTTTCGACGACGTGTGGAAGGTGCTCGTGGACGATGTGGCGGCCGGCGGAGCCAAAGATATCGCCGACGAAGAGGATATTCACCTGAAAATTTTACATGTTCGCCTCATGCCGATGGCGGGATTGGCCGCGCAACTGTGTTAGCTTGCATTGCATGGCGCAAAGTGAACGCTTTCAATTGGGCCTTCGGGTGCTCGCGGTACTGGCAGAAGATCCAGAATCGATGAAGACCTCGGCCGAGATAGCCGAGACCCTGAAGGAAAGCGCGGTGATGGTACGCAGGGCCTTTCTGCTGTTACACAAGGGCGGCCTGATAGAGCAGCGCAAAGGCCCGAACGGAGGAGCAAAGCTGAAGCTCATCCCCAAGCAGATCGGGCTGGGAGACATCTTCGCCGCGACCTCCGGCGACTGGCTGGCGGTGGAAGACAAAGTTTTGGTTGGGCAGATGAAGAAGGTTCGCCAGGATGCAGTGGACGCGATGAACGAACACTCGCTGGCCGGAGTAGTAAAGCGGCTGAAGAAAGGGAAATAAGGCACAGCAAAATCGGGTGCCCCATCTTCGACGCGAAGCGGCTAAGGTGGGCAATTTTCGCGAAAGCGAAAATCCTTGCTTCCTCTACCACCCTAAAACGGATCGCGCTTAACGCGATGGCCCACCTTAGCGACGATACAACCGTCGCGAAGATGGGGCACCCGGTTTGTGGCGCTATTCCCTTGATTCACCGTGCTGCTGATCTTCCTTCTGAGCCACCTGCTCGGCGGTCTTCTGGCGCGGGCGCATGAGAGGGAAGAGGATGACATCGCGGATGGAGCTGGAGTTGGTCAGCAGCATGGTGAGGCGGTCGATGCCGATGCCTTCGCCGGCGGTGGGAGGGAGGCCGTAGCCGAGGGCGCGGACGTAGTCGTCATCGACTGCGGACATGGCCTCTTCGTCCCCGCGCTCCTTCTGCTCAATCTGCTGCTGGAAGCGTTCGTCCTGGTCGATGGGATCGTTAAGCTCGGAGAAGGCGTTGCCCACCTCGAAGCCGCCGATGTAGAACTCGAAGCGCTCGACCCAATCGGGTTCGTCGGGCTTGATCTTGGAGAGTGGAGAGACGGCGAGAGGGAAGTCGTAGATGATGTGCGGTTGGGTGAGACGGGGTTCAGAAAGTTCTTCAAACAATTCTGCGATTATTGCCCCCAATAATTCGCCTTTATGGAGGCGGTCTGCAAGCCAGTGAAAGATTTCAGCGAAATCCTCTGCTGCTTCCTCTTCAGATTGTGGTGAAGTTATTTCAATTTGTGAAGTCCATCTACTTAAACTGGATTTAGATCCTAATTCTCGTGCCGCATTTCGGAGATGAGTCACGAGATTTTCGACGGATTTGAACGTTTCCAACGCTGGAGCTGGTCCGGCTAGCGGAGGCCAGAATTTGATGATCGCCTCACGCATGGACAACCTCGTCCACTCACCAAGATTGATCTCATTCCCGTTGAAGTGGGTGATCAGAGAGCCGTTGACTTCCATGGCGACGAATTTGATGAGCTCTTCCGTCAGGTCCATCAGGTCGTGGTAATTGGCGTAGGCCTGGTAGAACTCGAGCATGGTGAACTCGGGGTTGTGCCGGGTGCTCACGCCTTCGTTGCGGAAGTTTCGGTTGATCTCATAAACGCGGTCGAGGCCGCCAACTACGAGGCGCTTCAGGTAGAGCTCCGGCGCGATACGCAGGTAGAGCGGCAGGTCGAGCTCGTTGTGGTGCGTGATGAAGGGTCGCGCGGCGGCTCCTCCGGCGATCTGCTGCATCATCGGAGTTTCGACCTCAAGATAGCCGCGGGAGTCGAAGAACTTGCGCAGCGCGCGAAGAACCTGGGCGCGCTTGACGAAGACCTCGCGGACGTTGCGCGGGGAGTCGTCGGCCTCCGGTTGCTTCTGCGGCGCTTCACCCAGGTCTGCAACTGCCAGACCTGGGGCACCCGAATTTGTCGCAGGTGTGGCGGCCTTGGCGCTGTGGCCGGTGTTCATGAAGAGGTCAACGTAGCGCTGGCGATAGCGAAGCTCGGTGTCCTCGAGACCGTGATACTTGTCGGGCAAGGCAAGCATGGCCTTGGCGAGGAAGGTGATTCCTGACGTTTCAGGCGTGGAGGTTACGTGGACAGTCAGCTCACCGGTGCGGGTGCGCATCAGGTAACCACGGACGCCGATATGGTCGCCCAGATCAAGCAGTTTGTAGAGGGCGAAGGCGTTCTCGCCGACGTCGTCCTTGCGAACGTAGATCTGGAGCCGCTGACCGCCCTGCTGAAGCTGGGCAAATCCGGCCTTGCCCTGGATCCGGATAGCCATGATGCGACCGGCGATGGCGACCTGTTTGCGGTCGGCATCCAGCTGTTCGCCGCTGACGGAGGACTCGGGCGAGTCGAAGTTCTGTTTGATCCAGGGAATCAGATCCCCATTTTGCTCATCCCAGCCTGGAGCGCTGACGGTGAAGGAGTTGGGGTAGGTGGCCTGCGCGGGATTGAGGCCGATCTCGGCGCCCAGTGCGGCGATCTGCTGGAGCTTCTCCTGGCGCTGCTGATAGAGCTTCTGCTCGAATTCGGAGTCGAAGTGCAAGGTGTTTCCTTTTTATGGATAGTCGTTGTTCAGTATAGCGGCGCGACCGAGTTCGATTGGAGAAGCCGGTCCGTGATGTAATGGTGATCGCGATGGCAGAGAACGAGAAAAAGGGTGGAGCGCTAGGCGAGCTGGTCAAGGCCGAATCAATGATTCAGCTGGCGATCGCGCTGCCTGCCGGATGCGTGATCGGCTGGCTGCTTGGGACCTGGCTCGACCATCATTTTCATCAGAACTGGATCGGAATCGTCGGAATCGTGATGGGAGCGATCGGCGGATTTCTGCAGATCTTCATGACAGCTTCCCGATACCTGAGGCGGGATAAGTGAAGGCGCTGGAATCCTTTTCCGATGAAGACTTCCGGCAGACGATGCTGCGGGCGCTGCGGCTACTCGCGATTGTTTCAGTCATCGCTGCGCTGCTGCTTTGGTGGAAGCTGGGTTGGCAGTCGGCGGCTCTGCTGGCCGTCGGGGCGGTCATTTCGGCTTCTGGCCTGTGGGAGTGGATGCGCCTGATGACGGCGGTCATGTCCAGGATGGACCAGGGCGGGACGGCGAAGCCCATGGCCATGGTCCTGCTCGGATTCTTTCTCCGTCTGGCCGCCACGATTGCGCTTCTCTATGTTAGCCTTAAGGTACTGCACGGTTCAGTCTATGCGCTTGCGGCCGGACTCGCGCTGGGGGTGTTTGCACTCACGGTGGAGGGTTTGCGGCTGGTGAAGGCCTGGACTGCCTGATCGATCTGAAAGACCGTTTCGCTAACTTTTATATGCCGACTCAGCTTTTGTTCACACGATTTCTGAACGCCCATCTCGCTGCGCCTGTCACGGCGCTGCTGGAGGCGTTTCATGTGCATCCCAGGTACCCGCAGGCTCCCATCACCGATGCGTTTGCCATGGAGCTGCTGGTCTTCGCGGTACTGGTCGCTTACTTCGTTGTCGTCCGCGTCAGCCTCAGCATCGAGAAGCCGGGAGCCGTACAGCACCTGGCAGAGATGACGCACGAGTTCGTCGCCGAGCAGGGCGAATCGGTTATCGGGCATGGCTCCGAGCGGTTCATCAGCTATCTGACGGCGCTTCTGCTGTTCATCCTGCTGAGCAACCTGCTGGGTCTGGTCCCCGGACTGGCCTCCCCGACCGCGAACCCGGTGGTTCCTCTCGGATTCGCTCTCGTCACGTTCCTGTACTACCACTACCATGGCGTTCGAGTGAACGGACCGAGCTATATCAAGCAGTTCCTCGGGCCGGTGTGGTGGCTGTATCCGCTGCTGTTCCCGATCGAGATCATCTCGCACTTCGCCCGCGTGCTTTCGCTCACGGTCCGACTTTATGCGAACATGCTGGCGGGCGACCTGGTGACGCTGGCATTCTTCTCGCTGGTTCCTATTGGAATTCCGCTGATCTTCCTGGGGCTGCACCTTGGTGTTGCTGTGGTCCAGGCGTATGTGTTCTTCCTTCTGGCGGCGGTTTACCTGTCGCTGGCAGTGGCGCACGATCATTGATCTTTGCGTCCCTCAGGGCTGAAGCTCTGAGGGATCCGGTTTTGCGGCAGGGGGACTCCCTCTCTGCCGTAGCTTCAGCGCCGCGAGCGTGAGGGTGCCAGCACGGTGAGCATCAACCACCCACTGGCGGCGTATCTGACGGGAGATGGAGTCGTAATGAAGAAGCTTCAGTATCTTTTCATGTCGTTGGCCGCGATGCTGCTCGCAACGCCGGCCTTTGCGCAGGGCGCAGCAAACTACTCGCCCGCTTCGCAGTGGGTTCCGCTGGCCGCCGGCCTGGGCATGGCCCTTGCGGCTGGTCTCTGCGGTCTGGGTCAGGGCAAGGCGACCGCCTCTGCCACCGAGGCTCTCGCACGCAACCCCGGCGCTCGTCCCGGAATCTTCATCTTCCTGATTCTCGGTCTGGCCTTCATCGAGTCGCTGGCGCTGTTCACCTTCGTTATCATCTTCCTCAAGGTGCAGGCGTAAGTTTCAGTCGATCCGGTTGTGCAAAGCCCTCGCTTCGGCGAGGGCTTTTGCTTGCCTGTATTCTTGGGGTTCCCTGTACTTTTTGCGCAAAGTTTTCAAAACATATAAGTTAGGTCCGGACTTCCTGTATGACATAGGGGAGCCCTTTGTCTCTCGCCTCATCGTTAAATCTTTAGCTATCCGCGTAGAGTAAATCGGCAGTGTAAAAGTTGCTTCCTTTGTTCAAGATAGCCGTATTCGAGGGTTGACATAGTCTTGGCGAGCCATAGATGACCGCCAGACTCTTCAGCGGCTCGGCCGCGCCACTTGGATGACACCTTGCGGGGATAGAGTGCGGGGAATGCAATTCTACAAGCTGGATCCTGCTCATGCATCGATAGCTCGTTAGGATCGGTGGGCGAATGCCGCAGACGGACCAGCGATCCGTTCGCCCTCATCCCCAAGGTCCAGGGCTGCGATGAGACCGTTGTTCAGGGTGAATACGTGGAGGACCTCTCTGTCCGAAAGGACCTCTCCCTGAAGGCTCCTCACGAGCTGGTGCACCCTGACGAGAATCTTGCCGCCATCTCTCTCGGTGGTTGCAACCGGTTCGACGTGAGGATCGAACTCACTCCATTGGCGGGTCCAATAGGCGCGGATCTCCTCTTTTCCGACAACCTTGCCGCCCTCGGAAGCCTTGGGCCAGCTCACGTCTTCGGTCATCAGTGCTAAGGCGCCGTCGATATCCCGCTTGTTGAATGCGGAGTACGCCTGCTCAAGGATGGTCATCGTGTCTGCCATTCACACTCCTATAAGGCTTGCGATGCACTCGATTGTATCCCCAGAGTCACATTGTCTCTGACATCCCAGGGTTCGAGCTTCGCTCGAATGCCCAATCATGTCGCGATGAGACTGCGCCATGATTGGGGCAGCCGGCACCGTCCAGTCATGGCACAATGTGGAGCAAAGGTAATGTGGGGGATGCGTGCAATTGTTCGATAGAGTGTGGATGGCATGTTGCGTTTGCGCTGCATTCATTTCTGTCAGGCCGTCTATATCTCAGCAAGTTCGCGTCGGAGTCCAGAGGGAGATTCCTGTTGGCAAACTGACCGAGATGGAGAGTATGTTGGCTCTGGCGAACCCCGGGCAGAAGGCAGGACTGCTGACACGTCTTGGGGTTGAGGCCCCCATAGCAACGGACGTCACAGAACACCTGCTTCCGGATGAAGAGATTAAATTACGGTCGGTTCGTACCAGAGAACCCGCTCACTATGGTGTTGCGTTTCTCCCGAGTGGAGCCGGAGTTTCCTGTTATCTCTACCTTCTTCAGGAAGAAGATGGGGATTCTGCAAAGATCTTGTGGCACGTAGTCGATCAGCGGCAGCTCAATTGTTGGGCGGGCTCGAGTTCGTTGGAAATGATCTCACTGCGAGATGGGAGAGAAGATGCTCTTGTACTTCATGATGTGACTGCAGGTCATGGCTCAGGACTGCTCCTAAAAGAGACCCAAATCTTCTCGGTCGTGAATGGAAAATTGCATGAAACGCTCAGGACAGAGGATTATCACGCCGAAGATCACCTGAATGCTGATGAGAGAGTACTTAAGAGAAGCACGTTTCTGCGATTTCCTGACGACACCCTGGAAGAGACGCGAACCTCCTCGGTAAACGATAAGCTCCAGAAAGTTGAACGCCGCTATTGGCACTGGTCGGAAAAGCAGCAGAAGTTTATCGCGAGCGGCTTTTTAAAGGTTGCAGCAGCGACGCCCTAAAGTGAATGGGCATAGTCAGAAGACTATGCCCATTGATCTGGAACAGTAGAAACTAGAGGCTAGCGACCGGCGCTAGTGATGTCCTGTCCAGGTTGAGCCGGATTGGCGTGGACCGAGTCGGCGCTTTGCTGTGCCAGATCGAGGACGCGGTTAGGGGCGATTCCAAGCCAGAGAGTAGCGGCTGCGGTGATGGCGATGGCCGCGGCGGCCGGGAGGCTTACGCGGCCTGCGGCGCTGATGCGATCGTTCTCGGTGGTGGGCCGGGTGTAGATAGCGGCAAGCAGGCGCAGGTAGTAGAAGCAGGCGATTCCGCTGTTGAGCAGGCCGACGACGGCGAGCCAGACTCGGCCGGAGTGCAGGGCGGCGGAGAAGACGTAGAACTTGCCGAAGAAGCCGCCGGTGAAGGGGATTCCGATGAGCGAGAGCAGGAAAAGGCCGAGCGCGGCGGCGAGGACCGGGCGCTTGAGGGCGAGACCGGCGTAGTCGTCGATGGTGCGGGCGTTTTCGTTGTATCCGCCGATTTGGGTGATGACGGTGAAGGCTCCTACGTTCATCGCGGCATAAGCGGCGGTGTAGAAGCAGGCGGAGGCGATTCCGTCAGCAGGGAAGGCCGTGTAGGCGACAAGCAGGTAGCCGGCGTGTGCGATGGAGGAGTAGGCCAGCATGCGCTTGACGTCGCGCTGCATCAGAGCGCCGAGGTTTCCGATGAACATTGAGAGCGCAGCGATGATCCAGATGAGGCCTGCCCAGCGGGGCTCGTACGAGGGGAAGCCGGAGAAGAGGATGCGGAGCAGGACGGCGAAGGCCGCGGCCTTGGGGGCGGTGGACATGAGGCCGACGACAGGGGCGGGAGCGCCCTGGTAGACGTCGGGGGTCCAGACGTGGAAGGGAGCCGCCGAGACCTTGAAGCCGATGCCGATGATGATGAGAGCAAGGGCGAGGATGGCGAGGGTGGGGGTTGCCGTATGGGCGAGACCGAGCGAGATAGCGTCGATGCGGGTGGAGCCGGTCGCGCCGAAGGCCAGCGCAATTCCGTAGAGGAAGAAGGCGGTGGCGAAGGAGCCGAGCAGAAAGTATTTGATGGATGATTCGGCCGTGGCGGCGTGGCCCTTGCGGAAGCCGGCCATGATGTAGGTCGAGATGGAGGAGATCTCGAGACCGACGAAGACCATCAAAAGCTCAACCGAGCAGGTCATCAGCATCATGCCTACGGCGCCGAAGAGGACGAGGGCGAAGTATTCGCCAGCGTGAGTGGCGTAACCCTCAAAGTAGTCGACGGAGCTGAGCAGGGTGACCAGGACGATGGCTGCAATCAACAGATGGAAGAAGACCGAAAAGGTATCGACCTGGATGGTTCCGAAGAAGGCGTGGACGGTGCCGAAGCCGAGCTGGTACCAACTGGCGAGGCCTCCAGCGATAGTGCCGAGGATGGCGAGCCAGCCGAGCGGTTTGCGCGAGCTGCCGGGCGGTTTGCGCGAGCTGCCGGGCGGAAGCATGGGCTCAGCCAGCATGATAAGCACGCCGGTGATGGTCAGGATGATCTCGGGCAGAAGAGCGAGGACGTTGGGAGACATCTATCGAGCTCCTTTCGTCGCGGAGGATGCTGTAGTCATGTTGAATGCTGTCTCTGAGCCGGAAGAAACAGGAGTGGCGTTCCGGGAGGCGTCAAAGTCCATCGTGACGGCCTGGCTGCGGTTGACGACGGCAGCGATATGGGAAGCAGCCGGATCGATGGCACGAAGCCAGACGGGAGAGGAGATTCCCATAAAGAGGAAGAGTGCGACCAGGGGCCAGAGAGCCAGGTGCTCACGGGCGGTGAGGTCGACGGGAGTAATCGTCTCAGGGCGGCGTCCAAGCTCACCGTAGAAGACGCGCTGGATCATCCAGAGCATGTAGGAGGCGGTGAGAATGACGCTCGAAGTGGCCAGCACGGTCCAGCCCATGTGGTGGGTGATGTTGGACTGCATGGCTCCGGAGAAGACGAGGAACTCACCGACGAAGCCGTTGAGCATGGGTAGCCCGGTGACCGAGAGGGCGGTGAAGACGAACATGGTGACGATCCAGGGGAGGCGGGCAGCGAGGCCGCCGTACTCGCGCATGTCGTAGGTGCGGTAGCGCTCGTAGAGGAGGCCGAGCAGCATGAAGAGGGCGGACCCGCCGATGCCCTCGTTCAGTGTCTGGTAGATGCCGCCGTTGATGCCGGTGACGGTGAAGGCGAAGATCCCGAGGATGACGACCGAGACGTGGCCGAGCGTGCCGTAGGCAGCGAGCCGCTTAAGGTCCTTCTGGACGAGCGCGACGAGAGCGCCGTAGACGATTCCGATGGCTCCGAGCGCGAGCATCAGTGGAGCGATGCGGTGCGACTGGGCGGGGAAGATTCCGAAGGAGAAGCGCAGGATGGAGTAGAGGCCGAGCTTGCCGGCGAGGACCATGACCGCGGCGGTTGGTGCTTCGCTGACCGCGTCAGAGAGCCAGCCGTGCAGCGGGAAGACGGGGACCTTGACCGCGAAGGCGGCGAGGAAGGCCAATGATGCGAGCCAAAGGGCGGTGCCGTTGGTCGAGAGGGTGTGAGCTGCTGCCATCTGGGCCAGCTGGGGGTAGTCGAAGGTGCCGGTGCGTGCGTAGAGCCAGAGCATGGCGACCAGAAGGATGGCCGAGGGGATGAAGGCGTAGAGGAAGAACTTGATGGCGGCGCGACGGCGGTTTTCGGTGCGGCCGAAGGTGGCGATCAGGAGCGCCATGGGGACCAGCGACAGCTCCCAGAAGGCGTAGTAGAGGAAGAGGTCGAGCGAGACAAAGATGCCGAGCATCGCGACCTGCTGGAGCAGGAAGAGCACGTAGAAGAGCCGGCGGCGGTTGTCGATGGCGCGCCATGAGATGAGAACGCCGAGCGGAGCGAGCAGTCCGGTTAACACAACGAGCCACATGGAAAGCCCGTCGACACCGACGTGGTAGCGGATAGCAGGCGAGGTGATCCAGGAGGAGTTCTGCTGGAACTGGAAGGTGCCTGCGGCAACGCTGTAGTCGTAGTGGAAAGGGAGATGCAGGGTTAAGAGGAAGGTCAGCAGGGTGACGATGAGGGCTCCCCATTGCTGGAGGCGATCACGGTCGGGCAGCAGAGCAAGGACGATGGCTCCGGCGAGCGGGACGAAGGTGATGATCGTCAGGATGTTGTGGTCAATGTTCATCTCGAAAGCGCGTCCGGGTTCCTTATTTCGTTAGTGCAGCCAGAGTGAATGGCCGAAGATCATGACAGCGATGACGGCAGCGGCGCCGAGGGCGAGCCAGCCGGCGTAGGAGCGAATGTTGCCGGACTGAACCCGGCGAACGAGTGAGCCGAGACCGCGAGCGCTGGCACCAGCGGCGAATCCAGAGCCGTTGACGATGCCGCCATCGACGAGACCGCCCAGGATGAGGCGGCTGACGACGAGCAGCGGGGTAACGATGACGGCCTGATAGATCTCGTCGACGTAGAACTTGTTCTCGACCAGGCGATAGAGGGCAGGGAATTTCTGCGCGAAGGAGGCGGCGGTTCCGGGCTTCTTGTAGTAGAGGACGTAGGCGACGAAGAGCCCGAAGAGAGCGACGAGGACCGAGACGGCGGCGAGGCCGAGTTCGGTTCCATGGCTGACACCGGGAAGCGGCGAGGGAATCATTTCCAGCGTCGCCACGGCGTGGCCGGACTCAAAGACGGGGGCTAGAAAATGCTCGATCTCATTATGTCCGCCGAGGGCGGCGGGAACTCCGACCCATCCGCCGACGATGGAGAGCAGGGCGAGGATCATGAGCGGGAGCGTCATGACGAGTGGCGACTCGTGGACGCCGTGACCGTCGTGTGCCTGGCCGGAGTCATGACCAGCATCGTGGGCGTGCTCTGCGGCGTGGTGCTCGTCAAAGCGCATCTCGCCGAAGAAGGTCTTGAACCACAGCCGGAACATGTAGAACGACGTCATGCCGGCGGTGACGAGGCCGACGAGCCAGAGAAGTTTCCCGATAGGGTTGGGCGAGACGAAGGCGCGGAAGAGGATCTCGTCCTTGGAGAAGAAACCGGCGAGCGGAGGGATGCCGGCGATGGCGAAGACGCCCATCGTCATGGTCCAGAAGGTGATGGGAATGCGCTTGCGCAGACCGCCCATGTTGCGCATGTCCTGCTCGCCCGAGAGCGCGTGGATGACGGAGCCGGCGGCGAGGAAGAGTAGCGCCTTGAAGAAGGCGTGGGTAAGCAGGTGGAAGACACCGGCTGCATACGCTCCGACACCGCAGGCCAGAAACATGTAGCCGAGCTGCGAGACGGTAGAGTAGGCGAGAACGCGCTTGATGTCGTGCTGGACCATACCGATGCAGGCGGCGATGAGAGCGGTGGCGGCTCCGATGATGGCGACGACGCCGAGGGCGTACGGGGAGCGATCGAAGATGGTGTGGGCGCGGGCAACCATGTAGATGCCCGCCGTCACCATCGTTGCCGCGTGGATGAGCGCGGAGACTGGGGTCGGGCCTTCCATGGCGTCCGGGAGCCAGACGTAGAGCGGGATCTGTGCAGATTTGCCGGCGGCGCCTACGACGAGCAGCAGGGCAATAGCGGTGAGGAAACCGCCCTGCCACTCCGTGTGCTGCGCGACGGAGCTAAAGATGGTGGCGAAGTCGAGGGTGCCAAAGTGCGCGATGAGAAGGAACATCGCGAGCAGGAAGCCGAAGTCGCCGATGCGGTTGACGATGAAGGCCTTCTTGCCGGCGTTGGCGGCGGAGTCCTTCTTGAAGTAGAAGCCGATCAGCAGGTAGGAGGCGAGACCGACGCCCTCCCAGCCGACGAAGAGCAGGAGGAAGTTGGCCGATAGGACCAGAACCAGCATGAAGAACATGAACAGGTTCAGGTAGGCGAAGAAGCGCCAGTAGCCGTCCTCGTGGGCCATGTAGCCGACGGAATAGAGATGGATGAGGAAGCCGACGCAGGTGACGACGCCCAGCATGATGAGCGTGAGGTGGTCGACGGTGAAGGCGAAGTCGGCGTGAAAGCCGGAGATGGAGATCCAGGAGTTTCCGAAGAGCGTGGCGACGGACTGGATGGATTCGGGCGCGCCCGGGGCTCGCATGGTGAACCAGAGCCAGATCCAGAGGCACGCCGAGAGGAAGGTCGGGACGAGAGCAACGGCGGAGACGAGCGGGCGCGGAAGTCGGCGGCCCAGGGTTCCATTGATGAGGAATCCGGCGAAGGGAAGAAGCGGAATCAGCCAGAGATAGGAAGCAGGCATCAGCGAATCTCGTGTCCTTAGTTTTTCAGCAGGTTGACCTGGTCAACGTTGAGGGTCTGGCGGGTACGGAAGATTGCAATGATGATTGCCAGTCCGACGGCGGCTTCGGCAGCGGCGACCACCATGACGAAGAAGACAAAGATCTGCCCTGTGATCTGGTGCCACATGTGGGCGAAGGCGACAAAGGTCAGGTTAACGGCGTTGAGCATCAGCTCAATCGACATAAAGATGGTGATGATGTTGCGCTTGATCAGGAAGCTGGCGACGCCGATGGAGAAGAGCACAGCGGCGAGGACCAGGTAATAGGAGATGGGAACGGTCATACTGGTCTTATTGCTCCTTTCGCGCGAGCACGACGGCTCCAAGGATGGCGACGAGGATCAGAACGCTGGTTACCTCAAAGGGCAGCAGCAGATCGCGGAACAGGACCCGGCTGATCTCGGCGATGTTGTTGACCGAGTTTGTAAGGTGATTGGTGAGATCGGTCGAGCCGAATGCGCGGCCGTTGCTCAGAAAGATGAAGCTGAGCAGGCAGAAGATGGCCGCAGCCCCGGGAATCCCGGCCAGGTAGGCGGCACGGCTCCCATGAGTGCGCTCTTCTTTGCCCGCGTTCAGCAACATAACGACAAAGACAAAGAGCACCATGACGGCGCCGGAGTAGACGATGACCTGTGCGGCGGCAAGGAACTCAGCCCCAAGCGACCAGTAGAGAACGGCCAGCGACATCATGACCACGACCAGCGAGAGCGCCGAATTAATGGGATGCCGCTGCAGCAGGAAGTTGATGGCTCCAGCCACGGCGAGCAGACCAAAGATGATGAACAGTGCCAGTTGCATGATGCTCCGCAGATTCCTTTTTCAGTGAATCGCTTGAATCATTCGATACAGCGCAAACTTTTGAGGGCTACCTGTTGATTGTAAAGCAGGTAGCCGGAGACTCATCCGCGTAACGCAAGGACGAGGCTGGTGGCGATGATGTTGAGGATGGCGACAGGAAGCAGAAACTTCCAGCCGAAGGCCATGAGCTGGTCATAACGGAAACGGGGTACCGTAGCGCGAACCCATATATAGAGCAGCAGAAAAGCGAGAACCTTGATGACGAACCAGAAGATTGGAAGGATAGCCGCGATGACTACATTCGAAGGCGTGGGCAGAAGGTTGCCGAAGGGGCTGGTTGGTCCGCCCAGGAAGAGCAGGGTAGCCACGCAGGCGACGGTGATCATGTTGGCGTACTCGGCCATGAAGAACATCGCGAATTTCATCGAAGAGTATTCGGTGTGATAGCCCGCGACCAGCTCGGATTCGGCCTCGGGGAGGTCGAAAGGTGCGCGATTGGTCTCGGCGTAGGCGGCCATCAGGTAGATGAAGAAGGCGACGATCTGGAAGCCGCCGAAGATATTCCAGGAAAGAGCCCCGTGGCCGGACTGAGAAGCGACGATGTCGCGGAGACGCAGCGAACCGGCGCGAAGCACGACTCCCACGAGCGACAGGCCGAGAGCGAGTTCATAGCTGATCATCTGCGAAGTTGCGCGGAGCGATCCGAGCAGGGCGAACTTGTTGTTCGAAGACCAGCCCGAGAGGGCGATGCCGTAGACCCCGATGGAGGTAATACCGAGGATCACCAGAAGGCCGATGTTGATGTCGGCGATCGTTCCCATGTCGACGCTGATTCCATTGGCGGTGACATGCGTGACTGCGCCGAACGGCACGACGGCAATGGAGATCAGCGCGCAGGTAAGTGCAATGATGGGCGCAAGGACAAAGAGCGGCTTCTCGGCGGCCAGCGGCATCAGATCTTCTTTGAGAAAGAGCTTGATCCCGTCGGCCAGCGGCTGCAGAAGACCGAAGGGGCCGACGCGCGAAGGTCCCCAGCGATTCTGCATGCGGCCAAGAACCTTGCGCTCGAGCAGGACGGTGTACGCCACCGCCGTGAGCGTAATGACGAGCACGACAACGATCTTGAGGATCGAGAGCAGCAGAAATGTCTGAAATTCGGTGAGGTGGCTCACGGTTTTAACTTTTTACTCCTGTATCGAAGTCATTCTGCTGCCGTATGGATCTGAATCAGAGGTTCGTCGCCCTGATAGCGTTGCACATCGTTGAGCGCTGGTGAGAAGCGGCCCAGAGTTCCCGAGGTGAAGAGCGTGTCACCTGAGGGAAGTACAAGATCGCGGCGGTTGGGGGTGGCAGCAGCGCCTGCGGCCGGTTCCAGATGCTGGTCGTTGCCGCTCAATAGCTGCAGGCGAAGGAGATCGTATCCGGGAACGAGGCGCTGAATCTCATCGAGGATAGCCCAGGGATCGAAGGGAGACAGCTTGGGCTCAAGATTGTTGGCGGCCAGCCAGACGGCATGACGGTCGGCCTCGCCGGACTGGGCGCCGCGGCTCTGGCCCATATCGGCGCGAAGACCTTTTCCGAAGGGCACGAGCGTCTTGATGTCGGCTCCCATCTTGTCGGCGACACGTACGATCATCTCGAAGTCGCTGCGGACGCCGGCGCGATCGCCGGCCTTCTGGACAAGCTGCAGATCGCCGTAGCTGTTGGTGACCGAGCCGCCCTTCTCGTAGAGGTTTGCCGCTGGGAGGATAACGTCGGCCAGTTGCGCGGTCTCCGTCATAAACATCTCCTGCACGACCACGAAGGTATTCTTCAGGGCGGCGGGATCGATGTTGTAGCGGGCGACGGGGTTCGAGTTGACGACGTAAAGCGCTGAGAGATCCCCACGTCCGGCAGCCTCAAAGATCTCGAGCATGTCGAGGCCGGGTGTTGTGGGCGCGTTGTGCTCGGCGAAGGGACCTGGATGGGTGACCGGAACGTACCCGGGGAGCATATCGGGTAGCAGGCCCATGTCGGCGGCGCCGCGCGAGTTGACATAGTCGGAGAGCAGGGCGAACTTCGCACCCGGAATGGTGAGGCCGAACTCGATGAGGCGTTTGAGGCCAGCCCCACGAAGCTCTGAACCGATGAGGATAAGGAGCTTCTCTTCGGCTTTGACGGCCTCGCGGAAGGTATCGAGGGCGGAGGTATCGGAGGCGGCGTTTGAGGAGGATGCGGCGTCGCCCGCGAGGTAGGCGGCAAGAGCGCCGTACCCGAAGGGAGCCAGCTGAAGGAATGCCTTTGCCTGGCGGCGCAGCTTGATCTCGCCGGTATTGGCGACGTAGAGGCGCGCTTTGTTCAGGCGGACATCGGTTCGCAGGTTCCAGGCCGTGCCGGGAGCCTGGTTGGTTGGGTCTCCGCCGACGAGGAGCACGGCAGGGTAGCTCTGGGTATCGCGCCAGGAGGCGGTGCGTCCCTGCTGACCCGAGAGTGCCTGAGCGAAGGTGACGTAGTCAGCCGTGCGGTGGTGATCGATGTTGTTGGTGCCGAGTACCGTGCGGGCGAACTTCTGGAGGAGGTAAGCCTCTTCGTTGGTGAGGCGGTTACCGCCGATCACCCCGATGGACTTGCCGCCGCGGCTATCACGCAGCTCGCGCAGTCTCTTACCGGCATGCGCGAAGGCCTCTTCCCAGGAGACTTGCTTGAGGGATCCGTCGGACTGCCGGACCAGAGGTGCGGTGATGCGGTCCGGCGAATTGGCGAAGTCGAAGGCGTAGCGCCCCTTGTTGCAGAGAAAGTCGCCATTGATTCCGGACTTGTCCCGATTGTCGCCGCGAACGATCTCGGCGCCGTCGGAGGTAGAGCGCACGCCGAGAGTGGTCTTGCAGCCGTCGCCGCAATGCGTGCAGACGGTGGCGACGTGGTTCATCTCCCAGGGGCGGGTCTTGTACCGGTAAGCTCCGGAGGTCAGGGCCCCGACAGGGCAGGCGTCGATGCACATGCCGCACTGCTCGCAGTCGAGGTGCGCGAGGTTGTCAGGCGACTGCTGCGCCGGGATGTTGGGAGCGATGACGGCGGAGGAGCCGCGGTTCTGGATGCCGAGCGCGAAGACGTCCATGCCTTCGCCGCACATGCGAACGCAGCGATAGCAGAGGATGCAGCGTGGGCGGTCGAAGTAGACGACCGGCGACCACTTCTGCTCTTCGCGGTGGTTCTTGGCCTCGGCATAGAGGCTTGTGCCGGCACCGTACTTGAAGGTCATGTCCTGCAACTCACACTCGCCGCCTGCATCGCAGACAGGGCAGTCGAGGGGATGATTGCCGAGGAGAAGTTCAAGGGTGGCCTTACGAGCCTGGGCAATTTCGGGGGTCTCGGTCGAGACGACCATGCCCTCGGCGACCGGGGTGGTGCAGGCGGTCTGGAGCTTCGGCATCTTTTCGATGCGGACGACGCACATGCGGCAGGCGGCCTGCAGCGAAAGCCCGGGATAGTAGCAGAAGGCAGGAACCTCAATGCCGGCGGACTTGCAGGCGTCGATGAGCAGCGTTCCGGCCGGTGCGGTGAGTTGTTTGCCGTCTACGGTGAAGGTTACGTCTGGCATGGCTTAGTGCGCTCCTACGAGCTGTTCGACCGTGATGATCGGGGTTCCGGCCTTGTGGCCCTCGATGTAGTCTTCAAACTCCTTGCGGAACTTCTTGACGAAGCCGAGTGTCGGCATGGCGGCTGCATCACCGAGTGGGCAGAAAGTGCGGCCCATCATGTTTTCGGCGAGGTACTGCACGTTGGCGACATCCTTCTTGCTGCCGCCGCCGTTGTAGACGCGGGTCAGGGTCTTCTTGATCCAGTCCGTTCCCTCGCGGCAGGGGATGCACCATCCGCAGGACTCGTGCTGGTAAAAGGCGATGGTGCGCAGGGCGAACTCGACGATGGAGACGGTCTCGTCGAGGACAACGATGCCGCCCGAGCCGAGCATGGTTCCGGCCTTGCCCATCTGGTCGAAGTCGAGGCCTACGTCAATCTCTTCCGGCAGCAGGACCGGGCAGGAAGACCCGCCAGGGACGACAGCCTTGAGCTTTTTGCCGTCCTTAATACCGCCGGCGACGTCATAAATTGCCTTCTTGAGGTTGTAGCCCATAGGCAGCTCGTAGACGCCGGGGCGCTCAACGTGGCCGGAGATACCGAAGAGACGGGTTCCGCCGTTGCGTTCGGAGCCAAGCTTGGCGTAGGCCTCGCCGCCCATCAGCAGAATGTGCGGGGCCGAGGCGATGGTCTCCGCGTTATTGATGACGGTGGGACCGCCGTAGAGGCCAACTACTGCGGGGAAGGGAGGTTTGATGCGGGGAACGCCGCGCTTGCCCTCGAGCGACTCCATGAGGGCGGACTCTTCGCCGACCTCATAGGCTCCTGCGCCGGACTGGGTGACGATATCGAAGTCCAGGCCAGAGCCGAAGATATTTTTGCCGAGAAAGCCCTTGGCGTAGGCGTCGGCGACGGCCTTCTCCATGATCTTCAGGAGGTAGCGGTACTCGCCGCGGAGGTAGATGAAGCCCATCTTCGCGCCGATAGCCAGACCAGCGATCATGGTGCCTTCGATGACGGCATGGGGGTCGTGGAGGAAGATGACGTGATCTTTGCAGGTTCCGGGCTCTGATTCGTCGCCGTTGACCAGGACGTACTTGGGCTTTTCGGACTGCTTGGGGACGAAGGACCACTTCATGCCGGTGGGGAAGCCTGCTCCGCCGCGACCGCGAAGGCCGGAGGCCTTCATGGTGTCGATGATCCAGGCAGCCATATTCTCGCCCTGGGAGATGGCCTTCTGGACGGCCTTATAGCCGTCAAGCTCGATGTACTTGTCGATGTCGGCAGCGCCCTGTCCGAAGCGGCGGCTGATGACTTTGACTTCGTCGGGATGGGAGACGAGGGTTGGCATGCTATTTCACGTCCTTTCCCTTGCCGGCGCGGTAGGTCTCGAGGATCTCGTCGACCTTGACGGTGGTGAGGTTGTCGTGGAAGTCGTAGTTGACCTGCATAGCAGGGGCCCAGCAGCAGGCCCCGATGCACTCGACCTCTTCGAGCGAAAAGAGCTTGTCGGCGGTGACCTCTTTATGGCCGATGCCGAGCTTGTGCCTGCAGTGGTCCAGGATCTCGTAGCCGCCGCGCAGCATGCAGGAGATGTTGGTGCAGACCTGCACGTTGTACTTGCCTGCAGGTTTGGTGCGCAGCATGGAGTAGTACGAGAGCACGTTGCGGACGTCGAGCTCCATCAGGTCGAGGCGCTGGGCGATCTCGGTCACGACGGCGTCGGAGACGTAGCCGACCTCGTCCTGCGCGTAGAGCAGCATGGGGACGAGGGCAGAGCGCTTGACGGGGTAAAGGGTTACCAGGCGGTCGAAGCGCGCGGCTGTCTCGGGCGTAAAGATTGAATTGGCGATCTCACTCACTGTGCATCATCTCCCGCGCCAGTTCTTCGGCGGCAAGGTCCATCTCCTGTGTCTTTGCATCCAGTTTAACCGTTCCATCCTCCAGGAGCGAAAAGGCGGATTGGTTTCCTTCGCTGTCTTCCGCAAGATCATGCGTAAAACGAAGCCAGCGGTTGGCTACGCGAAGCGTGATCTCGTCTGCGCCGACCTCGACAACTGCATGATGCCGGCTGTTGAGTCCGTGGGCGGCTGCATAGGAGCGGAGCAGGGAGGCCCAGGAGGTCCAAAGTTCGGTACGAAGTCGATTGTCCAACCGGTACCTCAGGGGCTAAAGCCCCGAATCTTCTATCGCACATTTCGGCACGGCTAAAGTCGTGCCCTTAACAAAACCACAAAGCAAGTTGCGATCCGCTATGGCAGATCGAGTGTCTAGCAAACCAGAGTGCGATCTGGCGCGGCCAAATCGTATCTCTCATCAAAACCACAACAGTTCATTCCGAACACAGCTACCTGTCCGGGAAAGCAATTCCTAGCGGTCGATCGCCCCCAACACGATATCGATCGATCCGATGACAGCGACGACGTCGGCCAGCAGGCGGCCTTTGCACATGGTCTCGAGCGCCTGCAGGTTGGCGAGGTCGGCGTTGCGCATGTGCACACGATAGGGCTTGGCGGTGCCGTCGGAGACGACGTAGTAGTTCATCATGCCGTGCCCGGCTTCGACAGAGCTGGTGGCCTCACCTGCAGGAACAGCAAATCCTTCGGTGACAATCTTGAAGTGATGGATTAAGGATTCCATCTGGGTCTTCATCTGCTCGCGGTCGGGCAGAATGATCTTCGGGGAATCCGCAACGATGCGGCCTTCCGGCATGCCGTCCAGTGCCTGCATGCAGATCTTGACCGACTCGCGCATCTCCTGCATACGCAGCACGTAGCGGGCCCAGACGTCGCTCTCGGTCGAGACCGGCACGTTGAACTGGAACTTCTCGTAACTGGAGTAGGGCATTGCCTTGCGGACGTCAAAGTCGATACCGGCAGCGCGCAGCGGGGGGCCGGTAACGCCGAGTGCAATTGCGTCCTCGGGCGAGATGTAGCCTACGCCCTTGAGGCGATTGATCCAGATGGGATTGTTCTGGAGCAGGGCCTCGTATTCTTCGATCTTCGAAGGAAATTCGATAAGGAAATCGCGGATAGCCTCGAAGAGGCCCAGCGGCGGCTCCAGACTGACTCCGCCGATCCGGATGTAGCTGGTCATCATGCGCTGGCCGCTGACGGCTTCGAAGATGCGCAGCAATTTTTCGCGCTCGCGGAAGCAGTAGAGGAAGACGGTAAGCGCGCCGATGTCCATGGCGTGGGTTCCCAGCCAGACCAGGTGCGAGTTGATGCGCATCAGCTCGTTGAAGAGCACGCGCAGCCACTGGGCCTTCTCAGGAATCTCCAGCTGGAGCAGCTTCTCGACCGCAAGAGCATACGCCGTGTTGTTGATCATAGGCGCCAGGTAGTCGATGCGATCGGTCAGAGGAACAACCTGCTGGTAGAACTTGGCCTCGCAGGTCTTCTCGATTCCGGTATGGAGATAGCCGATGTCAGGGGCAAGGGAGACGACGGTTTCGCCGTCGATCTCGAGCACGAGGCGAAGCACACCGTGGGTAGACGGGTGCTGCGGTCCCATGTTGATGACCATGGTCTGGTCAGAGAGGGGATCGTTACCGTGATGGTGACGCGCGGAGTCAGAGACGACGTCGTCAATTCCGGGGTTGATCTGGTCGGGAGCGGCGAGGGGTGCCATTAGCGATAGCCCTCCACGGGGTAGTCCTTGCGCAGGGGATGGCCCTGCCAGTCTTCGGGCATCATGATGCGGCGCAGGTAAGGATGACCGCTGAAGCGAACACCAAAGAGGTCGAAGACCTCGCGTTCATAGAAGTTCGCCGCGGGCCAGTTTGGCGTAAGGCTGTCGAGAACTGCGTCCTCACCGGCGAGCCGGACGACGACACGAACCCTGCGCTTCAGACCGAACGAGAGGAAGCTGTAGCTGATCTGAAAGCGGGGTTCGGACGGATACCAATCGACAGCGGTAACGTCTTCAAAGAAGGTAAACCCGGCCCGCCGTAAAGCCTCAGCAGCCGAAACGATGCTTTCGCGGGCGACGGTGAGGGTCAGCTCGCCGCGATCGTACTTGGCGTCCGTGGCAAACTCCCGCAGAGCCTTGACCGCGGGGTCCTCCGGAAGGGCCTCAAATACGGCCTGGGTACCTAAAACTGCGGGGTCCATTAAAGATCTCCCTTATCGGTGGACCAGTCGAGGATGCCTTTCTTCCAGACATAGAACAGGCCCACAGCTACAAAGCCGAGGTAGACAAGCATCTCGTAGAATCCAAACATCTTCGACCCGGTGATCTCAGGAAGCCGTCGGAAGATGACGGCCCAGGGAAGCATGAAGACCGCCTCTACATCGAAGAGAATAAAGAGCATGGCGACCATATAGAAGCGCACAGAAAAGCGTCCTCGGGCGTCGCCGACAGGATCCATGCCGCACTCGTAGGGGCCAAGTTTTGTACGTGAATTCTTATGCTTGCCGATCAGGAACGATACCCCCACCATTCCACACGCAAGACCAAGAGCTACCAGTATTTGCAGGACAAGCGGAAGATAATTCCAGATGTAGGGATAATTGTGCATGACCATCTTCGACTCTAGTTTTGTGGCTGTTCAGTGTCAAGCAAGACAGCCGTTTGTGCGGCTATCGGAGCAGTCGGGCGTAGGCGTCGATGATGCGGTCTCCTACCTGTGCCGCAATCAGGCCGCCAGCGGCCAGGAAGCTTCCGAAGGGCAGCTTTGAGGTTGATCCGGCGCGGCCTCGGGCTACCAGAAACACCCCGTAGATGCTGGCAGCAAGGGCTCCGAAGAAGAAGGAGAGCATGGCTGGCCAGAAGCCGAGCAGGGCAGCGATCATGGCGAGCATCTTGGCATCGCCCAGGCCCATACCTTCGCGGTGGCGCAGCTTCCTGTAGAGCCAGCGGATGAAGAGAAGTAGCAGAAAGGCCCCCAGGGCAGCGAGGATACGGCCGCCGACGAGAGCCTCAGGACCTGTCAAAAAAACATTGCCGGTATCGTTTGGGATACCGGCACTGGTCAGATGGATTCTGTTTTCCGGCAGGAGAATCTGGTCCTCCGTCGGCCCCAGAAAGACAGCCTGCAGGCCGATCAGGCACACGCCCAGCAGGATTCCCGTCAGCGTGAAGGAGTCCGGCAGCAGACCGGTCTGCCAGTCCATCACCATCAGGCCGATCAGAAGGAAGCCGAGAATCGCCGTTGCGATGTTTGCAAGGATGGCGAACGGTGCATAGGACGAAGGCCCCGTATGCGAGCTGAAGTAGAACGCGAGGACCGTATGGAGACGCGCAGCCTGAATGGCAAACCAGATGGCCGTCGCCAGTTCTACTACCGGGTAGCGCCACGGGATGGGCTGGCCGCAGTCGCGGCAGCGGGCACGAAGCAGAAACCAGCTCAACACAGGAATGTTGTCGTACCAGCGGATGGGAGCTTCGCACTCCGGACAGTGTGAGCCAGGCCTTACCAGCGATGCCTGGCGTGGCAGACGAGAGATGCAGACATTGAGAAAGCTGCCAAAGATCAATCCCAGGACGAAACCAGCTGCTTCGTAGACGATGCGCGGGGTCACAGAAAAAGTATACGGCGATTGTCAGAAGTCGACGTGCATGCGGATCGCCTCGACCAGAACCGGGCCTCGATCCTTGTTATAGCCAGGGTGTTCGATGAACTGCAGGTTGAGCGCGTAGAAGATCCCACGCCAGGCATGCAGGTTGTAGTAGCTCTCCAGGATGTCTTCGCGGGCGTAGTTTAATTTGCCATCCCCAAGTAGAAACCCGAGGCCGCCGTAGCGGAGATAGTTCTGGTGGTCGCGCTTGATCGCATTGGAGACGAATGCGAAACCAAGTTTGTCGTCAGGACGGTTGAAGGCGCGCCCGGAGTAATCGCCGCCGAAGGCGACGGTCTGGTCCACCTCGGTATAGGCATAGGACTCATGCTGGCCTTCATTCCAGCCAATGCGGAGAAAGGCGCGCAGATTAGGGGTCAACTCCTGTTGGGCGTTGAGGCCGAAGCCGTATTTGACGGCGCCGAACTTTGCGTGAGCGCTGATGTCCGGCGTCTTGTCCTTCCCGGAGAGATAGGCATCGACGGCATCGCGATAGAGCCCCATGTGGGCATGGTTGACGAAACTTAGAACCCGGACGGTCCCTTTGCGTTCCCCGGAGAGCAGGGATCCCAGAAGCGGCCTGCGCAGCTCGAACTCAAAGTTCTGTCCGCTGGCACGGCTGAACGCCCAGTCCAGGTCGATACCGTTGGCGACCGTCGGCATCGCGGCGATGCCGTAGCGCGCCGACCAGGAGCGGTCGTGATACTCCAGCGCGGCTCCGTAGGTGTACCCGCGAGTATCGGCGGCATAGTCCCAGGCTCCATTGTTGTCGACGGTCCAGTTCAGGAACTGGAGATGGCTGTCGGAGGCGATGGAGTTGATGTCGAAGTAGTCAGGCAGGCTCATCTTGCCCAGGTGCAGCTCAAAGCGGCGCTCAGGAAGCTCTGTCGGAAGCGAGAAGGGGGTACGTTCGGCCTCGGCCAGCTTGTCCGTCAGGCCGAGGACCTGATGGATCTGGACGCGTGCCAGGTAGGGTTTGGACCCGAGGCTTGGATTGCGTACGACGTCAAGATTGGTAAACCCCGCAAGGCCAAGTGCCTGGCTGATACCGCGTCCGCCTGCGGATTCAAAATCGACGATGACATCGGTCGCATAGCGTGGATTTCGGTTAACCTGCAGGCCGAGAAACAGCGTGCCGACCAGCGAGGTCTTATACTCGCCGCGTCCCTGCAGGCTGTTCGGCCCATCGTAGGGTGAATGAAACGGCCCATGGGCCTGCAGGATGATGTTGGCCTGTCCTGCGATGTAGTAGGGAGCATTCTCGGCATGCGGAAACATCGTGGTTGCGCTGCTTGCCGAAGGCGCTTCCGGGAGCGATGCGGAATCAATGACCCGCTGTTGGGCGCAGAGAACTGCAGCGGGAAGGATGCCGAGGCAAAGAATGCGGAATGCGGGGATCTTCAGGCGCATTTTGGGTAGCTTCATCTTCCTGTAGGGCTGTAAAAAGACGGAGAAATACTGTTCTGAGTTAGAAATGCAGGGAGACGATCAGCGAAAAACCTGGATCAGGAGCCAGGCATTAAGCCCGGCGATGAGCAGGGCGATGGCCCAGCTCAGGAGCCGGATGGATTGCCTGTTGACAAAGGGGCCCATCAGGCCGGGATCGCTGGTGAAACGTACCAGCGGGAAGACGGCGAAGCTCAACTGCATGCTGAGGATGACCTGGCTGAAGACGAGCAGCTTTCCTGTGCCGGAGCTTCCATAAAGTGCAGTGACGATGACGGTAGGGACGACGGCAACCAGACGGGTGATCAGACGCCGTTGCCAGCTTGGCAACCGCATGCCCAGGAAGCCTTCCATAACGATCTGGCCAGCCAGGGTCCCGGTGACGGTCGAGTTCTGGCCGGAAGCAAGCAGGGCCAGCGCGAACATCATGCTCGCTCCGGTAAAGCCAAGCAGTGGGGTAAGAAGTTGGTAGGCGTCGCCAATCTCAGCCACTTCGGTGTGGCCGCTGCGGTGAAAGACTGCTGCGGCGAGGATGAGGATGGCCGCGTTGATGAACAGCGCGATCGTCAGCGCGGTCGCAGAGTCGAAGTTCGCCAGCCGTATCGCCTCGCGTTTGCCGGATTCGGTGCGGGGATAATTGCGGGTCTGCACGATCGACGAGTGCAGGTAAAGATTGTGGGGCATCACGGTCGCGCCCAGGATGCTGATCGCGATGTAAAGCATCTCCGGATCGTGGAGAACGGCTCGCGAGGGGACAAACAGGTGGTGCACGATCGGCAGCCACTCCGGCCGCGAGAGGATGATCTCTGCCCCGAACAGCACGGCAATGGTGCCGATCAACACCATCACGAAGGCTTCCAGGTAGCGGAATCCACGCCGCTCCAGCAGCAGGATCAGGAAAACGTCCAGACTGGTGATCAGGACGCCCGCAATCAGGGGGATTCCGAAGAGCAGCTGCAGCGCAATGGCAGAGCCGATGACCTCAGCCAGGTCGCAGGCGGCGATGGCGATCTCGGCAAAGACCCACAGGACGATGTTTACCGGACGACTGTAGCGGTCGTGGCAGGCTTGCGCCAGGTCACGTTCAGCCGCGACCCCAAGCTTCAGAGAAAGGCTTTGCAGCAGGATGGCCATCAGGTTTGAAGCCATGATGACGAACAGCAGGGTGTACCCGTATTTCGAGCCCGCGGCCAGGTCCGTGGCCCAGTTGCCAGGATCCATGTACCCCACGGCGACCATAAAGCCGGGCCCGATGAAGCCGGCTGCCCGCCGCCAGAATTGACTCGAGGTCGTCAGCTGGACGCTCGATGGAGCTCCGGCCAGCATGGGACGAACGGAGGTCCTTTCCTCGGTCGAAATGGTGGTGGCTGTTTCCATCCCCTTTACAGGAGTATGCCATAGAATATTAACCAAGGTTAACTATTTATTTTGAGGCGTGGTTATTTCCTCTTTACCCAAACCTTGTCGGCAGCGGGTTTGCCGAGCGTGAACGCCCCTCCGGGTGTCTCAATGGATAGCGTCTCGTCATAGTTTTTTGCCGTAATCCGGATGGTCGAGTCGGGGTCGACGCCGAGGTTGTGGAGGAAGAGAAGAAGTTTGGGATCTCGCTCGTACAGGCTGGCCACGACGTATTCGGTATCTTTCGTGGCCTCGGAGAGTGGGAGGAGCCCACGTTTTTTGCGTCGCGCCGGGCTCTCCGGCAGAACCGAATTGCCATGCGGACAGGTGCCGTGTTCACCAAGTTTTTCAATCAGCTTTGCCTCGAAGGCGGGGGAGACGGCATGTTCCAGGCGCTCGGCCTCGTCATGGATCTGATACCACTCCATGTTGAAGATCTCCGAGAGCATGCGCTCGATCAGGTGATGACGCAGAGCGGTCCTGTAGGCAGTCTCCTTGCCCTTGGCGGAGAGTTGCAGGGTGCCGTCGTTCTTTACCAGGACGTAGCCGTCGCGCTTCAGGCGCTTGAGCGCCATCGTGACCGCCGGCGGCGAGACAGAGAGCCAATGCGCCAGGGTGGCGGAGATGACGTGCTGGCCTTCGGACTCAGCCTCGAGAATCGCCTTGAGATAGTCTTCTTTGGAAACCGTAATGGAATCTTTCATCCTGACCCTTGGTTAAATCGAAATGGCATTAGCTGTTTAACTATAGCTAATGCCATTTCGTGAACCAAACTCCTGAGAAGTGTCAGCGGGACCTTACCCCTACTGTAACCAGCCCTGCGCCCGCCACGAGAGCAATGGTGCTGAGAATGGGAGAGATGGGGACAGTCTCCTTCTTTTCATGAGAGATCTGGATCGGGCCGGCATCCACATCTTTGTGCTGGTGGGTAAAGCTGAAACCACCAGTCGCAAATCCGATGATGCCAAGCAGGATGAGAACAATTCCAATAATTGTTGCTGGTTTCATTGTTTCGGAGAACCTTTCCAAGGCCAGGATTGAAAGCAGAAGCAGGATTGCTCGTGGGATGTCCTGCACCGTTCCAAATGCGATGCACCGCTATACCGCATGAGATGTATGGTGGGGGCAGGCTTCGGACTTGCTCCGGGAGGCAATGGGGGCGTAATCTTTCGGCACACGGGAAAGGAGGATGATCCAGCCTATGAAATGTGACAGTTCGAGTTCGATCGATACACGTGAGGTGACTGAGGCTTAAGAGCGTCCTTGCTCTTGGTCCTGGCGATCTTCAGGTAACGCTGAATGGAATACGCCGAGGTAGTCCGAGTAGAGGGCGCCTCAGGTCAATCTCAACAGCTCACCGGCAACGGCCCGCTGCTCCTATCGAGCACGGGCCGTTCGCGTTTCGTCTTAGAATGGAATCCATGACACCTCTGGTAATCGCGGGAAGGGCGTTTCAGTCGCGGCTGATCGTAGGAACGGGTAAGTACAAGGACGGGCCGGAGACCCAGACTGCGATCGAAGCCTCCGGGGCCGAGATGGTGACCGTCGCGGTGCGGCGCGTCAACCTCGACCGGTCCAGCGAGTCTCTGCTGGATTACATCGACCCACAGCGTTACTTCCTTCTTCCCAACACAGCAGGCTGTTACACGGCAGAGGAGGCCATCCGCGCCGCACGCCTCGGCCGCGAGGTGGGACTCTCCGATTGGGTCAAGATTGAGGTCATCGGCGATCAGGCAACACTGTACCCTGACATCCAGGCCACACTGGAGGCCACTCGCACTTTGGTGAAGGAAGGCTTTACTGTTCTTCCGTATACATCTGATGACATTGTATTTGCGAAAAGATTAATCGATGTCGGTGCGGCTGCGGTGATGCCCCTTGGGGCACCGATTGGGAGTGGGCTCGGTCTTCAGAATACGGCGAACCTGAGAATTCTTCGCGAGATGATCACCGAGGTCCCCCTGATCGTCGACGCTGGTGTGGGCACAGCCTCGGATGCCACGGTGGCGATGGAGCTGGGATTCGACGGCGTCCTGATGAACACGGCAATCGCCCAGGCGAAGGACCCGATCCTGATGGCGGAGGCGATGCAGCATGCCGTTCTGGCAGGCCGGCAGGCGTATCTGGCCGGCAGGATGCCTCGCAAGCTATATGCCACGGCCAGCTCTCCGCTGGAGGGAATCTCGAAGTAGCCGGGCTGCGTTTCAGAGGGGTTTCTCCATCGCGAAAGGAAGTAGACTTCTCCCATGCGTGTCTTCGGGATCGACTGCGGGACCGAGTTCACCGGGTACGGTGTGGTCGAAGTGGACTGCGATGCCCGTATGCCGCGGCTGGTACGTGTCGCCGGTGGAACAATCCGCCTCAGTAAGAAACAGAAGACGCCGGTCCGTTTGGCGCAGGTGTTTGCCGAGCTGACCGGGGCAATGGAACTGCACCGTCCGGATGTGGTGGCGATTGAGGAGGTCTTCTTCTCGGCGAATGCCAAATCGGCGCTGAAGTTGGGACAGGTACGCGGCGTTGCCATGCTGGCAGCGGCCACAGTGGGACTGGACGTGGTCGAGTATGCTCCGCTGAAGATTAAGAGCTCGGTCGTAGGGTATGGTCTGGCCGGCAAGGAGCAGGTCCAGTTCATGGTGACCCGGCTGCTGGAACTGGACGAGGCTCCGGATTCCGCCGACGCCGCCGATGCGCTGGCCATTGCCATCTGCCATATCCATACTGCGCAGACGCTTTCGGCCCAAGGTGTCGCACGATGAGACGCCTTGCGCTCCTCCTGAGCCTCGCTGCGGTCGCCCATGCGCAGACAGTGGCTCCTTCCGCTGGACAGATCAGTCCGGCAGGGGATATGGCTACTTCTGCCGAGGTGAGCTTTCAGTTTCAGCGGCCGGGGCTTCCTGTCCCCCGGTACACGATCGTGGTGCATGAAGACGGAACCGGAACCTACCAGGCCCAGATTGCGCCTGTCAGCGGAGGCAGTAGCGCGATGGGGGTATCCGCGGCGCCGCAGCCCGTCAGTCAACCCATCCGGATCAGCAGCCCGGCGACCCAAACGATCTTTAAAACAGCTCGATCGCTGGACCGGTTCAATATCCCATGCGAATCGAAGGCGAAGAACATCGCCGACACCGGCAAGAAGACTCTGAGCTACAAAGGGTCAGACGGTCAGGGCTCGTGCCTCTATAACTACTCCGAGAACAAGAGCATCACCCAGCTAACGGATACCTTCCAGGCAATCGCCCAGACGATGGACGAGGGACGCAAGCTGCAGTTCCTGCATCGCTTCGACCGGCTCGGTTTGTACTCCGAGATGGAGGTGCTGAGCCACGAGGTAGAGGCGAAACGGGTGCTGGAACTTGGCAATATCGCTCCCGCGCTGCGATCGATCGTGGCTGACGAGGCCGTTATACAGAAGGTTCGGGAACGTGCCGCCCACCTGCTGGCGCTGGCGGAAGAGGCAACCCCGTCGTCTCCAGGGAAATAGTGAAATAGCTTACTTGAGGGCGTGGTACAGCTCCGCCATTGCCTCCAGCGACAGGGTTTCTGCGCGCGACTTCCGGGGCACAGCCGCAGGCCAGCGGGATTCGAGATCGTCGGAGGCGAAGCCTGCGGCCCGCAGATTGTTCTCGAGGGTCTTTCGCTTCTGGGCAAAGATCTGTTTCAGGAAGCTGTCGAATCTCTCCGGATCCACGCCCAGTTCGCTGAATCGGGGCGCAAAGTCCAGCCTGAGCACGGTCGAATACACCTCGGGGGGCGGTGAGAAGGCCGAGGGTGGAAGCGTGAAGAGGTCTTCGACGCGGGCGTTCATCTGGGCGGTGGCTGAGAGCAGGCCATACTCCCGTCCTCCGGGAGAGGCTGCGACCCGTGCGGCCACCTCGCGCTGCATCATGACCACTGCACGGGAGAGCAGACCGGAAGCTCCAGCATGGAAGAGCTTCAGGAGAATGTCGGAGGTGATGTAGTAGGGAAGATTTCCCACAACATCAGCCGTCTCCCCGATGGGAACGATCGATGCAAAGTCTGCCTTCAGGACATCGATCTCGATGATCCGGACATTGGGTCTTGCGGCGAACCGCTGGGCGAGGCCGGGGGCCAGCTCCCGATCCAGCTCCAGGGCAATCAGCTGGTTGGCCTTTTCCGCCAGAATGTCGGTGATAGCTCCGTGTCCCGGCCCGATCTCGATCACCGTCCGCTGGCGAATGTCACCCAGAGCATCGACGATGGCGTGTCGAGCGCGGTCGTCCACCAGGAAGTTTTGCCCGAGTTTTGGTTTACGCTTCATACGGTGGAAGCCGATAAACGGCTTTATGCATCTCTTTGTATAGACTAACGTTTTGGGTTGAGGAACGAGAGGGAGACGGCATGCATATTGTGTTTGCGGCTTCGGAGTGTGCACCGTGGGCAAAGACCGGCGGGCTGGCGGACGTGATCAGCGCTCTGCCGAAGACGCTGGTGAAGATGGGGCATAAGGTGCAGGTCTATATCCCGTACTATCGCCAGGTCGCGAAGGCCGTCTCAAAGGCGCAAGTCGTTCTCCCCAGCCTGACCGTTCCTTTTCCTTCGTACAACCGCTTTGCGCGCGTTCTGGATGGAGGAATCGCGGACGGGGTACAGATGTACTTTGTCGACATGCCCGAGCTGTTCGACCGGGAGAGCTTCTACTCCACGCCGTCAGGAGATTACCCGGATAATGCAGAGCGCTTCGGTGCTTTTTGCCGTGCCGTGCTCGAAGCGACCAAGATTATTGGAGTTCCTGACGTCTTTCATGTGCACGACTGGCAGACGGCGATGGCTGCGGTGATGTTGCGATCCATCTATTACTTTGACCCCGTCTTCCGCAAGGTTCCCGCTGTATTGACCATCCACAATGCGGGCTATCACGGCTGGTTTCCGCCGCGCACCATGGAGACGCTTCTGCTTCCGTGGGATATGTTCACCATGGACAAGCTGGAACAGTACGACCAGGTGAACTTCCTGAAGGGAGGCGTTGTCTACGCGGATGCGATCACGACTGTCAGCCAGACCTACGCGCAGGAGATCCAGACTGCGGAGTTCGGAAATGGTCTTGAGGATTCCTTTCGGCGCCGTGCCAGCGATCTATTCGGAATTCTGAATGGGGCGGATTACGGCGAGTGGAACCCGGAGACGGACCCCCACATCGCCGGCCATTACACAGCGGGCAAGCTGGCAGGAAAACAGGAGTGCAGGCGCGATCTGTTGCACGCGTTTCATCTGGAAGACATTAGCGATGAAACAGCTGTGATTGGCGTGGTTTCACGCCTCGCTACGCAGAAGGGGATCGACTTCATTGTCGATATTCTCGACCGTCTGATGCAGGAAGATGTTGTGCTGGTGATGTTGGGCAACGGCGAGGAGTATTACGAGCGGCTGCTGCCGGAGATGGCGGCGCGTTACCCCGGAAAGATGCGCGTTCAGGTCAGGTTCGATAACGTGATGGCGCACAAGATCGAGGCTGGGGCCGATATCTTCTTGATGCCGTCGCGTTACGAGCCGGGCGGCCTGAACCAGATCTACAGTCTGAAGTACGGAACCATCCCGGTGGTCCGCGCGACGGGAGGCCTGCAGGACTCCATCCACGAACGGCCTGACGGTGGCGGCAATGGATTCAAGTTCTGGGGCTACGACTCCGACGCTCTGCTCGATGCGATTCAGCGTGCACTCGCCACCTTCCGGGACAAAAAGACCTGGACGGCAATGATGAAGCGCGCCATGGCAGAAGACTTCTCCTGGGAGAAGCCGGCACAGGAATATGTACGCGTCTACGAACGCGTGATCCAGAACCGCAGCAGCTAGGCTGTCTGTCTTCTCCTCTGGAAGGCGTAGTGCAGAGGAATTCCGCACAGGATAATGACGGTTCCGATGATAGAGTTCCGCGGCTGATTGGCAAACGAAAACACCAGTAGAATGACAGCGGCTGCGATAAAGAGCAGCGGCAGCACAGGATATCCCCAAACGCTGTAAGGCCGTGATCCGGCGGGGTCGCGTCGTCGGAAGACGAAGACTGTGCTCGCCGTCAGAGCGTAGAAGAACCACTCCGCAAAAATTGCCAGCGAGAACAACGACTGGAACCGCCCGATTGCCAGCAGCAGCAGAGAACTGAGAATCGCCTGCAGAATGAGAGACGTCGAGGGTGTACGGAACTTTGGATGAACGTGCGCCAACTGCCGGAAGAACAGGCCATCGTGAGCTGCAGCGAATGGGACTCTCGCCCCTGACAACGTAGACCCCACGAACGTCGCGCAGATACTGACGGCCATTCCAATCGAGACCAGGCCGGAGCCCCAGCTTCCGGCAATGAGTCCCAGCGCATCGGCTGCTGGCCGGTCGGCGCCCGCGATTGCAGCCGCGGGCATGACGTACTGAATGGCCGCGTTGGTCAGCATGTAGAGTCCGCCAACGATGGCGACTCCGCCGATGAGGGCCAAAGGCAGACTACGCTGCGGATCCTTGACCTCGCCGGCCATCTGGGTGACGTCGCTCCATCCGTCATATGCCCATAGCGCAGCAATGAGGGCGATCATGAATCCTGAAAAACCACCATGCGCTCCGGTGAACTCCGTCGCAAAGTTGTGCCATGAGCCGTGGCTGCCTGCTGCGCTGAAGCAGATACCGGCGATGACACCGATCAGCAGAATCTTAAGCCAGGTCAGGGCGAGCTGCACATTGCCGGACTTTCGTGTGCCCAGAATGTTGAGGCCGGTGATCAGCCATGTGACCGCGATGGCAAAGATCTGGCTCCAAAGCAGGGAACCGAAGGCGCGATGTTCCAGGAAGTAGAACGCGGGAAAGGTTGCCAGCACTCGCGCCAGTCCTGCGGCGATCGTGGCGATGGATGCAGGCTTGGCGACAGTGATCCACGTCCACATGTACAGAAAGCCGACGAGATCGCCGTATGCCTCGCGCAGAAAGGCATATTCTCCGCCATACTTTGGCCGCAGGGCGGCAATCTCGGCATAGGTCATGGCACCGAACAGCGACAGCAGGCCGCCCACAATCCATACCGCATAGACCATGCCGGAGGAACCGACGGCGGCCATCATCTCGCGAGGGACAAGAAAAATTCCGCTGCCGATGATGATGCCAACCACAATAGAGGTGGCATGAGACGCGTTCAGGACGCGGGGCAGTTCCGTCTGTGGCTGCTCTTTCACTTGCATGCGTTGCTCGGAGAGTAGCACAGCAACAGAGACGCTTTGGCAGGGGAAGCGTTAGAAGTAGTGCTTGTACCTGATCCAATCATCCTTGGGAGACATCGGGCGTCTGCAATCGTGAAGAAGATAGATGTGCTTGCGCTCGTAAGGCATCGAGAACGGATGATTCAGGCGCCCTTCGTCTTCGACCTGCCTGCAGAATTCTTTGAAGCGGTCCGGTGGATCTCCGGAGATGACGATCAGGACCTGGCCACCGACATCGTGCGGTCCCCATATCCAGTAGGTGTTGTGTCCGCTGATGACAGGAGGAAGGTCATGGCCCAGGAAGTCCAGGGCGCCTGCCTCTCCGTAATTGTTCGCCAGGATGCCCACGTGTGCCCGATCCTCTGGTGAGAGGTGTTGCACGATGGTTTGGATCTTATCCACCTCTTCCTGCCACCCGAACCGGTCGGCATAGAACTGTGGCAGAAGGCCGCTGGATACATTCTCAGTGTTGCCGGATTGATCGTAGAGGTGGATCGCTTTCGCATACGCAATCCATGGCGCAGGACGTAGAACCGGGATTGCCATTGGAAGAGTCAGCAGCCCGGTCAGGATGAGCAGCGTCTCGTAGACAGGGAAAGCGAAGGCCCGATCATCGCAAACCGCCGGGCGATTGCGGAATTGCTGCTCCCACGCAAGTCCTCCAGCTGCGAACAGAATTGGATAGATGGGAATTACGTAATAGTCCTTCGCGTGAAGCGCCATCATGCCTGCAAGAAAAAGAAGGTAGGTGAGTCCGAGAAACCGCCAGCTCTTTGCCGTGCGATGGAAGAGCAACCAGAGCAGGCCCCATCCCCAGAGAAAGATCGAGACAGGGTTCAGATTTAAGACCTGTTGCACGAGGAAGGGAAGTGGAGCAAGCGCAATATTCTTGTGCCCTACTCGACCGTTGTGAAGGAACTCCAGCGTAGGCCAGTGATTTGCAACCTGCCATAGGAGGTTAGGGAGAGCAATCAGGATCATCAGAGCAACACCAAGTGCGCTCCAGCGACTGAAGAGGATTCGCCGCTCGGGTGTCAGCAGCAGTCCGATCAGCAGCGCGACCAGGAAAAATGTCATGGATGGTTTGTTCAACAGACCAATCCCGGCGGAGATCCCGAAGACGATCCAGCAGGCACGGATGCTTCTTCCCCGAAGCAGTAGAATGAGAGCCAGCAGGCAGGCCATCCAGAAAAAGGACTCCCACGAGTTCATGGAAAGAAAGCTGTCGAGTCCAAGATATTGCGGCGCGAGCAGGATGCCGATCATCGCGAGAGCCTGTGCCGGTCTTCGCCCCCCAAGAGCCCATACCAGCAGCCCTGTCAGCAGAACCCGGAGGGCGCCAGCGACAGCGGACAGCAGGCGAATGCCGGCCAACGAGTGCCCAAACATGGTTTCGGCGATTCGCGCCTGCAAGGCCACGACAGGACCGTGATCGACATAGCCCCAGGCGAGATGGTTTCCGCAGGCCAGGTAATAGAATTCGTCGCGGAAATATCCCCAGCCGATGTGTGCTTCCCAAAGATTCGTTCCGATGTGCAAAGCCAATTTGATGAGAGCAAAGAACAGAGCCAGCCGGAGAGCGTTGCGAAAGGACCTATCCACCGGACGTACCACGGTAGTCGAAGCAGTTGCCGTAGACATCGATACTCTCCCTGAATCCAGATTCGACTACTATTACGGAACCGGGCGTTTTTCGTTCCCGGGTCGGCAACTATTCTGGTTGCGAGGCGGGCCCGATACTGGCATAGTTTAGCGGGGTGAACGATGGATTGGACTCCTGGAGGGCTCAGCAGCGACGTCGAGGACCGACGTGGCTCTTCCGGCGGCTTCGGCGGCGGCGGTATTGGAATTATCGGTTTCATCTTTCTGGTCATCATCAGCCTGATCACGGGCCGAAACTACATTGGAAGTTATCTCGCCGGCGGTGGCCAGGTTTCGACCACGAACAGCAGACCCGCGGCTTCGTCCGCCGCTGAGGATCGTTCGGCCCAACTCGTCTCCTATGTGCTCGATGACGTTCAGCATGAGTGGGAGACCCTGCTGCCGGAGCAGTCTCGTCAGGCTTATCGTCATGCCAAGCTCGTCCTGTTTCGGGATTACACACGCTCCGGCTGCGGGACGGCTCAATCGCAGACAGGGCCTTTCTACTGCCCGGCAGACGAAAAGGTCTACATCGATCTGAGCTTCTGGGATGAGCTGCGGCGTATCGGCGGCAGCACGGCAGACTTTGCCCAGGCCTATGTGATCGCCCATGAGCTTGGTCATCATGTCCAGAATGTCCTTGGCATCGAACAGAGCATGCGCCAACTGCAGGCGCGCAATCCGGGGCAGAGAAATCAGCTCTCCGTGATGCTGGAGCTGCAAGCGGATTGCCTGGCGGGTGTATGGGCGCACACCGCTGCACAACGCGGGATTATCCATGAAGAGGACGTTCGGGATGGTCTCAGCGCGGCGGCAGCCGTAGGGGACGACCATCTGCAGAAGATGTCGCGAGGCGCCGTCTCGCCCGAAACCTTCACACACGGCAGCTCCGAGCAGAGGCAGCGCTGGTTTGTGCGCGGATTGCAGTCAGGCGATTTGAATCAGTGCAATACGTTCCAGGCAGGCTCCGGCGGAGACCAATAGAAGGGGAACACGGAATAATTCCATTTTGGGAAGCAGTGGCCTTCCAGTACGATAGTTCACGCATGCGGCTTTTCATTGTTCTTCTGGTGATCCTTTCTGTTTCTGGGCTCCTACCGGCGCAGACACAACCCTCCATCGAACGAATTTACGTCTTTGGTGACAGCTACTCCGATATCGGACGCGGCTGGGTTGACAGTGACGGCCCTACTGCTGTGGCGTACATGGCTCAGAAGCTGGGGCTGACCATGGTTCCCTCAAATGCGCACGACGCGGCAGAGAAGAGCCTGGATTTTGCCGTGAGCGGCGCATCGACGGGCGAGAACAAGGGCCGCATCGTCACGAATGGTCTTCTGGGATTCGGAATGAAGAACCAGGTGGCTGAGTTCGTGGCCAGGGCCCATGACGGCTCCATCGTCTTCGACCCGGACAACACGCTGTTCTTCATCGCAGGTGGTCTGAACGACAGCCGCATCGCCACGGAACAGACCGTCGCGAATCTGGAGGGAGAGATTCAGTCGCTATACGACGCCGGAGGACGGCACTTCCGTCTTGCCGTGCTTCCTGAGGCGATTCCGGCCTTTAGCGGTGTGGCAAAGCGTCTGAATCCAGCCATTCGGGGTATTCCAGCTGAGATGTCCTCCAAGCTCAGTGGAGCGGATATCCGCTTGAGCAAATGGGGAATCTACTACGATTACATCATTCAGCACCCTGAGAAATTCGGGATTAAAGACACTACAGATCAGTGTGCCGGACGCTCCATCTTCAGCGAAGACGTCACGCCGTGCGCTAATCCGGCGCAGTACTTCTACTACCACAAGAATCATCCTTCCACCGCCGTGCATAAGATTGTCGGAGCCATGCTCTATAAAGAGCTTGCGGTGCCTAAAGAGAAGGAAGTTGTTCCTCTCAAGGAAAAGGAGATTGCTGCCTCTAAGGACGGAGTTGCTGCGCCTAAAGAGAAGACAGCAGCTACCGGATCCAAGGAGAAGCCAGTTCCTGCACATAAGGACGGAGCCGTCGCTCCTTCTAAGGAGAAGGCAGCTACGGCCCCTATGGCAGAACAGTGAGCGTATCTGCCCCGGCAGTATCTTCCGTGACAAAGTAGTTCCGGATTTTCTCGGCAGTCGAACCGCTCACCACAGCCGTCAGCGCATCCGGCGTCTTCTCGGCCGCCTGCCGGATGGCACGGACAGAGCCGAAATGCTCCAGCAACCGCTGCCGAGTGCGTGGGCCAACGCCCGGAATCGAAAGCAGCTCGGAGTCGCGGTCGCGCATCTCGCGGCGCTTGCGGTGGTATGAGATGGCAAAGCGATGTGATTCGTCCCGTATCTTCTGAATGAGATGGAGCACGGGCGAGCGGCGGTCGAGAACCACGGGATCGCTCTCCTGCCCATAGATGTAGATAATCTCTTCCCGCTTGGCGATGGACGCCAGCGGCTGCAGAGTGACACCCAATTCGTTAAGGGCATCGGCAGCCGCATGTAACTGACCCAGCCCGCCGTCGATCAGGATGAGGGAAGGGAACGGCTTCTTCTCCTCCAATAAACGTTTGTAGCGGCGTTGCACGATCTCGCGCATCGAGGCAAAGTCGTCGACGCCGGTCACCGTACGAACTTGGAATTTGCGGTAGTCCGACTTCTTCATCGCGCCATCTTCCCAGACCACCATGGAGGCTACCGTCTCCGCTCCTTGAATGTGAGAGATGTCGAAACACTCGATCCTTCGCGGAGGCTCCTCCAGCGTCAGGGCATCCTGGAGCGACTCCACGATGGCTTTTTGCGAGGGTAGCAGTACACGGAATCGCTGGTCGTAAGACTGCTTCGCGTTTTGGCCGACCAGATCGACCAGGGAACGCTTTTCGCCGCGCTGCGGAGCCAGAATCTCGATGCGGTGGCCGGTACGTTCGCCCAGCATCTCTGCCAGGAGAGCGCGATCCGGAAAGTCCACCGGAACAAGGATGGAGCGGGGCACATAGCCCTGATCGAGGTAGAGCTGCTTGAGTAATGCAGAGAAAAAGGCCCCAGGACTGAAAGCCGCTCCCGGCTCCGACAGAGCCGTATGTTGCATCAGAGGAGCGCCTTCGCCGATCTCCGGGGCAGCGCAGGCCGGATCAGGTTCAAACGATGTCAGCGATTCCGTGGCCGATGCGATATGTGTTTGCTCTCGCACAACAGACTCGACTTCTTCGCCCTCTTCGCTGGAGGCCTCCAGAAACTCGGGTAGATCTTCCCAGAAGAAATCACGCCGGTCGACGATCTTGCCGGAGCGCATATGGAAGAGGTTGACCGCCAGCATCTCGTTTTCGTAGTGAAACCCGAAGACATCGGCGTCTTCATTGTCGGTCGTTGCAATGCGCTGCTTGTCCAGCATCTGGTGTACGGTCGTGAGCTGGTCGCGCAGACGGGCGGCGAGTTCGTATCGTTCGAGGGCGGCGGCCTCCTGCATACGTTCCGTCAGCCGCTGCTCCAGCTCGCCGGGGCGTCCTTCCAGAAACAGTTGCACGTCGCGGATGGTCTGTCGGTACTCCTCCGGCGTCGTCAGCCCTTCCACACATGGCCCAAGGCAGCGTTTGATGTAGTACTGCAGGCACGCGCGTGGGTGATATCGTGACAGGTCGACCTTGCAGCTGGGAATCAGAAAGCTGCGATGGATCAGATCGACGAGGCGGTGCGCCAGGTTTCCGGGAAAGTAGGGACCAAAGTATGCGCTTCCGTCCTTCCGCAGTCGTCGAGTCACGAAGACCTTGGGGAAGCGGTCCGACATGGTGAGCTTGATATACGGATACGTCTTGTCGTCACGCAGCAGAATGTTGAACCGGGGCTTGCGCTGCTTGATCAGGTTGTTCTCAAGGGCGAGGGCCTCGTGTTCGTTGGCAACCGTGATGTAGTCCAGATCGACGGCCTCGCGCATGAGCGTGCCTGTCTTCGCGTTGGCCTGAGAGGCCTGCAGAAAATACGATCGCACCCGGGTACGGAGATTTTTCGCCTTGCCAACGTAGATCACCTCGCCTTCGGCATTCTTGTACAGGTAACAGCCGGGTGAGGTGGGCAGAGTCCGGATTTTCTGCTGAAGGTCCATTTCGTAGGTCAGGATTTCGACGCAAAGTACTGCACAGGAAGAACTAGCCTTTTAGTGTAGATCCCCACCAAGAAAAAGGCTGCACGCGTAGATTTGACGCAAACCCACATCAAAAGTTCCAGATGTGCCAGCCCCCGGAAACCTCACTCTCCGCGATGATTTACGTGTATCTAGTTTAATTTCAACAACTTACTATCGAAGTTCATTTGGCATTATAATTGCTGCCGTAGGGAATGTAACCGTTGCAGCGAACTGCACGAAGGAGAGTAAAGACATGAACTCCATGCGTTTTTCCCTTGGTAAAGATAAATTTGGTTCTGCGGGAACTGCCGTCCTCACCAGTGCTCTGTTGCTTACCTTCACAATCGGCTGCTCGAGCAAGAACTACGTTCGCTCGCAGACCGCGCCCCTCATCGACAAGACCAACCAACTCGATGCGAAGACAGCCAGCGACCATCGCGCTATCGTCGACACCGACGAACGTGCGACAGCAGGCATCGCAAAGGCTCAGGGAGCGGCGAACTCTGCTGACGAGCGCGCCCGCGCTGCCGGCAAGTCCGCCGACGCGGCCAATCAGTCGGCTCAGGATGTTGTGAATCGCGTAGACACCCTGACCGGGGTAGTCGCCAATCTCGATAATTACAAGTCGGTGGGAGACGTCAGTGTAACCTTCGGCTTCGACAAATCTGCTCTGACGGCGAACGATCGGAAGACCCTCGATGACTTTGCTGCAGGGCTGGCGGAGAAGCGGAGTTACATCCTTGCCGTGACTGGTGGAACCGATTCGACCGGCGATGCGAACTATAACTATGCCCTCAGTCAGCGTCGCGCGGATGCGGTCGTAAATTATCTTGCGACCAAATACAACATTCCGCCGCACAAGTTCTATCTCATAGGCATCGGCAAGGATCAGGAGGTTGCCAGCAACAGCACGGCAGCCGGACGAGCCAAGAATCGCCGGGTTGAGGTGAAGCTGATGACCAATATGGAGCAGCAGGCCTCAAGATAGAAATCTTCCGCAGTATCCTTCTGCATCACCAAACACACCACGAGGCGTCGACGTTCGATATGCTGCGACGTGGCGTCTACAACCTCTCCCAGCGGCGGCAGGGCAGCATACGATAGACCCGGCCGTCCACCCTCCTTCTTATCTTGATTAAGATTGCGCTCCGTATCCGATGCGGGCTGGCTAGTCCTTTAGGGCGCGATACACCAGTCCCAGAAGGACAGATGTAAGAACCACCCAGGCGAACTGATACCAGTAAAAGAATGGAAAGCCCAGCAACGTTGGGGTTGCTTTGGCATAGAGCTGTGGGAAACACAGGGCAAGGTACGGCGCCGCGAGCATTACCCACAGAAGCGGGCTCATTCGTCTCTTCGGCTCAGTTCGGTTTCCCTGATCGTTCGGCATCACTCTATGGTCAGGATGCTATCACGCAGGATGCGCTGTCTCCTATGCTTCGGGTAAAGTGAAGACATGGAGTCACAGGAGAGCGAAGCGACCGCGCGAAACCTGGGTGAGTCCGTTCGAATTATGGAGCGGCTTCGCGGGCCTGATGGATGCCCCTGGGACAAGGAACAGACCTTCGATACCATCAAGCGCCACACCCTGGAAGAGACCTATGAGGTCTTCGACGCAATCGAGCGGCGGGCATGGTCGGATCTAAGGGATGAACTCGGCGACCTCTTCCTGCAGGTGCTCTTCTACTCTCAAATGGCTGCCGAAGCTGGCTACTTTACCATCAGCGATGTTGCCGCAAGCCTGAATGCGAAGCTGATCCGCCGCCATCCTCACATCTTTGGCGATGTCAAAGCGGAGGACTCCGCTACCGTTCTGAAGAACTGGGAGGCGATCAAACGTGAAGAGAAACGCGCCTCGGCGGAAGGGAAGTCGCAGCCCTCATTGCTCGAAGATATTCCACGCTCTATGCCCGCCACGATGGAGGCGGCGAAGCTGGGCTCGCGTGCCTCCAAAGTCGGATTCGACTGGCCCGATGTAGAGGGTCTCTTCGACAAACTGAATGAGGAGATCGCGGAACTGCGTGCCGAGATTCCTTCTGGCGTGCAGGAACCGGAGAAGCCGCAGGACTCCTCAGCCATCGAAGAGGAGCTGGGCGATCTGCTCTTTACGGCCGTCAATCTCGCGCGCCATCTCCGGATCGATCCTGAGTCCGCACTCCGACGTGCCAACGCAAAGTTTCGATCGCGCTTTACCGCGATGGAACGCGCGGCAGGCGGAGCAGAGGTCCTTGAGCGTCTAGACCCGAAGGAGCTGGATGCTCTTTGGCGGGACGCAAAGCGGGCAGAGTAGTACGTTGTACGGCTATTGGAGAGCGAACGACCAAAAGGCATGAACACACACAGCGAAACGGGAATTGAGATTCGGCCACTGACAGCGCTTGAGGAGTTTGAACGCTGCGTTGTTCTGCAGCTTGAGGTCTGGGGATATAGCGACGGCGACCTGATCCCCCGCAGAGTCTTCCTGGTAGCCCAGCGCATCGGCGGTCAGGTCCTTGGTGCGTTTGATGGGGACACCATCGTTGGCTTTGCCATGGCCTTGCCCGGTTATCGCAACGGTCACGCTTATCTTCACTCGCACATGCTTGCCGTGTTGCCGGACTATCGCAACGGTGGGCTGGGACGCAGGCTGAAGCTGGCTCAGCGGGACGACGCGCTGGCGCGAGGCTTCGACCTGATGGAGTGGACCTTCGATCCCCTGGAGATCAAAAACGCACACCTGAATATCGCCCGTCTGGGCGCCATCGCCCGCCGCTATAAGGCGGACTTTTATGGGCCTTCCTCTTCTCCCTTGCAGGGCGGCCTGCCGACGGATAGGCTATACGCGGAATGGTGGCTGAAATCCCCCCGGGTTGCGAACATCCTGGCCGGAACACCGGAGCCGATCGAAACCATAGAACGTATCACTGTCCCGCACGCCATCTACCAATGGAAGCAGGATCCCCAGACAAGATCACTCGCACAGGAGCTGCAGAAGACGAACCGGAAGGCCTTCGAGTCAGCGTTCAGCCGCGGTCTCGCTGCTATCGGTTACGAACGCGACGCCCACGGCAACGGAACGTTTTTGCTGGGCAGGTGGAACGATGAAGAACAAGGCGCCTGGAGCTGATTCGGAGCGACCTGAATGCGTGCAACTTCCGCAAACGACGATTGGAAGGACGGGATTCTGAGATGCTGAATATTGATGCGATTCACATGCGTGAGATCAACATGCCGCTGGCTTACCCCTTTGAGACCAGCTTCGGTCTGACCACAGGCCGTCGCATCCTGCTTGTCGAGCTGGAGTGCGAAGGCCTCACAGCCTGGGGGGAGTGTGTCGCTGGAGAACACCCTTATTTCAGCGACGAGATGATCGATACGGCCTGGATCATCACCGAAACCGAATTGGCTCCACGTCTGCTCGATGCCGAGCTGCAGCACGGCGGTGATGTCCCCGACGTCCTTAAGCAGGTTCGCGGCCACCGTATGGCGAAGGCTGCTCTCGAAAACGCCGTCTGGGATCTGGAGGCACAGTCGAAAAAAATCTCCCTTGCAGACCTTCTCGGCGGAACCCGCGACGTGATTCCGTGCGGCGTCTCCATCGGAATTCAGCCCACGCTTGAAAAGCTGCTCGAAAAGATCGAGACCGAGCTGGCCGCCGGTTATCAGCGGATCAAGCTCAAGTGCAAACCGGGATGGGATACCCACATCTTTGAAGCCGTACGCGAGCGTTGGCCCGATATCATGCTCAGTTGCGATGCCAACTCCGCCTATCGCATGAAGGACTTCGACCATATCGCTTCGTGGGACCAGTTCAAGCTGCTGATGATCGAGCAGCCGCTCTGGTACGACGATTTCTACTTCCACTCCATGCTGCAGAAGCGGATCGAGACCGCGATCTGCCTCGACGAGTCCATCCGCAACCGGCGCGATGCTCTGGCGGCGATCGACATGAACTCCTGCCAGATCATCAATATCAAGGTCGGTCGTGTCGGTGGTTTCAGCGAAGCCATTGCTGTCCACAATGTAGCGGCAGAGCGGGGAATTCCCGTGTGGTGCGGCGGCATGCTGGAGACAGGCATCGGTCGCGTCCACAACATTGCGCTCTCATCGCTCCCGAACTTCTCTCTTCCGGGAGATGTCTCCGCTTCCGCGCGCTACTGGTCGCAAGACATCATTGAACCGGAGGTGACGGTCAGCAAGGCGGGGGAGATTCCCGTTCCCGCTGGCGCAGACTCCGGCTACGCGATCCTCCGGGACCGGATCGAGAGCCTGACGGTGCGAAGGCAGACATTGCGCGCGAAGGCGCGGGTTACGGCCTGATGTCCTGCTTCGGCAGTGGCGTGTTCAGCAGTTCACGAACTGCGTCCTGATAGCTCATTGCGGCAACAGGCCGGAAGTCCCACGCATCGATATCCGCCTGGATATTGAGTGTCTTCACCATCAGGGCGCGCACAGAGATGCGCTCTTTGAAGTGCGTGAAGATCCAGCGTCCGTCCGTTGCCTCTGCCTGATCGAGTGTGAGCTGGCCGCCGGGATAGATGTGAGCCAGCATGCCCCAACCGAAGTTAACGCCGCGGAAGATATTTCCTTCCATGCGCACGACCGTCTTGGTCTTCATATCGATCCAGGCTCTTCCTCGCATCCCGGTGAGCGCCTCTGCTGTTGTCGAAGGAGGATGAAACTTCGGATTCGGCTCGTAGTCGATGACGATTTCGGTGATTCCCGGTCGGCGCCCCGTCTGCGGCTGGCCGGGGACGTAGGTGTAGATCATGGCGTCCGGCATCAGCCGCATCAATTGATCGGCAACCTTTTTCCCTGACTGGTTGTCTTTGATGTGCTTGGCAAACGCATCAGGATGCTTCACCATGTCATTCAGCCGTTCCTGCTCATCGCGATCCTGTTCCTCGGTGAGCGGCTTGCCGTCCCGCAGAATCAGGCGCGCAACAGTACCATCCTGGCTCTCGATGACGTCGCGTACCTGGTCTCCTTTGGCATTCACAAGATGCATGCGATACCGCAGATGGCTCGTCCTGTTATGGAGAATATCCAGTTCGCGGTCAATCGCCTGAGTCACCCAGGTACGAGGCGGAGTATTCAGCATCGCGGCCTGTCGGGCCTTCTCCGCCGCTGCATCGGCCTGGAACGGAGGAGCTGCCGCTGCCGGCAGGCACAATACGATTCCCAAAATGAAAATCGCCGCGCTGCGGCTTCTCGTTGCCTCCTGCACCAGCCTCAGAGAGCCTTGGAGATTCTGTTGCCCGCGTTCTTTCAACATCACTCCAATGACCCTCGTCCCGCCAGATGGATCGGTTATGCGCGATCCTGCTGATATCTTACGTGTGACGAAAATGGATAGCAGAGGGTTTTCTTGCACGTGTCACGTGTTTGCCTCGACGCAGCACCTTGGGTATAGTTCGGGCAAGGTGCAGAGTATTGCCTACATTGCTCCAGGAGAGAAGATTACCGAATGAAGCCGGCTGAAGGTTCCACTGTCATAGGGAAATCGGTCACCATACGGGGTGAGCTATCGGGAAATGAAGATCTCTATCTCGACGGAGATATGGAAGGAACAATCACGCTTACTGAGAGTTCTTTGACCCTGGGACCGAATGCGCGAATTCTCGCCAATGTTCGGGCAAAGGACATCATCGTTTACGGCTCTATCAAAGGAGATCTCCATGCTTCGGATAGGGTGGAGATTCGCGGCTCTGCATCGGTGGACGGCGACATCTACAGCCGCCGTCTGTCGATCGAAGAGAACGCAACGATTCGAGGCAGGGTAAATCTAAGCCCTGGCGAGTCCCCCGGCGAGGGGGTGGAGGCAGTATCGAAACCACAGCAGGAGAGTCTCCTGCTCGAGCCGAAAGCATAGGAAGGGAATACTAGGGAATGCGGAACATCTTCGGCGGCGGCGAAGGCTCAGCTAGCTCTCGCAATACGGATTCTTCGCGGGTTCCGCGCCACTCCAGCGGATGGAAAGAGCTTCAGAAGCACCTGAAGGGGCAGGAGTCTCTGCGTGTGCTCGACATCGGCCCAACCTCCTCCACCAATATCAACTACATTACGGGACTCGGTCACAGTATCTATATGGCCAACCTCGTGGAGGAGGCCGCGCGTCCCGAGTGGGTGTTGCCCTCAGAGCCGGGGGAAGAGGCTCGTTACGACTGCGATCGCTTCTTTGAGGCGAACCTGAACTTCTCCGGGCGGCAGTTCGATGTCGTTATTCTCTGGGATACAGTCGACTTTCTTCCTGAAGCGCTGATCGAGCCGCTTTTTACCAGATTGCACGAGGTTGTGGCCCCCGGAGGCCTTTTGCTCGCCTTCTTTCATACAACGAAGGAGCCCAACACGGCTTTCTGCCGTTATCATCTGACGGACACTGAGGTGGTGGAGATGCAAAAGTCAGGGAGCTATCCTCTCCTGAACGCCTACAGCAATCGCAAAATTGAAGCCATGCTTCATGACTTCAGCAGCTATCGCTTCTTTCTTGCCAAGGACAACTTGCGCGAGGTGATCGCAACGCGCTGAAGCTGCATTCTCGCTTCACAAGGGATCTGGAGACGAAATGCGCAGGGAGTAGATTCCCCTGCGCATTCTGTGTGCCTTGCGCTACTTGCCTGCGTTCTGTTTTCTTCGCTCTGCCCATCGCTTCTTCATGGCGTCCGCGATGCGCTTGCGGCCTTCGGGAGTCATCTTGCGTTTGCTTCTGCCCCCACTAGCCTTTGTTGTATTGGCGCTTCCTTTAGGACGGCCCCGGCGGCCTGTTGCGCGCTCCGGCTGCAGTCCTTCTGCGAGCAGTGCCCGCGCTTTTTGCAGTTTGATGATCTGAGCGTCGATCTCGGCGATAATACGGCTAACTTGCACTTAGGTCTCCTGAAAGATGGGAATGGGTGCAAAAGAGAGAGCGATAGAATCTCAGGTTCCCACCTGTTGTTGTATGCACTACTAGGTAACGATACCGGATGTATTTCCGATGCCGCAAACTGAAAGCATCTATTTGCGGGCGATTTCGGTCTTACTTTGTTCCGGAAGCGCTGCTGCTTTGGGGCGGATCGAATATCCCGGACCTGATTTATCCATCTCTTCGTGGTAGGTATTGCCCAGCCCGCGCGGGCGATTTGAGCGCTGCAGATAATGCGACAGTTCCGACATCAGGGCATCTTTGTCGTGAGCAAACTCTGATGCCATGCGACTTAAAGCGTAAGTCACGATATCGCTGTGGTGCAGATCGCGCATCGCCGGATCGCGCCGCAGATTCAGCCACAACCGATGCACGAGCTGAACCTCATCGGGCTGGATGGTAGGGGCATGCGGTCCGATGTGGAAGCTCAGCGATTCCCCATCCGGTTTGATCACATAAAACGTGAACTGACGCTTCGGCTCCGGAAGAGCCTCCCAGGCCTGACCGACATGATAAGCCTGCTCCTCGGCGGTCAGCTTGCTCGAAAGCCCGGAGACGACCGCTGCAACATCCAGCGAGTTTGCCGTCCGCACCAATGCAGCGAAGATATCGCCTGCAGGCACTACCAGCAGTGAGATATGTTTCCCAAAGCTCTCCGCAACCGAGACCGCTTTGGTGAACAACATCTGCTCGTGTTCGCTGAAGAGTTGTTCGGAGGCTTCCACATACTCCGGGCCACCGACCCCCATCATGCGGGCTGCCAGCACCACAATGTCCTGCTCTTCGGTATTGGTGTGCGTCAGAGCCCACTTCAAAGCAAACGGCGCCGCAGCGTCTCGCATGGTTACGATGACTGCGCCCGGACGGATATCGAGCGCGGACAAACCAACCTTGTCCTGATGCTCGAGTTGGAAGTGTTCCCGCATCTGCCGCGAGGTAAGGTCGTGGCGCTTGCGGTTATTGCGCTCCGAAAGCGAAAAGATCACAAAGAATGCCGCGGCAAAGATAACTCCGCTGACCGTAGCGACCGACTTCGTAAACAGGTTGACGATCGCCGTCGTAGAAAGGACGAGAAAGACCGATATCAGACCGATCGGAATCTCCGTCTTTCCGATACGGAGATTCATCGGTACCTTCCATCCGCGCTCGCCGTGGTATCTCCACCGCAGAATCAGCATTGCCAGGGCGTTGAAGGTGAAGCTCCAGATGACGCCGAAGGCATACGCTTCGCCAATCACAAGCACGTTGCCGTGTGTCAGAACGATCACCAGCAACTGCATCCCGGCAACGAGGTTCACGATGCGGTAGCTGGTTCCGTACTTCTTCTGCGGTTTGCGGAACCAGTCCGTTAATACGCCGTCTTCGGCGATGCGCATCAGTACGCCGGTCGACCCGACGATCGCTGTATTGACCGCGCCGCCCAGGATCAGAAATCCAACCAGAACCACGAAGCAGCGGAAGGCCAGGCGCAGAACCTCGGGCCCAACCATGTACATCGCCATTCCGGCGATCAGGTTGTCGCGGTAGACATGGACCCGCACCGAGTCCGGAATAATCATCACCGCGAGCAGGGAGCAGAGCCCGGTAAAGAAGAAGCTGTAGGTCGCAATCACCAGGGCTGCGCGCTTCAGGTTCTTCAGCTTGGGGTGCTCGATCTCGCGATTGACCTGGGCCAGGGACTCCTCACCGCTCATGGCCAGGACCGAATGGCCAAACGCCATCAATACGCCGAACAAGCCGAGTGAAGCAGCGAACTTTGTTCCCTTCAGAAAGCCCAGGGCATCCGAGCTGAAATGCAAATTCGAAGGGATAGGCAGCGGAGGAAGCTGCGCCCCGCGATGAAATACGGTAAACCCGCCCCAAAACAACAGGATCACTACCATGACGGTAGTGATCTTCATAATGTCCAGAGCGCGCTGGCTCGATTCCTCGATGCCTTTGATGTTCTGCCACCAGAAATACAGCGTGATCGCCACGGCGATACAGGCAGAGGAGTAGTCGGGCCTGAGGTGTGGGACGGCAGCCCAGTGCAGCCTTGTTCCAGCGTAGGCCAGCAGGTCGTTCAGCAGCCCCACGATGTATTGGCCGGCAGATACACCGGAGATCGGCCCCGTCAGCACATAATCGAACATCAGGGCCGAGACGCTGATCTTGGCGAAGGTGCTGCCCAGAGCCTCCTTGACGATGCGATATACGCCGCCGCGGGTGAACATCGAGCAGCTCTCGACGTAGACCGAACGCACTGCATAGGCGAAAAAGACAACCGCGAGGATCAGCCAGGGCGCGGATTTGCCCACAGCTTCTTCCGCAAGCCCGCCAGCATAAAAGGCTGAAGAACCTAAGTCATTGAGAACAATGGCAGCCGCGCGCCAGAAGGAGATAAACGTCAGCATGACTGACGAGGCCACGACGAGGCGTACTCGGTTCGATTGCGGCAGAACGACAGTATTTTTCGCTGAAGCCATTGATTGTGGAGGACGCATCCGACAGCTGTCATTCGCGTCCAGAAACCTATCGTCCGAGAGTCAGTTTAAGGTCGCTTCCGTACAGCGTCAATTGGTCAGGCCATCTTTCCGGCCCATTTTCAAAAGGAAATCTGCGCCTCAGCCTTCTTCCTCTTCGTCACTGGTAAAGATCTGCTGAACGTCCTGCACCACGGTAAAGACGACGACAAGCATCGACCCACCCATACCGATAAAGAACAGGGGCTCCAGAATTTTGCTCAGAAGATGGATTACGTGTTCCATAATGCTTGCTCCATTATAGAGCGGGTGCGTCTCCGACCTCCGATGATAGACTCAAGCCCGTGCGACTCATCCCCGGAAAGCTCTGGGCTCTGGCTGTACTCTCCGGCGTTCTGCAGGTTCTGCCGTTTCCTCTCGCAGGCCCTGTGCCGGCCTGGCGAGCCGCCCTCTGCTGGATCGCGCTTACTCCACTCCTGTGGGCACTTGCCTCTAACGACCGCCGCGGAAAACCGCTCAGCGTCCGTCAGAGTGCAACTCTCGCCTATCTCTCCGGCTTCGTCTGGTACCTCGGCAACTGCTATTGGATCTACCAGACGATGTACCTCTACGGCGGGCTCGACAAGCCTGTCGCTCTGGGGATTCTCCTCCTCTTCTGTCTTTATCTCGGCCTCTATCACGCTCTCTTCGGCATGCTCTTTGCCGTGGTCCGGGCAGGGAAGTGGGCCAGGCTTGCTCTGCTGCTCAGCCCTGTCCTGTGGGTCGCTGTTGAGCTGGCAAGAGCGCGCATCACCGGTCTGCCCTGGGATCTGCTCGGCCTTGCTCAGATCGACAACTCCGCCTTGACGCGGCTGGCGCCCTATACCGGCGCCTATGGACTTTCATTCGTTATCGCGCTTATTAACGCGCTCTGGCTCGTTCGATTTCAGCTTCGCGAACGCAAACATACGCGGCTGCTTCTTACCGCGCTTGGTGTCGCGATTGTCGTCACCTGTATCCTCGGCGTTCGCATGATCGCGCATCCTCATCGTGATCCCGCGACGGCAACAGCAATACTGGTGCAGGAAAATCTCGAAGTGGGCGCCGCAGCAAAGGAACCGCCGGCCTCGACACAGCAGCTTCTCGAATCCTTCTCTTATCTCAGCCGTCACCCCGGCGACCGTATGTATCTCGGGATGCCAGAGCGGAAGGGAACACCCATCCTTCGCTATCTTCCGTCGCCTGCGGCCCGCGACTCTGACCTGATCGTCTGGCCCGAATCGCCTGCGCCATTCGAAGAGGATGACTTACAGTTCCGCTCGGCGCTCTCATCGCTCGCCGTTCAGGCGCATGCTCCGGTCATCGTCGGCAACGTCGCCATGCCCCGCACGACATCCAATGGTCGAGGATACTTCCTCTACAACTCTGCATCCTTCGTATCTCCCCAGGGCGAATTCGTCGGCCGCTACGACAAGATGCATCTGGTTCCGTTCGGCGAATATGTTCCCTTCAAGGACCTCTTTTTCTTCGCCCAGAACCTTCTGCATGAGGCCGGGACCTTCGATGCCGGACAGACTCGCAGCCTCTTCTACATGAACGGCCATCGTTACGGAACATTTATCTGCTATGAGTCCATCTTCGCTGACGAAGTGCGTCAGTTCGTCCGTAACGGAGCCGATGTTCTGATCAATATCTCCAACGACGGCTGGTACGGAGACACCAGCGCTCCCTGGCAGCATCTGAACATGGTGCGCATGCGCGCGATCGAAAATCACCGCTGGATTCTCCGCGCTACCAACACCGGTGTCACAGCCTCCATTGACCCCAACGGTCGGGTGGTAGCGGCCGCGCCTCGTCACGTTCGCACCAGCATCCGCGTGCGCTTCGGATATGAGAATGACCTCACTTTCTACGCCGCGCATGGAGACTGGTTTGCCTGGGCCTGCGCTGTGGCGTCCGCTGCTGCTTTGTTCGCGAGTCTGCGCAGACGATTTGCCGTAAACTAGAAGCATGCTTAGCGATCTGGAATACACGTACTCCCCGGTGCGCGACAAAGTTCGCGATCTGCGGGAGTATCTTTGACGCGCCCCGCCTCCGTCGTGAACTAGCCGATATCGAAGAGAAGACCGCTGACCCTGCCGTCTGGGCCGATCCCGCGCGTTCGCAGCCGCTCATGCGCGAGCGCAAGCGCATCGAAGCCATGCTGTCCGATGAGGCCGAGCTCGCCCGCCGCTTCGATGACATCGAAGCCTACTTCGAGCTTGCCCGGGAGGGCGAAGATACCGAAGCCGACCTCGCAAGAGAGATCCCTGCCTTGATCGAATTCTCTGAGAAGCTCGAATCCAAGACCATGCTCTCCGAAGAGACCGACCCGCTCAACGCTATCGTGGTCGTCCATCCCGGCGCCGGCGGAACCGAGTCCCAGGACTGGGCCGAGATGCTGATGCGTATGTACATCCGTTGGGGCGAACGTCAGAACTTCAAGGTCGAGATCAACGAAGTGCAGGATGGCGACGAGGCCGGCATCAAATCCGCGACCTTCACCATCTCCGGCGATTTTGCCTACGGCCTGCTCTCGGGAGAGACCGGCGTCCATCGCCTCGTCCGCATCTCGCCGTTTGATTCCGCCAAGCGCCGCCATACCAGCTTCGCTTCCGTCTTCGTCTCGCCGGAGATCGACGACTCCATCGTCATCGACATCAAGCCCGAGGACCTTCGCATCGATACCTACCGCTCCGGCGGAAAGGGCGGTCAGCACGTCAACACGACCGACTCGGCCGTTCGCATCACCCATCTTCCCACCGGCATTGTCGCTGGCTGCCAGAATGAGCGCTCCCAGCACAAGAACAAAGAGAGGGCGATGAAGCTGCTCCGTTCGCGCTTGTACGAGTACGAACTGGAGAAGAAGAAGGCCGCCACCAAAAAGCTCGAAGACTCCAAGCTCGATATCAAGTTCGGCTCGCAGATCCGCAGCTACGTCATGCAGCCCTACCGCATGGTGAAGGACCTGCGGACCCGCGTCGAGGTTGGAGACGTCGACCGCGTTCTGGACGGAGACCTGGAACCCTTCATCCGCGGCTACCTCAAAATGCGTCGGGAGGGAGGCGTCCCGGCTGCGGTCGCAGTTGACGATGACCTTTAGCAGGAGGTTTGCTGCCCCTGCCAGGCTGTTACTGCCTCACTTAAATTGAAGGTGTCATCCTGAGCGAAGCCTCTCGCGGCTTCATCGCGAGAGGCGTAGTCGAAGGATCTGCGTCTCTTCACAAACCCTGCCAATCCTCTGTGACCACATCCCAGCTCCGGGCATCCAAACTCCAGAAGTCTCACGAGGAACTGTAATGGCAAAGACACCCGAGAATCCGGGAACAGACGAACTCATTCGCCAGCTTAGGGATCTTCTCAACGGAGGGCAGGCGCACGCAACCTTCGAGGATGCCGTCAAAGACTTTCCTGAAGAGCATCGTGGCGTCGTTCCCGAGGGGCTGCCGTACTCTGCCTGGCAGCTGGTCGAGCACATCCGCATCGCCCAGCGCGACATCCTGGAGTTCAGCGCGCCTCCAACAGGAGGCTACCAGCCCAAGGCCTGGCCAGAAGATTATTGGCCGGAGTCTCCAAAACCGTCTTCCACGCATGCATGGGAGGCATCGATTGCGGCAATCCGCAAAGATCGGGAGGCCTTTGAAGAGCTTCTCTCCAGGCCCGGAGCCGACCTATACAAGCCATTCCGCTGGGGTGAAGGGCAGAATCTTCTGCGCGAGGCACTGCTCACCGCCGATCACAACGCCTATCACGTTGGCGAGATTATTATGGTTCGCAGGCTTCTGGGTATCTGGCATAAGTAGATTTCGTAGGAGACGATAGAGTAGACCCTGATGAACGAACCTGAAGTGATCCGCCAGATGCTGGGTCAGCCGCCCTCCGACCCGCGCACCATTGCTGTCATCGGGCTCTCTGAAAATCCCGGCAGGCCCAGCCACTATGTCTCGCAGTACATGCAGCAGCACGGATACCGCATCCTGCCGATCAATCCGCAGGTCGAATCTGTGCTTGGCGAGCGTTCCTGCACCTCGCTGGCAGCTCTGCCTCTCCGGCCGGATATCGTGAATGTCTTTCGGCTGCCGCAATTTATTCCAGCTATCGTTGACGAGATGCTTCAGCTTGGATTGAAGAACCTCTGGATTCAGCAGGGGATCGTCAATCCAGAGGCTGCACAGAAGGCCGAAGCCGGCGGCATTCATGTGGTCATGGATCGTTGCATCATGATCGAACACCGACGGGCCAGGCTTGCCTGATTTTCCTTCTGCGCGGACCGGCAGCCTACAATGGAGATGGATGAATATTCGCCGCCAGCTTGTATTTTCTCTGCTCCTGATCTGCGCCGTCGCAGTCTCGTCCGCACACGCTCAGATTAAGGTCGTCGGTGACGGCGGTCCGGGGCCGGTCAAAGCCCAGCATCTCACAGTTGAGATGGTGTCGCTTGCTCCGTCCATCGCTCCCGGCGGAACTCTCGACGCGGGGCTCGTCATCACGCTGGAGGATAAGTGGCACGTCTATTGGATCAATGCAGGCGATTCAGGCGAGCCCCCGCATATCAAGTGGACCCTGCCTACGGGAATTACAGCCGGCAAGATGCAGTTCCCTATCCCCAGTCGCCTGCCGCTTGGTCCCCTGATGGACTTTGGCTATGAGGATGAGGTCGCGTTTCCGGTCAAACTGACAGCCGCCAAAAATCTGAAACCTGGTCCTGTTCACCTCGATGCCAGGGTGGACTGGCTGGTCTGCCGCGAGGTCTGCATTCCCGGCAAGGCTCATCTCGGGCTGAACCTCACCGTCGATCCCAAGGCCACTGCGACACCGCAGCTGGTAGGCGCACTCGGTGAAGCCCTTGGACGTATCCCAAAGCCGCTCGATCCGGGGATGAAGGCGAGCGTCACCGGTGGGAAAAGTGAGTTTGTGCTTGACCTGATCACGGGTGACAAGATCACGGATGCTGAGTTCTATCCCTACGATCAGCAGTTGATCGAAAACGCAGGCGAACAGACGGTTGAGCCTCTAAATAATGGTGTTCGTCTTCGCGTACCTCGCTCGACGGAGACGCCGAAGCTTCCGAAGCAGCTGCGGGGCGTCGTCAAGCTGGACGATGAGACAGCCTTCGACGTCAGTGCTCCGGTCGTCGCGGGTGAAGTTCCCCGTCGTCCCGGCAGCAAGGCCGCTCTCGCCGGTGCGGGCAACCTGACGACGGTGACTGCCCTGGGTCTCGCCTTTATCGGCGGCATCATCCTCAACCTGATGCCCTGTGTCTTTCCCGTACTCTTCCTTAAGGGGCTTGCCCTCGTGCAGTCCTCCGGCGAAGAGCGTGGCCGCCTGCGAAAGCATGGTCTGGTCTACGCGCTCGGCATTCTCGTCTCCTTCTGGATCATCGTCGCCGCTCTGCTCGCTTTGCGTGCCGGGGGCAGCGAAGCTGGATGGGGCTTCCAGCTTCAGTCGCCTGTCTTCGTCGCTGTCCTTGCTCTCGGTATCTTTTTCTTCGCACTCTCGCTCGCCGGGCAGTTTGAACTTGGTCTTTCTCTCACCAGCGTCGGCGGTAACCTCGCCCAGAAGCAGGGCTACACCGGAAGCTTCTTTACCGGGGTGCTCGCAACCATCGTCGCCACGCCGTGCACTGCGCCGCTGATGGGGGCCGCGATCGGCTTTGCGCTCGCGCAGCCACCGCTCATCACCTTTGCCATCTTCACGGCGCTCGCTCTGGGGCTCGCAACACCCTATCTGGTTCTAAGTTTCCAGCCCGCATGGACGAGACTCCTTCCGCGCCCCGGGGCCTGGATGGAGATCCTTAAACAGCTGACCGCAATTCCTCTCTTCGCCACCGTGATCTGGCTGATATGGGTCTACGGCCATCTCTTCGGAACCGATGGAGTCGACCGGATGGCATGGCTGTGCGTCAGTCTGCTGCTGATCGCAATCGCCGGCTGGGTTTTGGGAAGATGGCCCGCGCGCTGGGCCAGCGTGATCGCCGCTGTCCTGATTGGCGCTGCCTCGCTCGGCGTTGCATTGCGCCACCCCAAAGACACAACCCTCACCTGGCAACCGTACTCGGAGCAGACTCTCAGCCAGGCCCGTTCGGAAGGCAAGCCGGTCTTCATCGACTTCACTGCCGCATGGTGCCTGAGTTGTCAGGTCAATGAACGGCTCGTACTACGCTCGGAAGAGGTCCAGCACGAGCTGGCGAACAACAAGGTTGTGCTCATCCGCGCCGACTGGACCAAGTACGATCCGGCGATTACGCGCGAACTCGCCTCCGTCGGACGCAGTGGAGTTCCAACCTATGTCATCTATCCCATTGGGAAGAGCGTTCCCGATGTTTTGCCGGAGCTGCTCACCAAAGACATTGTTCTGAACGCTCTTAAAAAAGACACGCGCCCATGAGCCTTACAGACGAACAGCAGATTCGCGTTGCCATCGAGCTCTGGCTCGATGCCTCCCGTAAAGGCGATCTCGACACGGTCATGAATCTGATGACCGACGATGTCGTCTTTCTTACGCCAGGCAACCCGCCGATGAGTAAGGTTGAGTTCGAACAGCGCTCCCGTTCGATGAGCGGCAAGGTCAACATCGAAGGCAAGGCCGATGTGCAGGAGATCACCGTCATGGGTGACACCGCCGTCTGCTGGAACTATCTGGAGATCACGGCTACGCCCGACGGCAGTTCGCCCATACAACGCGCAGGCAATGTGCTCTCCGTCTTTCGTCGCGGCGCCGATGGCCAGTGGCGTATCTGGCGCGATGCCAACCTGTTGGGACTGGTCGAAAAAAGTGAGTGCAGTTCTCGCGAAGTTGGTTCTTGAAAGCCGTCATCCTGAGCAAAGCGGATCCCTGTATTTTGCCTGTGGCGCCTACGCTGTCCCGGCAGCATCAAAAGCGCACAAGTAGCGAAAAGCTATCATCCGCAGATCCTTCAGCCCCGCTTCGAAGCCTTGATGCGCGCAATCTCTTCCATGCGCTGCGCCAGCAGCTTTTCGCGTCCTTCGCTGGTCGGTACATAGTAGTGTCGCCCCGCCAGCGAAGGTGGAAGACACTCCATGTCTGCGACGCGGCCTTCCACATCGTGCGCATACTGGTAGTTCTTGCCGTAGTTCAAATCCTTCATCAGCTTTGTCGGCGCATTCCGCAGGTGCAGCGGAACAGGCTCCGCAGCCGTTGCCTGGATGTCGCCTCGTACCGTGTTGTATGCCACGTAGACCGCGTTCGACTTCGGCGCCAGCGCAAGGTACACCACTGCCTGCGCCAGGGCCAGCTCACCCTCCGGATGCCCTAGGAAATGCATCGCATCCTTCGCCGAGAGACAAAGGTTCAATGCCTCCGGCGCCGCCAGCCCGATGTCTTCCACCGCCATGCGAACCACGCGCCGCGCAACATACATCGGGTCTTCGCCCGCCTCCAGCATCCTTCCCAGCCAGTACAGCGCGGCGTCCGGATCGGAGTTGCGCACGCTCTTATGCAGTGCCGAGATGATGTCGTAGTGCTGCTCGCCCCGCTTGTCGTACTGCAGAACCCGCCTCTGCAGCGCTTCTGCGGCGATCGCCTTCGTCAATATCTTTTCTTTGCGGCCCTGTACCAATCGCGCTGCCACTTCCAGCGCATTCAGCGCATTTCTAGCGTCGCCGCTCGAGTACGAAGCAATCGTTGCCAGCGCCTCATCTTCAGCTGTAATCCCCGAGGCTCCCAGCCCGCGCTCCGCGTCGTTCAGCGCCCGCTGCAGGAGTTCTACAACCTGTGCCTCCGTCAGCCCCACCAGCGTATAGACACGACAGCGTGACAGCAGGGCAGAGTTGATCTCAAACGATGGATTCTCCGTCGTCGCTCCGATCAGCCGTATCGTCCCGCGCTCCACATAAGGCAGAAATGCGTCCTGCTGCGCCTTGTTGAAGCGATGAATTTCATCGATAAACAAAATCGTCCGCGACCCCAGGTGCGCCGCCTTTTCGGCATCGGCCATCACCTGTTTGATCTCCTTAATCCCGCTCAGCACCGCGGAAAACTCAATAAACGTCGCATGCGTCCGCTGCGCGATAATCTTCGCCAGCGTCGTCTTGCCCGTTCCCGGCGGTCCCCAGAAGATCATCGACGTAGGATCATCGTTTTCAATCGCCACGCGCAGCGGCTTACCCGGACCCAGCAGATGCCCCTGACCGACATACTCGTCCAGTGTGTGCGGCCTCATCCGCTCTGCCAGCGGAGCCCGCACCGCTCCCCGCGATGCCGTCGTCATCGGCGTCGTATCGAACAGGCTCATCGCGTCGCCCCCGTCGGGCGTCTTCGCAGAGGCCCGGGAATCCGAGGTGCGCCCCTTCTCGTCTCCAGCGACCTTTGCCGCGAGGCCTCATACAGCAGCAGCGAAGCCGCAACCGCCGCATTGAGACTCTCGACCGGGCCGGGGCAGGGAATCGTAATGCTCTCCGCTCCCAGTTTCATCCACTCCTGCGAGAGCCCCGCCCCCTCATTGCCAATCAGAAACGCGCATGGCTCACTCAGGCTGATATCCTGGGCGCGCAGCACACCGCCTTTCGCCGAGCCCATAGCAGCAAGCAACCGGACGCCATACTCCGCTGCCAGATCTGCAATCTCTTGAGTCGCGGCCGTAGCTACCGGTAGACGAAACACGCTTCCCACGCTCGCCCGAACAGCCTTCTGGTTCCACACGCTCACCGTTCCCGGCGTCGCAATCACGCCATTTGCTCCAAAGGCCTCTGCCGACCGGATGATCGTGCCCAGGTTCCCCGGATCCTGCAGGCCCGCGGCAATCACAATCAGCGCCTGGTCCTGTCGCTCAAAGATCTCGGCGATCTCAAACTTTGCGGGAGCCACCAGCGCTGCAATGCCCTGCGGAGACCGCGTCTCGACCGCGCTGCGAAATACGTCCGTGCTGAGCCGCACAATCTCGGTCGTCGCTTTTACTCCATCTGGAATCTGTTGATGCTCCGTCAGAAAGACGGTCCTGATCTCCAGACCACTGCGCACCGCCTCTTCCAGAAGATGTTCCCCTTCAATCGCCAGCAGGCCCTCTGACAGCCGCTCCTGTCCCGCAAAGGCTGCGCGTAGCTGCTTTACCCGCGCATTGCTGCGACTCTTGATCTCCTCGCTTCCCGCCATCCCAAAAGTTTACGCCGTCTTGATCAGACGCATCGCTTTTGACCGGCTCCAGCGGTATCCTATGTTCCAGAAGGCCGCACACGGCACAGGAGCTTCAGGATTTTGACGGCCGATACGCTTCGTATTCATCCCGATGAGCCCGAACCAGAGCTCATCTCTCAGGTAGCTGATCGTCTCCACGCAGGTCAGGTTGTAGCTCTTCCTACCGATACCTTTTATGGCCTCGCGGTCGATCCGGTCAATCTGCGCGCCGTCGATCGCATCTATGAGATCAAGTCGCGAGCCCGCCACAAACCTCTGTCTCTGCTCATCCGCGATGTCGCCCAGGCCTACGAGCTCTCCCGCGGGCTCGACACCGCTTTTGACCGCCTCGCCGAGCGTTTCTGGCCCGGACCGCTCACGCTTATCGTTCGTGCCGGCTCCAAACTGCCCCTCCGCGTCACCGCCAATACCGGCAATGTCGCTTTGCGCGTGCCGGAGGCTGCAATCCCCCGAGCCATCGTCTCCAGCCTCGGTCTTCCCATTACCGCAACCTCCGCGAACCTCTTCGGGATGCCCGAATGTACCTACGCGTACGGGGTTCGCGAGCAACTTGGCGACAAGATCCCACTCATCGTCGACGGGGGGCCGACGGCGCGCTCCGTCCCTACCACCATCGTCGATATCTCCGCCGGCGGAAGCTCCTGGATGATTCTCCGTGAAGGCGCTATCCCAACCCACGAGATTGCGCTCGCCCTGAGTCACTGAATTTCTTGGGGTTCCCGGCGCGGATGCCTTACACTCGAAGTTCTCACAGGCCATGATGGTTTCCCGCAACAATCAGCGCCGTCAGCACCCTTCGACGGCAAGCACCCTGCTGCGCACGCTACTGATCACCGCATTCGTCATTGGTGTGGCCTGGTGTTTCTACGTCGTCCAGCAGATCAACGAAGTCGCCTCTGAGGATCAGGCCCAGCAGGCCGACGCCATCGCTGTCTTTGGAGCTGCAGAGTACTCCGGTCGCCCTTCCCCCACGCTCCATTTCCGCCTCGACCACGCCGTCGATCTCTACCGCATGAAGATCGCCCCCATCATCGTTACCCTCGGAGGAGGAAGCGACAAGGATTCCGGCCATACCGAGGGCGGTGTCGGACGCGATTACCTTCTCGCCCACGGCGTCCCCATCGGCAACATCATCGCTGAGACCAGCTCCACCGATACTGAACAACAGGTCCATCGTCTTGCCGCCATCGCCCGAGACTTTAACCTGCACCATATCGTCGTCGTCTCCGACGGAACCCATCTCTTTCGCATTCGCGAACTCTGCCAGGATATAGGCCTCGACGTCTACACCTCACCGCGAGCCACCGTAGGACACCTCGGCTGGTGGGATCTCTTCATGCGATACGCCCATGAGGTCCTCAGCTACACCGCCTGGAGGCTCAACCTCAACTTCGATTGGCTCCGCAAAGGCGACGATTAAGAGCGCAGTCCTCAAGTAAAGCGCGGCCATCCTCAAGACTCTTCTTCGGCACGTCACTCGTCCTCAGAACAACCAAATTTCAGTGGACTTGAAGGGGCCATCCTCACGGAGTGTCATCCTGAGCGGAGCCCGAAGGGCGAAGTCGAAGGATCTGCGGTCTCAGCGATGCTTGTTGAGCCGACAATCGCGTCCGGCAGAGCGGAAGCCACCAGCGGTTCGCTCAGAAAATGCTCGCAAGCACAGCCGCGCACAGCGTTGAAGAGAAGTTCACAAGATCATTCCCCATCCAGCCCCGCCGCTCTACCGTCGCTCCCAACAAGCTGTCGAAGTACAGCCCAGCGCCCGCCGCCATCCAGGTAACCACCTGGGTCGGCCACAATGCATGATGCCCGGAGCCAATCGCAACAACAATCGCCGCTGCCGCGAGCCCGGCCACCGTTCCTGCAGTCGTAACTCCGCCATCGGTCCCCGAAGGCACAATCTGGCCTGTCGTCACCAGCCGTGCCCGATGCCCCGTTGCCTGCCCGATCTCTGAAGAAACCGTATCCGCCGCCGCCTCGGCGAGGGCAGCCACGCATCCTTCGTACCACCCCACCGCGGCAAACAGCCCGGCTATCCCAAGATTCGCCACAATCTGCGACGCGCTTCTTCCGCGCCGCGACTCCGACAGGCCGCGCGCTTCCTTTTTGCCTCTGCCATACTTTGTCGCCGCAAAGGTCAGCACAAACAGGGCCGCCAGTGCTGCAAGCAGCCAATGTTCTGCCGTGTCTTTTGCGTAGCGCGACCACGCCGCAGGAGCTTCGGCAAGAAGGAAACAGATCAGCAGCCCTATCGCCGAGGCCGCAGGCGTCGCCGCGCGCAGCAACAACACGACAGCCGCAAAGCCCACGCTCAGCAGCAGAGGTCTTCCCAGGGGCCACAGCGGAAGTCCCAGCCGGGCCGTACCCAGTGGCAGCGCCAGAGCTCCTGCAAGCAGCAACAGACCCACCACCCAGGTCAGTGCCCTCGCTTGCACCCTGTCTCGCCCCTCCGGAATTGCCTTCCGCCAGACCTGCATTTCGTCACTCCCGCCGGGTTTTCCAGCCGTGGTGATTTACAATCTCATCTGTAGCTTAGCTAATCACCAGCAGCACCGCGGGAGCAGTTTTGCGTTTAGGAAGAATTGAAGCAGAAGGAACCCCTGAGGTTCGTATCGACCGGCCATCCAGGCGGTCACGTCTCCAGGCTATTTCCACCCTCGCCTTCGCCGCGGTCTCCCTCGGATCGTTGGCAGGTTGCGGCAACACCTATCGTCCTGTTGTCACCAGCATCAATCCCGTTGGACCTGCCTCGCAGCCCAATAAATATGCGATCGCGATCTCCAGTCCGGGACCTGATCTGCCTGGCCTGGTTACGATCGTCGACTTCTCCGGCGATAGCGTTCTGGTCACCGCCAACGTCGGGGCTTCGCCGTACTACCTGATGCTCGACGCGTCCGGAAACACCGGCTACACGCTCAACGGCGATAAGACGCTCACCAGCTTCGATATCTCCCCCTCGCTGCAGACCCGCGATGTCATCCAGACAACGCTGCTCGATAACGCGAACTCCAACAGCATCTTCTCCGACGCTACTGCGCTCTTTGTCACAGAACCCGGTCGCACCGCTGTGGCGCAGCTCAAGGAATCGCCTCCGCCTCCCTCGCTGAATCAGGAGTTTCCCATTGATCCCGGATACTCTCCGGTCTACATCGCTGGCAACTCCGGCTCGCCTCGCGCCTACGTTATCAGTCAGAAGGACGATGGTGGCCCTGGCGAAGTTGCCGCCATCGAGATGGCAAGCAGCACTATCTCTAACAAGATCGACGTAGGACGCAGCCCCATCTACGGCGTAATGACCACTGATGGCAAGCGCGCCTTCATCATGAACAAAGGTGACAATACCGTCTCCGTCATCAACGCGCAGACCAATCAGGCCGATAACGTTCCCGCGCCTGCGGTCAATCCGATTCCGGTTGGAGTCGCTCCGATCTGGGCCGATCTCGCACCTACCCGCAACGAGCTGGTCGTCGCCAACGAGGGCGATGGCGTGTCCAAGGGATCGGTAAGCATCATCAACATCCCTCTCTGCTCAGCGGCCGCTCTTCCAGGCAATCCTAACTGCGACCCTAACAACCCCATCGATGCCAATGGATTTGGCCAGGTGCTGGCTACTGTACCCGTGGGCGTCGACCCCCTGATGGTAGCGGTCCTGCAGGATGGCTCCCGTGCTTACGTCATCAATCGGGCAGACAGCACGGTCTCGGTCGTCAACCTGACCACCAACACCGTCACGGCTACCATCCCGGTACCGGATTCGCCCCATCCTACCTTCATCGCCTGCATCAGCGGTACGCCTACCGGCAAGGTCTACGTGACGTCTCCTGAGTCGGACCGCATGACGATCATCCGTACCGATACCGATGTCGTAGAGACGACCGTGCCCCTGCAGGGCAAGGGCATCATGGTGCGGACCCAGCTGCCGTAGCGCAGTCCCCGGCCTTAAGAAGCCGTCATTCTGAGCAACGCGAAGAATCCCTGTATTTTGCCCGAAGCGCCACAAACGCTACTGGCAAGTACAGGGATTTTTGTGGACTATCCAAAAGAAAGCCGTCCCGGTCAGCTTCCTGCCAGCACAATCGGCATCGTCGGAGTCTGCGATCCAGCCCCGTCCTCGATCGTTATCCCGAACGCCTTTACCGCGACAGCCTTCGGCAGCGAAGGCAGAATCACGTTCCCGTTGCCCTGCGCGTCAGGGTGGAATGTACCCGCCGGAATGGGACTGGTTCCGTCTGCTGGAATCATCCACAGCTCATAGGTCTTGTCGATTCCCACCGGAGCAAGATGGTCCGCCAGCAGAATCAGCGAACCCCTGTCGGCGTCGTAGATCACGTGTCCTTCCGCCAGTGACCCGGAATCGGACTCGGGAGGGGAGAGCAGAGCGCGCTGTGCCGAAGGATCGGTCATCGCCTCTATCAGCCGCCCTGCGCCTGTGGCATTCGCCCGGAGCTGGCTCACCTCGGCGTCCAGGACGGCAAGTCTCGTCCTGTACTCCATCTGCTGCTGGTACAGCCTCACTCCCGCCACGGCAAACCCCGCGGCGATGGCCCACCCAAGCCAGACGAATATCCCTTTGGCCACGCCGGCGCTTTGCCGCCTCGGTCTATCCTCTGATCGCCACCGCTTCGCAGGTCTGGGCTCCGGTTCAGGCTCTACGTTGCGTCTGCGAAACTCGAGACGAGGCTCCTCTTCCTCTGCCGGTTCGACCGAAACCGTCGTCGTTGGTGCGGGAGCAGGGATAGCCTCCTCGACCGGAGCTGGCGGAATGGCCTTCTTCTCGCGGGTCACCCGATGCATCACTCGCTCCCGGACTGATGAGGCCGGAGCATGCATCTCTACCCCATACGCACAGGCAGCCAGGTCTCCGTGCAGCCGCGCAAGCTCCTGCCTGCAGAACGCGCAGCCACTCACATGTTCAGACGTGGCCTGGTGTTCTTCGCCCTCTAGCAGCTGCATGGCGAACATTGCAAGATCGGTATCCTCGTAGTGAGCCGTCGTCCTGCTCATCCTCGTGCCGCCCTTCTCAGCGCCAGCAGCGTGTCCCGAATCCTCATCTTGATCAGCGGAGCCGATTCGCCCACGATCTCGGCGATCTCCTTATCGCTCAATCCGTCGAAGAAGGCCATCGCAAAGATCCTCCTCTGTTCGGGAGCGAGCTGCGCTATTGCCGCTCGCGTGTTCTCGGCCACAGCCTGGCGTTCCGCTTCGCTGGACAGGTCGTGCATGGCGGCCATCGAGATATCCGCCACGGTCCCCCGGGGGCTGCGCCGGCGCAGCGCATCGATCGCCCGGTTGCGGGCCAGGATCGCGAGCCATGCGCCAAGGTTGCCGCGGACCTCCAGTAGTTCCTCCGGATTGCGCCATATGCCCAGAAAAATATCTTCAAGAAGGTCCTCGGCCGACGAAGGGTGATGCAGCACTCGCAGCAGGACCGAATACACCACGCGGGCGTAGCGATCGTAGAAGCATGCCATCGCGGCCTCGTCGCCACCTCGGATCTCCATCACCAGCGTGGCGTCGTCTCGTACCTCCCGCACGCTCGGCGCGGGCATCTCCATCACTTTAGCGGTCAAAGCCACACCCATCTTCCTTCCTGGCGAATGGAGTTTCCTTTCACCTTCCTAGCCAATCTAACGTAGAGACCCGCAGGATGTACCTTAAGGAATAGCTACATGAGTCCCACTTTGGAACTGCATCCCCATGAAGAACCGGCTCGATAAACTGCTCGTCGATCAAGGTCATGCCGCCTCCCGCGAACGCGCTCAGGCCCTCATCCTCGCCGGACGGGTCCTCGTCAATGAGCAAAAGATCGATAAACCCGGCATCAGCGTCCCGCCGGATGCCGCGATCCGCCTGCTTGGCTCCGACCTCAAATACGTCAGCCGCGGCGGTCTCAAGCTCGAGCACGCTCTGAACCACTGGGCAATTTCCCTTGCCGGGGTCCACGCCGTGGACATCGGGGCCTCGACCGGAGGCTTTACCGACTGCATGCTGCAGGCTGGAGCCGTAACCATCGTAGCGGTCGATACCGGTTACGGCCAGATCGCCCAGAAACTCCGCGACGACCCCCGCGTCACCCTGCGCGAACGCACTAACGCCCGCAAGCTCGAAATCTCCGAACTACTCCTTCCCGGCCAACCGGTTCCCACCTTCCTGGCAATGGATGTTTCCTTTATCTCCGCAACTCTGGTCCTGCCGTCCGTTCTCAAAGCTCTTTGTTCTGAAGATGCTGAGGGCTGGCAGGGAACCGCCGTCATCCTCATCAAGCCGCAGTTCGAGGCGGGCCGCCATAACGTCGGCAAAGGAGGCATCGTGCGCGATCCCGAGGCGCGCCGCATGGCAATCGACCGCGTTTCAGATGCCGTTGAAGAGCTGGGAGGCTCGCGCCTGGATGTAATCGACTCTCCCATCCAGGGCATGGAGGGCAATCACGAGTATCTTCTGCGGGCGGTCTTCGGCGCGGCCTGATTCTCCTGTCTGAACCGGTACACTAACTACAACCATGTTCAAGGCCGCCATTATCTCGAAGCCGCAAAAGCCCGAGCTTGCCTCTATTCTGCGCGAGCTTGTTGCCTGGCTGGAGTCGCACGATTACGCTACCGTCTTCGATCCTCACACCGCGGCCTATCTCGGCGAAAACCTTCCTTTTACTTCCCGAGAGGAGATGCCCCGGGAAAAGCCCAACCTGGTGATCGTGCTGGGAGGCGACGGTACGCTTCTGGCTGCGGCCCGTGCATTTGCGCACTCTCCCGCGCCCATTCTTGGCGTCAACCTCGGCTCTCTTGGATTTTTAACCGAAGTTCCATTGTCGGAGCTCTATACGGCGCTCGAGGCCTGGTGCGACAACTGCGCCAGCATTGAGGAGCGCGACATGATGCACTCCGAGCTGATCCGCAACGGCAAGGTATTGAAGCATTGGGATGCTCTCAACGACATTGTGGTCTCGAAGGGCGCCATCGCCCGCATGGCTGAGTTTACCGTCGAGATCGACAAGCAGTTCGTCGCCACCATGCGCGCCGACGGCATCATTATCTCCACCCCGACCGGTTCGACGGCGTACAACCTGGCCGCTGCCGGTCCGATTGTCATGCCTTCGGTCAACGCGCTCGTCATTACGCCGATCTGCCCGCACCTTTTGACGATCCGTCCGATCGTCGTTCCGGGAGACGCCGAGGTCAATATCCGCGTCGATGGGGGAGCGAACCTAACCTATCTCACCGTGGACGGCCAGGAGGCGGTTGAGCTGGAACTAGGCGACGAGGTTCACTGCCGTCGTTCCGAACATAGCGTGCGACTCCTCCGGCCTCGCCGCAATGGTCTCTTCAGTGTGCTGCGCAATAAACTGAAGTGGGGAGAGCGCTGACGGGGTGGGTTATCTGAGTGAATTGCCTGACGGGGCGGAGTAAACCGCAGATCCCTCCACTCCGGCGCTTTGCGCCTCCGGTCGGGATGAGACTCTCAAACGATGCCGCGGTGGGAATTATCGCCGCAGCGATACTGCTTCGATCTCATGGCCTGCTCCCTTGTGCAGAATCAGGTCTGCGCGTTGGCGGGTCGGCTGGATGTTCTCCACAAGATTTGGCAGATTGATTTCGCGCCAGATCTTCTGGGCTGTTGCCACTGCTTCTTCCCGCTCCAGAGTGCGATAGCGGTAAAAGTAGGAGGAGGGATTCTGGAAGGCTGTGCGTTGCAGCGCGAGAAATCGTTCGACATACCACATCTCCAGGTCGTCCTTGTTGGCATCGAGAAAGATGGAGTAGTCGAAGAAGTCTGACGCAATCACGGAGGCTCCTCGTGGCGCCTGCAGTACGTTCAGTCCCTCAAAGATCAGGATGTCTGGCTGCTCCACGAGCTGAACCTCATTTGGCGTGACGTCGTAGCTGAGGTGAGAGTAGACCGGCGCTGAGACCTTCTCGTCGCCCGATTTAATTCCGTGAAGAAACCCAAGGAGCCGATGGAGATCGTAGCTCTCCGGGAAACCCTTGCGGCGCATCAGGTCCCGCTCTTCCAGTACAGCGTTGGGATAAAGAAATCCGTCTGTAGTGACCAGGGAGACGTTCGGGTGACCCGGCCAGCGGGTCAGAAGGGCCTGCAGGGTACGAGCGAAGGTGCTCTTGCCGACGGCGACGCTTCCGCTGATCGCGATTACAAAGGGGCTCCGCTCGTTCTCCCGGCCAAGGAAGGCGTTCTGTGCAAGAAAGAGATGCTGGCCGGCCTCGAACCGCAGCTTCAGCAGTCGCGAAAGCGGAAGGTACATCCGGGCGACTTCATCGAGCGAGAGTCGGTCGCAGAGTCCGCGTAGCGAGCGAATATCCTCGTCGGTCAGGGGGAGGCTCTGGCCAGCGCTTAATGCGCTCCACTCCTGACGGTTAAAACGTTGAAACGGGCTCGATACGTTCATGAGAGCAGGGAACCGATGACTTACTTCCGCAGGGAGATTACCGGCCCACCAACCGGGTGACAGAATACCTTGCCGTGACTGAGCGCGATCTTTCTCTGCGCCAGGGCGGCCATCTCAGGGTCATGCGTAACCATGACAATTGTATGGCCATGGGCATGCAGATCCTGCAAAAGTCCGGCCACAATCTTCTGGTTTGCCGCATCCAGGTTCCCCGTCGGCTCGTCCGCCAGCAGGATGGGAGGATTGTTGATGAGTGCGCGGGCGATGCAGACCCTCTGCTGCTCGCCGCCAGAGAGCTCGCTGGGAAGATGGTTGGCGCGATGGCCCACCCCAACACGTTCCAGCGCCGCCCTGGCCTCTTTTTCATCGGTCATCGAGTGGAAGTATTGCGCCAGCATGACGTTTTCAACGGCCGACAGGTAGGGGATCAGGTGAAACTGCTGGAAGATGAATCCGATCTTGTCGGCCCGAAAGCGGTCCAGCTCCGTCGGGGACATCGCCGCTACATCGACGCTGTCGATTCGAAGCTCGCCCGAGGTCGGCCGGTCCAGGCAGCCGATCAGGTTCACCAGTGTGCTCTTTCCCGAGCCTGAGGGGCCGGTGATGGCGACCCACTCGCCAGCGACGATGGAGAACGAGGCCTGGTCCAGCGCGCGGACCGTGCCGGCGTGGCCGGCGTACTCGCGCGTCACGCCGTGCAGTGCAATGACTGCACAGTCCGGCCGGGTCTCAAGATCGATCGGATTCTCCATCCCAGAACTCTTTTGTATCACTTCCATTACTCGCCCTTCAGCAGCGCTGCCGGTTCCAGCCCTCGCAGTGCCCGCACCGGCAACAGGGCGGCAAAGGCGGCGATCAGGACATTGACCAGGAGCACGATGGGCACGACACCCAGCCGGGGAAGCGTGGCCGTATGAAAGTCCAGTTGGCTGATCGTCCATGCCGCAGCCGAGCCGATGACAAAGCCGCCTACAACGCCACCCAGCGCAAGCACCAGGGCCTCCAGCAGAAACATCGCCATCAGGGTGGACTGCGAGCCCCCTAGAGCCTTCATCAGGGCAAAGTCGCGCCTGCGTTCCAGCACGCTCGCAGACAGCGTCGCCAGCACGCTGACGGCGACGGTGAGGGCGATCAACAGCACGGCGCCGTACATCAGCGCATGGGTCTTATCGACGATCCTGCTCTCGCCTTCCACGAGCTTCCGTACCGGCTCGACCTTTGCCGTTGGCATCGCCTCGCGCAGACGGGTGATCGCTGCCTCTACCTGCGCCTCGCCCCCGGGTATCTGAACCTCGATGGTGCTCGGCGCTGCGCCTGTCCAGGTGGTGAAGGCAGCCATGGGGAGGTAGATGCGGCTGTCCTCGTCACCACCCGTGTGCAGTCTTCCTACGCCACGCAGGGTGATGGCGCGATCGGCAAATTTCAGTTGCACGCTGTGTTCGTCGGCGACAAATTCCGCTGCCCGCTGGCCGAGCAGTGCAGCCTGTGTTTCTGTGTTCGCAGGCCAGGCATCGACCTTCCACCAGGAGTTCAGCCTTCGCACGGCCGCAAAATCTGTCCCTGCCACTACGACGGGCGTCCCTCGGTCGGTGGTGGCGATGGCGTATCCGAACTCGGCCGCCTGCGCATCGGGTCCAGCAGCCGCTCGCACACGCTCGATGGCATCCGGGGCAAGCCCGCGGGTCGTATCCTCTGCGGTGACGACGATGTTTGCGCCGAAGCTGCGGAACTCGTGATGCAGCTTCGAATCCAGATCGGCGTAGAGAGTCAGCAGCGCCGTTGCGACCGCCGCCGAGACCGTCAGGGCAATCAGCGCGGAGAAGCTTCGCGCCCGCCGATGCACCAGCGAGCGCCGCAGAATCGCCGTCATGCTCAGCCTGCTCATACGCCGGACCTCAGAATGGCGGAAGGATCGTGATTCAGGGCGCGGCGGATGGCCGGGGTGCTTCCTGCGATGGCTACGACCAGCGCCAGCGTAACGACGACAGGGAAGAGCACCGGGATGAGTAGTGAGCCCAGCGTCACGCCGCCGCCTGTCTCGAAGATTCGCGCTCCCAGCCATGCCGCAAGGCCTGAACCGGCGAGGTATCCCAAACCGCCGGCGAAGACCGCCAGCAGCCCAGCCTCGGCGTAGAAGAGCAGCGCTACTGTTGTCTTGCTCGCGCCGAGCGAGCGCATCAGGCCAATCTCCGCCTGGCGCTCCAGAACGGCGGTCGCCATCGCGGCACTGACGGCAAAAGCTGCTGCCAGCAACGCCGCTGCGCTGATCAGCCACATCAACCCGCTGATGCGCTTCAGGACAGTGCCTTCGCTCTGCTCGACGCGGCGAATCTGCTCTGCGCGTGCGCCGGGGATGGCTTCGCGAATCTGGTAGGCGATGGAGTTGGCGTAAGGACGGCAATACCAAATCTCGCGCTGTGCGGGTGAGAGCGAGTCCGGGTCTTTGCGGGCGAAGGCATCCTCGGGCTTGGTGCGGGCGGAGATTTCAACCCTGCGAACTGCATCCGGAGTACCCGCGATCTGCTGCGCGGCGTTCAACGGCAGCAGTAGCTGATTATCCATGGCGTCTCCTGTTGAAACCACTCCCGTCACCTGCAGCGTCATTGCCTGCGAAGCGTCACCGGGATGTCCGCCGACCTGAATCTCGTCACCTGATTTGAGGTGCAATCGCTGGGCTAGCGCGGAACCTGCCGCAACCTCTGCATGCTGGCCGCGAGTCTGACTCTCCTGCGGCCACGCTCCTTGTATCTTCCACCAGGGATGCATGGCGACAGACCCGGTTTTGAGTGCCGAACCACCGTTGCTGAGTGAGTGATCGAACCACAGTCCGGTTGCTGCCGCGTCTACATCAGTGCCCAGCGCGGTTTTGCCGAACACGCGTACCGGCAACTCCGGGCTGACGCCAGTGATGTTGTTCGCCCAGAAGATTCCGCGCAGCTTTTTCAGATCACCTTCGTGCAGGTACGCCCCGCCGGAGACGGGCTTTACATCCACACCACCAACCTTCACCTCAAGCTGGTCGGCCGCAGGATAGACGATGATGTTGGCGCCGTAGCTTGCCAGCTCCTTGTGGATGCGATCTCCGATGGTCGTCGCGAGCGCCAGCATGGCGGTGACGGCAGTTGTGCCCAGAAGAATCGCGAGCCCGGCCAGCGCCTTGCGTCGTCGCTGGCGGCGGAAGCTCTCCATTAAAAGGCGAAAAAACATCTTCTGCCCCTAACGCTCGAAGACCGGGACCAGCGTCTTCAGGTCAGCCGCCTGGATGACAACCTGTCCGCCTGCGGTCGTGCTCTTGAGTGGAATGGGATTGCAGCCGCCCTCCTGCCCCATCGAAGAGGGGTTCAGGGGAGAGGCGCACATTTTGCAGGTGATTCCCTGGCTGCCGATGTAGAAGCCCACCGGGCCGCAGATCCTGCAGGCATCGCCAACCGAGACGATATTGCCATCGGGCTTTTTGTACAGCAGGAAGCGGACCTGGACGTTGCCGCCCTTGCCGTCATCCACGTTGACGCCATAGCGATGAAGCTGATCGTCGTTGATGTCGGCTGCTGGAACCGTTACCTGACTTCCCACCAGTGTCACTGCGGAAGTAGGAGAGAGCGCCGTGGAGCTCTTGGCGTAGATAAACTCCGCGGTCGAGAGGAAGATGAACAGAAAACTAGTGACGACGACGGCGGTCATCCACATCTTCTCGCGGCGCTGTGTCCACTCGGCACGGCGCTTGTCAGCTGCAGTGGCATTGGCGGCCAGGGTGACCGGAGCGCGGCGGCGGTACTCCATCAGGATCATCAGGCCGGCGAGCGCCAGCATGGTGACGAAGAAGAAGAGATCGTTGCGCACGATGGGGCCAATCATCCGCATCTCGGCCTGGCTGGAGGGCAGTACGCCGTTCTCGCTCAGCTCATGCAGGCCGCTGACTACCAGTTGGAAGGCGACAAAGTACAGGATGACCGTGGTGACACGGAAGAACCGCTGCAGGTTGATCTTGACGCTGCCGCGAATGAAGAGGACGCCGAAGACGACCGCGACGGCGATTCCAAGCACGGTGCCGGTAAAACTCAGCAGCTCGGTCGAGTTCAGAGTGACGGCGGAGAGGATCAGGACTGTCTCCACCCCCTCACGGAGTACCAGAAGAAAAACGAAGAAGAAGAGGCCGAGTTGAGAAACTCCTGCATTCTCAGAAGTGTAGCGAGCTACTTTCTGTTCGATATCACCGCGCATGGTGCGGGCGGCCTTGTGCATGAACCAGATCATGCTGATGACGAAGGCGGCGGCGGCCAGCATCACCCAGCCTTCGAAGATGTCGCTGTTGAGCTGCGTGTGCGCCAGAATCATGGCTCCGACGACACTGGCGGCGATTGCGGCTCCCAGGGCCCAGAAGACCGTCCGCTTGAGCTCATTCCGGCCGATCTTCGTCAGGTATGCGAAGACGATCCCGATGATCAGCGAAGCTTCCACACCTTCGCGGAGGGTAATGATAAATGCCTGCAACATTTGGTGGTTCTCTCCCTCGATGGCCCACCGTGATGCGACTCCGTGCGTCTGCCGGCGACCCTGAACGACTTGCGCAGCTCATCTTTCAGTCTAATCAGGACTAAATTGGTCGTCAATCATTCCGGGCGGTTTTCGGACACCGGGAGAAGAGAGATTAGAAGGCGTGAAGGGGCTTGGCCTGGAGGATCTCCTCCACTTCCTGGAAGCCGTCGGGAAAGGCGAAGTTGTAGCGCGGAGGGAGAGCGAAGACATAGTGCGCGTTTCTGCCCAGCTCAGAAGGCGGGATCGGCGCGGCGCTGACGATGAGATCCTCGTTCCACTGTGCAAGGGTAAAGACCATGATGGGGATGTCCTGCCGGGGTGTGGATACTGTCCAGCGCGGATCGCGAAGAATGATCTTCGGCCCATGCTCCTTGCGGGGTGGGTTCGTCTGGGTCGTCCCGTCCCACGTTTCCGTATGGACGGTGTAACCCTTCCAGTCGGCGGGAAGATCGAATCGGAAGCCGTACTGCTGGTTCACGTAGATGGGGTTGGATTGCTTTGCAGCAGTCGGAGCCGCTGGCTGCTGCGGGGCCTTCGAGCATGAAGAAAGGATGAGCACGGCCGTCAGCACGAGCGGGGCGGGGTGCAAGTTATTCGTCTTGAAGGACCTGCGGGTGATAAGTCTCATGCCTTCCTATCTGTCGACCGATGCTGTGGCAAAGCGCCTTGTCTTAGGTAATCAAGACGCTCCGGCCTTCGTAAACCCGATAAAATATCCCTATGAGCAAGCAGCAGAAAAAGACGACCGGCTATACCGACGACCATGCCGCAGCTGGACTCGACACGAAATTTCCCGAGATCGAAACCTGGCCGAACCAGTTTCCCGCCTACGAGATTCTTATTGACGACCCTGAGTTTACCTCGGTCTGCCCCAAGACCGGGCTTCCAGACTTTGGTCGGATCACCATCCGGTACATGCCGCGCAAACGCTGCATGGAGCTGAAGTCCCTGAAGGAGTATCTCTTTACCTACCGGAATCTCGGGATCTTTCAGGAGAACATCGCCAACCAGATTCTCGAAGACGTCGTTAAGGCCACCGATCCCGTCTGGGCCATCATCGTCGGGGACTTTCGTCCACGAGGTGGAATCTCCACCGTAGTCGAAGCACGCTATCCCCGAACGAAGGCCATGCCTGCGAAATAAGTAAAGGATCCCATGCCATCATGGTTCCTCCGAACCCCGCTATTCGCTGAATGGCACTCCGAAAAGCAAAAGGGCCGACTTCGGTGGTCGATGAACCTCGCCCACTGTTCCCGTCGCTTTGTTCATTTTCTTCCAGACCTCAAGAGCAGGCGCGTTCATATACAGCACTCGTGCGCGTTCCGTCGTGTCTCCTTTTTCGACGTAGATGCTGATTGTTCTGAGCAGCTCTGTCTGATCCGAATCGACAAGGTAAGGCCACATGCTCACTGACGGCGAGTTCTCCGTCTCCCGTAACTCTTCTGCCGATTGTTCCAGGATGCTGTAGTTCAGCGGCACGATCCCTCTTAGTTCAGCCATTCGGCGCGATCGGCCTGCGATGTGAAAACGTTGTCATCGCGCATCCAGTAAAAGTAGCGCCAGCAGTTCGTACATTGCAGCGGAACCAGGTTTACCAGTTGCAACATCCTATCGAGCGAACGCGCAGGGGATCGCCGGAATTCAATCGAGGTACACATAGGGCACACGGGTTTCGCATACAACAGACGCGATATCTTTCCAGGCCAGTTTCGGGGTAACTGTTTGATCGGCATTGAGTTCCTTTCAACAGACGGCTCATGGACCTCGCTCAAAACGAAATCCTTGAGAAGGGATCCTAAGCCATATACGGTGCCATGGGATTCGATTGCTGGTGTAAGCTGTCGCGCTGATTGCCAACTGAATTCAAGACCGGGTTCATGGTCGAAGTCTCAAAATATGGTTGTCAGGGGGAGCAGTCCCAGTAAAGAAAAATGGCCAGCGAACCCGACGAAATTTATTGAGCCTCGGATTTCAAAGGGGCATTCTCTATAATCTGGTGCTCAACAGGTCTTCCGTCCTCAGACAGCGCCGACGGTGGTTTTTCGCTGTCTTTCTCTTGAGCGACAAAGCGAGGGATGGAACGAGCAAGGTGCTTCTTAACATCGGTATTCCGAGGGATACTCATGATGACTCCAGACGAACAGTTGTGTGCTTGAAAGACACTCGTCAGGAGCAAAGCTTTGAGCGCTGAAGGCGAGAAAGGAGTTCTAGATTGACTATACGCCTTATTGGCGATAGCTGCTTTGCGTGATCGGTCCAACGCTCTCGAGCCAATCTTTACACGACTCGCATGTCGTTAGGGCGTATAGCCATGATGCCGCATGAGCGGGACAAAGCACATTTACTTCCTGGCGAACGACCGTACCAGCACCACCATGTTCCAGACATCTTCGTCTTTGGCGCGTGCTTCCTCTTCCGCCGGCATCGCTCCCTTTCCATGCCGGATGATGTAGAACAACTCGCCGTCTGTCAGGTCTTTCAAAGCCTCTGGATCGGAGTAGCTCCTCATCTTGAGCTTCATGTCGACGGCCGCTCCCCCTTTGCCGTCGCCGCTTTCGCCATGACAAAGAGCACAGTCGTAGCCGTAGATCTTTTTCGCGCGGGCCTGGGACTCCGGGGTGGGTTTGAACGGATTCACAGCACGAGCAGCATCAGCGGGGATGGGTGCTACCGGCGCGGGTGAAGGAGCAGGTTCTTGCAGTAAAAATAGAGACAGGAACAACGTCCAGCAGACAAAAGGCGTCATCGAACGAGCCTCCTCATATTGCCGCGCCAAATCCTATACCTCAGGCGCTGTTCTGGGAAGCTTAATCTTCGTTCTCTCGTCGCCGCCTGCTTGCGTCACCTTCGTTTCCGATCGGAGACAATAGCTCCATGAACGTCGCCATCGTTACCGGAGCCGCGCAGGGAATTGGCCGTTGCACCTCTGAGATGCTTGCCGAGGCAGGGTATGCCCTCGCCCTGATCGATCGCCAGCCATGCTCCTCGGTTGCGCCAGCCGCCGAGCGCGAAGAGTTTATGGGAGACATTACCGACGATGGCTTCGTGCGGCACTGCGCCGAGACCGTGCGGAGGCGCTGGGGCCGTGCCGATGTTCTGGTCAACAATGCAGGAATCAGCTTTATCGCCCCTGCTGAAGCGGTTTCGGTCATAGACTTCCGCCGGGTTCTTGAGGTCAATCTTGTAGCGCCGTTTCTGCTGTCACAGGGGTTTGGTGCCCTGATGCTGCAGCAGGGGCAGGGAAGTATCGTCAACATCGCCTCGATCGCAGGTATAACAGGGATCGCGAACCGCTCCGCCTACAACGCATCGAAACATGGCCTGATTGGACTGACGCGCACACTGGCCGCGGAGTGGGGCGCCCATGGCGTCCGGGTAAACGCGGTCTGTCCGGGCTGGGTGAAGACCGAGATGGACCATGTGGACCAGGCGGCCTCTGCCTACACGGATGAAGACATCATCGGGCGTGTCCCGATGGCCCGCTTCGCTACCCCTGACGATATAGCGAATGCTGTGCTGTTTCTTGCCGATCCGGCCCGCTCGGGGTTCATCAACGGACATACCCTGACGGTCGATGGCGGCTGGACGGCCGATGGTTCCTGGCAATCTTTGCGCCTCAGCCATCGCTAGCCAGGTTGGCTGAACTTGAGCCGTCCCAGCGCTGGTTCACAAAATATTCTTAAGCTCCCTTGCGAAGTTCCGCGCACAAAGCATATAGTTTCTGCGGTTCAGACACGAGGCTGAACGGAAAGCTCTTCCTACCGGCATCCAGCCGCTCCCCCCTCCCCCCCCTTCCAAAATGAATGCTTGTCCTGGGCCTGTTCTGAAAGACGAAAGGCGGACGTTATGGACGAAACCAAGAAATCTACCCTCTCTGCTTTTGAAATCCAGCAGACCGGCGAGGCAATTGAGAAACTCTCAAGCGACCCAAAGGCATTTTCCAGCGCCTACGAGGCTTTTCTCGCAGGCGATGCAGAAAAGTTCGCAGCCGCTCTCGACAAGGTCGGAATCCGGCAGGACTGCCGCTGGGTCTGCCGCTTCTTCTGTCGCAAACGCTGCATCGGTGTCTGCAGAAAATTCTGTCCGCAGACGCCTGCAGGTGAAGTCAATACGCAGGAGATCCTCGACTTTGCCAAAGCCGTCGGTCCTCTGTTGCGCAAACCCGACTTCGTCGAACGCTTGTTCGGAATCATTCAGTCCGGAGATGTCGAGCACTGGGGCGAAGAGATCAAGCGCAACAAACTTGAACGATTCTGCTACCAGCTCTGCATGATTCTCTGTGCCGAGAGCTGCCACAAACAGTGCATCCGGGTCTGTCCTCCCGATCCGCTCATCACTCGCGTCGGATCGATTCCAACAACACAGGTAGACTCACAGGGCTTCGGCAGTGGTCCCAGCATCCCGAACTTCTACGTTCCATCTCCCAATCCAGCAGCAGGAGTTGGCGACCACCCTTTTGGGGGCATGGTGTGGCTTATGGGGATCTTCAACATGCCCACTGCGGTCGAGTATCTGGTGGAGGTCTCCAATACCCCCAACTCCGGTTACAGCCCAATTCTGGTGGGACCTCAGGGAGGTTACGACCAGGTGCCGCCGCAGCCGCCACCCCCGGTTCCCCCAGACCCCTTTATCATTCCGCCGCCATTCCAATACTTCCGCACCCGCAGTCAATCCACCGGGGGTGATCCGGGATGGTTCCGCATCGACCAACTTACCGACTCTGACGGCGGTCGAACCACCACGGGTGAAAAGACCCTCCTGATGTGGCCGACCTCCACCCCCGACGGAGTTTTCTATCTGCGCCTGCGTGTGCGCGATGCCGCCATGAACACCCGTGTCAGCAGTCCACAGGCGGTACGGCTCGACAACACCGGCCCATTCCCGTTGCCTCGCCCAACCATCAGCCTGCAGTTGCAAAAGCCGGATGGTACCCGTGTACCTCTCAAGTGCGGGAAGGTCAGGAAGGGAGACGGCCTCATCCTCGTTACCATCCAGGCCTATGACCCCAATATGAGCTCCGTCAGCGTAACTGCTCGCGGCAACTCCGGGCTCTCCGTACCGGTCGTGGACACCTCGTCTACGCCCCTGTCGAAGACGTACAACGGCAATACCGCCGACCAGGGCTACGTTGTTCCCACAGAATTTCTGTGGGATCCGTGGAGCGATCCCAATATCGTACCGTGTTGTTATCTCGTCTACGTGGAGATTAATGACCGGACCATCACCAACAACAGCTGGAGCGGCGGCCACTACAACGCCGGATGGGAAGCAATTGAGATCGGTATCTGAGAGGAGATTGTAGCTAGGTCGTTTTATTGTTGCCTGTCTGAGGGAGAGAGTCTTCAACGCTTCCCGATAGCAGTGCTGGAGCCAATCCATGGAAGCTCGGGGGGCGGCATCGTCTGAGGGCAAAAGAAGAAGGCCAGCTTTAAGCTGGCCTTCTTCTCCGTACGGTCGCTGCTTTTAGAAGAACCCCTCCAGCGCTCCCTTCCTTGCAGGAAGTATTGGAGAGGTTCTTTATTTCAGTGGATCAGATACTACAAGTCACAAACGACTTCAGTTAGACGGAACGAGAGACACGACGGCGAACCATACCGGCCAGGGCCAGAACACCGCTTCCCATCAGAGCAAGGCTCGATGGCTCGGGAACTGCCGAAGCGGCCGAAACTGCGGAGGCCGAGAACGTAGTCGAGGTCTGATCGCCAACCAACTGCGAGGTGAAGGTGAAGCTGGCAGGGCTGTCGTCGTAGTTGACGGCGCCGGTTCCGCGGAAGAAACCATGTCCGGTTACGTCGAGGCAGTTGCCGACGGTGCATCCAGTGACGTTATTTACGAACTGTGCGTTGTAGTCAGTCATAAAGAAGGCGAAGGTCTCACCGTTCTGGCTGACGGTGAAGAGCTGCACCGGAGAGATGGCAGGGGGAACTTGATTCGCCCCCTGGGAATAGGGCAGCGTCCCAGAGAGGAAGTTGATGGGGGTACCATTGGTGAGATAAAGCGCGAATGTTCCGGTGGTAGAACCTGATCCACCATCAACTCGAGCCTCCCCAAATGTAATGGTGTTTGAGGTGAAAGAATCACTGCCGGTAGCAGCAAGAGCACCGGTAATAGAATCAGCTTTGGCGGCACTGGGGACAGCGATTGCTGCAGCCAGCGCAAGAAGGGCGAGCGGTCTTAGCATAGAAAAGGTTCCTCCAAGAAAAAATGCGGCATCGAGCGACCACTCTCCATATATGCACTTACATAGCCAGATACTTACAGTTTTTCCACAATCTATTCCGCCCGACGCTGTAAGGAGTTAGTCCGCCAAAAACAACAGAGCGCCCGAAGCACAGGGCGCTCTGTGTGCAGCTTTTTGCAATGATTTTTGGGAAACAATAGGAACTTTTTTACCCTTCAGCTGCGAAAACAAATGCCACAAGGGTAGGATGAGCACCTCTTTTGAGGAAATTCGTGCAATGAATTGAATGAATTTCCAGCGGTTTTACCATTGAAGGAGCAACAGTTCCGAGCAGAATGCCGGTCCCATTGCGCCCATCATGCTGTAGCATCCCGGGCTGCCCGGCCGGTTGTAGAGATAATCCTGCATAACGGTAAGGACTGAAGCCGAGGAGAGATTGCCGCGCTGCCGCAGGCTGTTCCACGATGCCGCAAGTGCACCGGGAGGAAGACTCAGGCTGCTTTCCATGGCCTGCAGAACCTTCGGTCCGCCGCTATGCATGATGAAGCTGCAGATCTGATGCATGTTCATGTTGTTCTCAGCCAGGAAGTCCTCAACGGTATTTTTCAGCTCGGCGTTTACCAGGTCAGGCACCTCCGCCGACAGAACAATGTTGAAGCCGGTGTGGTTGATATTCCAACCCATCAGGTGCTCGGTGTTGGGATAGAAGGTGGACTTGGTTGCCACAACCCTGGGGCAGGGCTCCTGGACGCTGGTGGGCTTTATTCCGTGGGGAGTCTCCTCTCCAGCCACGATGACTGCCGCAGCGCCGTCGCCGAACAGTCCGGAGGCGACAATCGCCGCCATCGAGGCGTCTCCTTCCTGCCAGGTGAGAGAGCATAGCTCGACCGAGAGCAGGATGGCGTATTGCTTGGGATAGGCACGAACGTAATCGACTGTTCTGGAGATGCCGGCCGCACCAGCCACACAGCCCAGACCAAAGATCGGAGTGCGTTTGATGTTCTTGGGGAAGTTCATCAGGTTCACGAGCCGCGCGTCGATGCTGGGGCAGGCGAGGCCGGTGACGGAGGTGAAAAAGATTGCCGAAATGTCGGCAGGCTCCAGGCCAGCCTGATCCAGAGCCTTTTGAACCGCCTGCTGTCCGAGTTCGACAGCACCTTTGATCCAAAGATCATTCATCGGTCCGAAACCGGACATCGTACCCAGCGATTCCAGCGGGTACATGATGTGCCTGTAGTCGACACCGCAGTTGCGATGAAGACGGTCCATAATTTCGGGCATCGCCAGTTTGTCTTGCATTCGCTCTTTCAGAGCTTCTGTAATGACAGCCTGGGGATAGCGATGGGGAGGATATGCCGTGCCAACAGATGCGATGCGCATAGATAGAAACCTCTTCGGAAATAGGTCGCAGGGGCCGATAACAATCAGCTGTTTCTAGGTATTGGCAGTAGATGATGCAAGCCTGTGACGAGGGGCTGGCGAAAGGGTAGAGCATTCCAGCACACAGGCGAAGCCGAAGGGCAACAACACGAGTATAAAACAGCGAAAGGTTGCCCAAAAGCAAGCAAAAATTGTTTTTTGCAAAACTAAATCGAAATAACCGTTTTTGAAGCCAATACCTGGTAAGAGATTGCCGTTCTCGAACCATGAACCTCATTTGTTATGGGAAAAGCTTAGCCGCAAAGAAAACAAAGGCCCATACCACCTTTCGTGCATGCGCCTGCACCTTAAGGGAGCACGAGGAATCCCCATGTCGGGTGACTCCAGGGAATGCTTCTTCGTGCAAGCCTTTTAATAACTAAAGGTCAATTTATCAGTATTTTAAGGTTTATTTTCCATCCAGGGTCAGCGCGTAGAGGGTATCTCCGGCGCCCACGATGATGTTCTGTTTGTTATCAAGTACCGAGGTCGACGGTCCATTGCTGACGTGATGATCCAGCTTCTGCGACCACAGGATTTTTCCTGCAGTGGCGTCAAACGCTGCCAGTCTGTCGGAATCCCCGGTGAAAAGCAGGCCGGCGGCTGTCGTCAGAATGCCGCCGGACATCCCTCCGCCCTCTGCGCCTCGGCCTTTAGGAATGTGTTTCCACCGCACGTCGCCGGTGAGAACGTCGAGGGCGATCAGCGAGGAGTGGGTATCGAAGGCGCCGGAGCTTCCTCCGCCGTATCCTTCGGGCTGCGGCGAGGTGTCGTAGAGGTAGGCCACGCTGTAGCCTTCGGTTGCATTCACGTAAAAGAGCTTTGTCTGCGGACTATAGCTTGGCGGGGGCCAGTTTGTAGCTCCGTTGCTGGCTATATCCACCATGGAGCCGTCCACCTTAGGCTCCTTGTCGGGATCCGGGATTGGCTGGCCGCGTTCATCGATACCCTTCGACCAGTTGGCAGTCTTTGTAAAAGGCTTCGAGACGAGATACTTTCCGTTAGTGCGATCCAGCACGAAGAAGTACCCGCAGCGCGCTGCCTGCGCCAGCAGTTTTCGTGGTTTGCCGTCGATCTCCATATCGAAGAGCACCGGAGTCTCCACGTTATCCCAGTCATGGGTGTCGTGCGGGGAACCCTGGAAGTACCAGACCATCTTGCCTGTATCGGGGTTCAGCGCCACGATCGAATCGGTGTAGAGATTGGCTCCCTTGCGGCCCTGGCCTGCAAAGACCGGATTGGTATTTCCCGTTCCCCAGTAGATGAGGTTCAATTCCGGATCGTAGGTTCCGGGTAGCCAGGTCATACCGCCGCCATGCCGCATGGACTGCTCGTTCGGCCAGGTCTCGGAACCGGGATCGCCCATCTTCTGGGGTTCGCTCCACCAGCGCCACTGCATCTCGCCGGTATCGGGGTCGCGTGACTCCAGGTAGCCGGCGACATCCATCGCGTCGCCACCGACGCCGATGATGACGTGATTTTTTACGATGACGGCCGCCATTGTGGTGAAGTACTGGAGCTTCTCGTCGGCGACCTTCTTGCGCCAGCGCTCTTTGCCGGTCTCCGAATCGAGAGAGATAAACCATCCATCGGGAGTGAGGAAGTAGATCCACTTTCCGTACATTCCGACTCCGCGCTGGCCGAGCACGTGGCCACCATGGTCTTCAAAATCGAAACGCCACTTCTCTTTGCCGGTTCGGGCGTCTACGGCAAAGACGTGGTCAGGGATGGTGAAGTACAGAACGCCATGGACCATCAGGGGCGTCGATTTGATGATCAGAGGGCCGCTGCCGCGCAGGGGTGGAATGCCGGTGATCGTGTACTTCCACTTGATCTTAAGGTCCGTGATGTTTTGCTGCGTGATCTGCCGGATCGCACTAAAACGTCGTCCCGAGTAGTCGCCGTTGTAGGTCGGCCACGTATCCGCAGGCTGATGAAACAGTTCCAGCGCAGTGGGATTGAGTCCGGATGGAGGGGGCGCCTGCTGGGCGATGGATGCAGTGGCAGAGAGTACGGCGACAGCCGCGAGTTGCGCGAATTTTGTAAAAAAGGGCCGCTTCATTTCAGTGTCAGCAGATATCGGGTGAGGTTGTGCAGATCGTCGTCGGTGTACTTCGGCAGCAGGGCGCGATGGCCCTCCAGCTTGTCGGGGATGCTGACCTTTACGGTGTCTGTAGGCCAGGTCGTTGTGCTGCCGTTGCTGATCTTGAGGGTCGTATCGAAGTCGTCATAATGCTCAAGCACGCCGGTCAGCGCTTTGCCATCGGGAGTCGTAACGGTCGCCTGGCGTGGACCCCGGTTCTCCGGCCAGGCGATCCGCGCCAACATCGCTGCCGGTTGCGAGTACTTCGCGCCAATTTCTTTCAGATCGCCGGTCGTGGAATGGCAACTGGCGCAATGGGCGGCAAAAAACTGCCTGCCCTTCTCAACGTTGCCGCTGGTCATCTCTCCGCTATGTTTGTAGAGTCCACGATTGGCCGCAAGCTCGATCTCCATGTGGAGATACTCGGCGATATCGGTGCGCTGGGTATCGGTCAGTTGCGCGAAGGAAGGCATGCCGCTTTGTGGCCTGCCTTCCTTGAGGAAGGGGCCGATCTCTTCGCCTGCGTCGTCGTGCAGTACGAGCACAGAGCGGACGAGGTTTGGTCCGATGCCGCCGCGAGCCTTTGCCCCATGACAGGCCTGGCAGTTCTGCTGGTAGAGGCCCTCGCCTCGCTTTGCTGCCGCTGCGTCGGGCACGCGTCCAAGGCCAAGAAAGATATGGGAGCGATCCGGCTGACGGCCATTCTGCTGGGGTTGCGAATGCAGCTCAGGTTCCTGCGCCGCCATGACGGGTGGCCCGTGAAAGATTGCGATAGCTGAGGAAAGACACAGCAGGCTCCCGACTGCCAGTAAACTTCCCGATATCTTCGAAATCAATGCGTCCTGAGCCCTTTCGTTCCGTGTTCGCCACAGTATAACGATCAGAATGGCCAGTCGTCGCGGGGCGGCCCTTGCTGGAGGCGGGAGCTTGCCGTCCCTGCTATCCTTCGAGCGATGCCATCCGCCACCAAACCCTCTCAGGTCCGTGCAGTTGCCGGAGCGACTACGGCCCTTGTGCTGTTGACTGCGTTGAACTTCGTCAACTATATCGACCGATACATCCTTCCGGGCGTGCAGGAGCAGATCAAGGGCGAGTTCCACCTTACGGACGAGCACATCGGGACTCTGACGTTCTGGTTCATGATCGCCTACATGCTGACCTCGCCTATTACGGGATGGCTCGGCGACCGTTTTCCCCGCAAGCCCATGATCGTTGTCGCGGCGCTTTTCTGGAGCGGCATCAACTTCTTTACGGCATCGGTCACGAGTTATGACTCGTTGAATCTGCGGCACGCTGCGCTGGGAATTGGTGAGGCCAGCTTCGGCATCTTCGCCCCGGCGCTGCTTTCGGACTTCTATCCTCCGGAGCAGCGCAACCGCGTCCTGACCATTTTCAATGTCGCCATTCCGGTGGGAGCAGCGCTGGGTTATCTGGTCGGCGGCGTCGTCGGAGAACACTACGGCTGGCGGCATGCCTTTATCGTCTCTGCCGTTCCCGGAGCGATCATTGCATTGCTGATCCTCTTCTTGATGAAGGAGCCTGAGCGCGGGGCCAGTCAGCACGAGAAGGCGAAGCTGGAGAAGGGAACTGTCCTAACCCTCATTAAAAACAAGGCTTATCTCGCGTCGATTCTTGGCTATGCCGCCGTTACCTTTTCGCTCGGCGGAATCTCCTGGTGGATGCCGTCATTTCTGCAGCGCGTCGATGGACGGTCACAATCGAATGCAGCCTTCCTGATGGGGGCCGTAACCGTGGTTACCGGTCTGCTGGGCACGATCACCGGCGGCGTGATCGCGCAACGCTGGTCGAAGAAGACTCCGAAAGCGCTCTATCTGGTTCCTGCGATCAGCGCTGCATTGGCGATTCCGCCAGCGTTGGTCTGTTTCTTTGGGCCGCACAGCATGACCATTCCTTCGCTCGCGCTGGCCATCTTTCTGATCTTCCTCGGTACCGGGCCCGTCAATGCGGCCACGATGAACGCGGTTCGGCCTGAGGTGCGGGCGACGGCAATGGCTGGACAGCTTCTTGTCATCCATGCGCTGGGTGATGCAATCTCCCCGCGCATCATCGGCGCGGTTAGCGACCGATCGACGCTGAACCTGGGACTTGGTTCGACGCTGGTGACGCTTCTGCTTGCTGCCATCATCTTCTTCGCAGGAGCGCGGTACGCTCCTCCGCTGTCCGAAGATGCTCCTGTCGTCGCATGATGCAGCTGGCTCACGCTCTTGCATGGCTCCTTGCGTTCGCATGGATATGGAAGGCGGTCACGGCAGCTTTTGGACTGCGGCGTATTCCAGATCTGCGCGATCCGGAATTTGATCGCCAGCCTGCAGGGAATCCGGCTGTCACGGTCATCGTACCGGCTCGCAACGAGGAGCAGGCGCTTCCGGGCGCTCTGGCATCGTTGCTTGCGCAGGACTACGAGAATCTGCGGATCATTGCGGTCGATGATCGCTCGACCGATGCGACCGGAGCAATCATGGATGAGCTGGTGCGGCATCATCCCGATCGTCTGCGTGTCCTGCATATTCGCAAGCTTCCGACAGGCTGGCTGGGCAAGCCGCACGCGATGGCGATGGCTGCGCGCCATGCAATCGCCGTCGATCACCCGGAGTATATGCTTTTTACGGATGCGGACGTCTTCTTTGAGCCGCAGGCAGTACGGCGCTCTCTGGCGCAGGCTGTCGCGATCGGCGCAGACCACTTTGTGACATTTCCCACGCCCCAGATCAAATCCATCGGTGAAGGCATGTTGCTGGGCTACCTGGGCGTGATGGGGCTGTGGGCGACGAGGCCATGGAAGGCGTCAGATCCGAAAGCGAAGCGGGATTCCATCGGGATCGGCGCATTCAACATGCTGCGCACGGCAGCCTATCAGCAGCTTGGAGGGTTCGAGTCGCTCCGTATGGAGATCCTTGAGGACCTTACGCTTGCGCGCAGGGTGAAGGACGCTGGCCTGCGGCAGCGCGTGGCGATTGCTCCCGGAATGGTAAGCCTGCACTGGGCCTCCGGGGCGATGGGAGTAGTTAACGTGATGACCAAGAACCTCTTTGCGGTTTTTCGTTTTCGTATCGCACTGGTCCTTGTCGCATGCCTGGGACTGGTCATCCAGTGCCTTGCCCCCTTTGTCTTTCTTTTCATTCCAGGGACGCGGGTTGCGGCTGTCCTCACGCTTCTGGCGATCGCTGTACTCTACCGACTTTCGTCGCGGCACTCCCGAATCCCTGCGCTTTACGCAGCATTGTTTCCCGTGGGAGCTGCACTGTTCCTGTATTCGCTTCTGCGTTCAGCGTTTACGACCCTGAAGGCAGGAGGCGTGATGTGGAGAGGAACCTTCTATCCTCTCAAGGAGCTGCGCAAAAATAAAACGCCCCTGCGATAAAGCAGAGGCGCATGGAGCGAACCTGAGATCAGGTTATGCTTCGACGAGCACTTTTCCATAACGTTTTTCGACATAGTTATCGAGAATCTCCTGAAACTCCTCGACGATGCGGTCTCCGCGAAGCGTGGTGAAGAGCTTGCCGTCGACGTAGACAGGGGCCTTGGGCTCCTCGAAGGTGCCGGGGAGGGAGATACCGATGTTGGCATGTTTGGACTCGCCGGGTCCGTTGACGATGCAGCCCATGACAGCGAGCTTCAACTCTTCGACTCCGGCGTACTGCTTCTTCCATTCCGGCATCTGCTCGACCAGATAGCCCTGGATGCGCTCAGCGAGCTCCTGGAAGTAAGTGGAGGTGGTGCGGCCACAGCCGGGGCAGCTGGTCACCTGCGGCATGAAGCTGCGGATTCCGAGAGACTGAAGGATCTGCTGGCCGCAGCGAACCTCTTCGGAACGGTCGCCGCCGGGAGTAGGCGTAAGGCTGACCCGGATGGTATCGCCGATTCCGCTGAGGAGCAGCGGAGCCAATCCGGCGGTGGAGGCAACGACGCCTTTCATGCCCATGCCGGCCTCTGTCAGACCGAGGTGCAGTGCGTAGTCGCAGCGGTTTGCCAGCTCCGTGTAGACATCGATCAGGTCGCGAACGCCGGAGACCTTGGCGCTGAGCACGATCTGGTGGCGGCGCAGACCGTAGCGTTCGGCAGCGGCAGCGTTGTCGAGCGCGGAGACGACCATCGCCTCCATCATGACATCGCGCGCAGGAAGCGGGTTGGAGGACTTCGAGTTCTCGTCCATCATTTTGGTCAGAAGAGCCTGATCGAGCGAGCCCCAGTTGACGCCGATACGGACCGGCTTCTGGTGCTTGACGGCCACCTCGACCATGGTTCGGAAGTTGTCGTCGTCCTTGCGACCGATGGAGACGTTGCCAGGATTGATGCGGTACTTGGCGAGCGCCTGGGCGGTGTCGGGATACTTGGAGAGCAGCAGATGGCCGTTATAGTGGAAGTCACCGATGATGGGGGTGTTCCAGCCCTTCTTCGCGATGCCATCGATAATGTAGGGAATCGCTTTTGCGGCCTCATCGTTGTTGACGGTCACGCGAACCATCTCGGAACCGGCACGGGCCAGGGCGGCGATCTGTTGAACGGTGCTTTCGACGTCTGCGGTGTCGGTATTGGTCATCGATTGGACGACAACGGGGGCATCGGAGCCAACACGAACATTCCCGATCTTTACGGTTACCGCATTACGACGCTGTATCTCAGGCATAAACTCTCCACCCTTAAGTCTAGCACCCGCAGCAAATGCAACGCCGCGATACACTAGGCAATAAGGCCCGGTAGCTCAGTTGCATAGAGCGGCGCACTCCTAACGCGAAGGTCGCAGGTTGGACTCCTGCCCGGGCCACCACTAAACACAATAAATACGCTGGTTTATTGGCTCCAAGCTAAAACGTTGAACAAATGAATTTGGCAAATCTGCCACTTTTCTGCCACCCCTGGGATGACATCATCCTGGATGATTCGGCATATACAAATATGCTGAATCATGGAATGCCCTTGGCCGTAGCATTAGGCGACAAGCCGCGTGGAGGTGATGTCGACAGGCCCCGGCCCAGTGGCGACCTGTGAGGAGCTCGATCCCGGACATCCCCGCGTGACGGGATGGGGTCTAGTTAACCGAGGTTTTCAATGAACCCGAAATGATCTCCTCGGCGAGCAACTTGCTCTTGCTTCCGTTGATCATCAACGGAAGGACCGTAAACCCGAACTCTCGGCACAAATACTCTCCGGTAGTCTCGTCCTGCTCGACAGGCTCATTGTTTTGTGCAAAGCTCTCGAAGTAGCCTTTGATCTCTAGCTTTATGCACGATTCAGTCTGCTACGCGCAAAGCCGCGTGGTGAGCAGAACAGGACATACAACCAGTCCAGCTTCCGTTACGCTTGCGGCTAGATGCACAGGGAGGCACTAATGACGAAATCCCGAATCTACCCGCACCACCAAAATAAAGATGGGTCTTACGAGTCGATTTGTCTGACCTGCTTTTTGACCATTTCTCACGCAAATACTGAGACCGAACTCAAACTCCAAGAGGAAGCTCATCTGTGCGCTCCTTCTTTAGTCTCCAAACGCGCTGACTACAAACGAGAGCACTTGAATTTTGGCGTGATGCACAATGTCTGATACCCGGGCGACAACCGGGGCCTCAACCGAGATCGCCGGTGCGCTTAGCCATTCGAAGATATCCTGGGTGCCGGCAGATCCGCGGGGGAGCACGAATAGCGAGATCCCGAATGTATCCGCACCGCCGGAACACGATGGACTTACGTTTCGATTGTCCGACCTGTTTCGTCAAAGCTCCCCATGCCTAAGAAGAAGAGAACTTACCGATCTGGGGATTTATCGCGGTTGAGCATGCGCATGGCCGAGCGTCGAGCAGAATCAAATTGAGCTATTTAGCTCAGTCATCGGCCTGCATTGTCTGGAACAATAGAATTCGCATCCAGGTGTTTGGATATGACCCCGAGGTCGCCATTCCGTTCCGTTTTGTTAATCGCTTCATTGCTGTTATGCATGGGACCACACACCCTAGCCGATCCGCAACAAAGACGTGGTTTCGTTCCGGTGGCAAATGAGCCCCTCAAGACGGAACAAATCGTTAAGAGTCTCGTCAAAAGGAATCTGGAGCAGGTTCGGACACTCCATGGGTACCTAGGAACGCGAACGTATCGGGTGGACTACCGCGGCTTTCCGGGCGTACGCACCGCGGAGATGATCGTAGACGTAAAGTATCAATCCCCCGGAATCAAGGAATTTACAATTCGATCTGCGACTGGATCTACGATTATCATCAACAAAGTTTTTAGGAAGCTCTTGCAGGCTGAAAAAGAGGCATCGTCTACAGAAGCTCAAAGGCGCACCGCTCTAAACAGTGACAATTACAATTTCACGCAGATCGGATACGAAAACGCACCCTCCGGGCTCATGTATGTCCTTGCCGTAGAGCCGAAAGCAAAAGACAAATTCCTTTATCAGGGGCGGATCTGGGTGGACGCAGCAGATTTTGCAGTAGCCCGTTTAGAGGCGCAGCCCGCAAAGAACCCCTCGTTCTGGACCAAGAACGGCGTGATCGAACAGGTGTATACGAAAGTCAGTCAGTTTTGGCTTCCTGCACGTAACCACAGCATCAGTGAAATCAGACTGGGCGGATCTGCCGAATTGACGATTCACTATAACGATTACCAGATCTTGGGTGCAGAGGGGATCAACAACTTGCAGATTGTGGAGTCGGCGCACTCGACGGATACTGCAAGCGCGCAGCGTTAGTTTAATACTCGGAAGATTTGATGCTGGCGATAGCATCTGATTTGAACACAGATCCTACCGAAACTTGTGGCTGGCCACCTTCGCTTCGCCATGGCGATACCGGATGTGAGTCCAATCCCCAATGCGCGAGAGCGCAGGTGCCCTCTACTGCTTCGTCCGGCCACCGTGAAGTTGGATCTTGCACTCACGTACACCGTGCAGCACAGCAATCTCGTTTTCGAACCCTACCTTCTGACAACAGGGCGGCAGTGTGGAACTATCAGCGCAGATTTATCGTGACTGGGGTGCTGCGAACATTCCGGAACGAACGCTGGCGGCGCCGCTGATAGCGGCGTTGGACTCAGCATGGTGATTGCGATTCCTGGTATTCCATGAGGTGTCAGATCGCTGTTCTCCAGGACCTTGTGGGAACCCTCGCCGGCCTTGGTCTCACTGATGAATATCGGCTCTACCTGCACCTGTCGTGCTTGGTAGGGATCCGCATCACCGCGGCGATACTCTGCCGTGACTTCGTCAAGGTATCCTTTCAGCGGCGCATCGATAGAGTGGTATGGGGTAGCGTGTCCCCTTGTATATCTGTTGACAGAGTCGCGCCGCCTCTGCAAGGACTCAAGCGGTCGAATGGGAATCGACTGCATCTGAATCATGTTGTTCGCACGATCCTGATCCATATTTGAGTCCTAACGCACAAAGCGATTGAAGCGTAGAATGATAGATGTAATGTCTTCCTCGTTGTCAGCTGTATCGCTTCGCTCCTGACGAGTGTCCTTCAAGCACACAAACCGCTCGTGATGGAGGTTGCATGGGTTTTCCCAGAAACACAGATGTGAAGAAGCACCTTGCGCGTAAAGTTCACCGCACTGCCCCGCAGCTCGCACCTGAGCGTCTTATCATCGCTGACGAGCTGGCTACCCCGGTAATTCCTCCGAAAGCGAAGGCAATTGAGCTTCCGATAGGGGCTGGGCTGCGAACGGTCTTGTCGGACGGAAGCGTGGGGTAGATGAAATCTAGAATTGCTGATCCCCTGTAAGAGAGAGGGCTTCGAGATCCTAGGATTGCTAAGTGAAACGGTCAGGGTGACATCACCTTGGCCGTTTTTGCTCCTCAACAATAGTGCTTGTGCTTCAGGGGACAGGAAGTGGTGGAAAGACGGCAGGGGGATATGAGCGCGCCAGTCCGCTCGGCTCACGAAAAACCGCCCTACCCACATAGGCAGACTATCAGTCGACACACGTGGCCATTGCTAGATGCCGCCCCTTAGGGCGGCAACGCAGACACTTTCGATTCCACCCTTCAAGTGAGTTCAAGTCTAGGCCGCGCGGGGCTTCTGGTCTCCAGTCTCTGCGCGTGCAGGTCTTACCGGAGAGTAAGCACGGTGCATTCAAATGCGCTCCATTATCGACGCCCACACCCAGCCGATCCACCAGCTCGCCACCCAACCATCCAGCAAACCAGCGCGACTAAGATGGCAGCGAAGGACAGCCCCGGCGCTCCGAGGCTCCGGTACTTTGGCTCGTTCGCGCCGGATAACGCAACTACCGGCACCAGCTTAGATAAGAGCGTAAGATCAAATCAATACGTATTTCTCGCCTCCAGCAGTTCATTGCTTCTCGCTCCAGACGAGCACCTTTTAAGTAAGCAACCTGTTCTGGAGTAGATATGAGCTTTAACAGGAAATCCGATGTCCATAATCACCTCGCTGCCTCTCGGAAGCACTACTCGCTGCTCACTGTGATGCCACCGAGCGAACCGAATGCTACGGATCACCCCGCGACCGATGAAGACGTTGTGACGGACACGGCAACTGAATCGTCGTTTGTCATCGGTAACACACCAAAGCCACATATCGTGCTTCCGGGATCGGATAAGGAAAACGCATGAAGGCATGCTCTCTCCTCCTTCGCTCAGGTACTCTCCTTCCTGGGGCTTTCAGTCTTCCTGGACGGCCTATTTATGACGGATGGGTATCTATCGACTCTGAGAACGCGCAAGACGTAGACATAAAGGTCCGCGCTCAAGGCTGGCACTTCATGTGGCTTACGCTAACCTCTTCTGGGGTGGGCGTCGGACTGACACCGGAAGTGGCTATCAAAAAAGCGATGCGCTCTGGATTAGATCATCTCAACTCACGCTTCAATACCGCGGAATTGATGAATGTCGTTCTCAAGAAGTACCCCGGCTTTCATGTCGCTCACGTCAAACTCGCTTCCAGACATGTTCAGGAATGTGCATCGCTCGGATTGGTGGATGAAGCTGCGTTTCGGCACTTTCCGGCCGCCGCTTCCTAGCAAGTCGGCTGAGGAGCGTGGATATTTCGATTCAACCTTTGACTTTGCCTTTTGAAAAATGAGAATGCTCACCGCAGGAGCATTTTGAATATCCCGCACTTCCTGTGCATTCTGCGCAACGATTGTGTAGTTCAAGGATTGAGTTTCGGGAATAGAAGATCCGCTGGGAGTCACCCGAACATCGGATCTCGCCTTCGGTATGCCTTTCAGCGGATAATCAAGATATATTCGACGCCGTCTTCGCTACTTACCGACCCGGAGTGTGCGTGAGTTGAGTCAGACCGGAATGTGTCTTCGGCCGCGGCTCCCACACAGGAGATCTGAGTTCAGGCATCGCCTTGGCCTGAAAAATTTTGCGAGTCTGGCTCGCGGTCCATCGCGCCCATTTCTTTGCTTTCTTACGGCGGGCGCTGTCTGTTGAGATGCCAGTTCCCGCATACATTTGTCGATAGAGCTTCGACAGCAATACAAATGCGACACGCGCACGCAGCGTAGGCGTACAGGCAGACCTCTTCCAAATAGCACCGAACTCATAAAACCGATCCCAAACTTCCTGGGTGCGATCACGGATCTCCTCAGAAGTCATAGACGGGTGGGGTGTAAACATCTTCGGGCGTATTGCTGTAGGAATCAACCAGTATCGCGTGATGGGAATACCGGCTATCATCCGCGGATCAGCAGATTGCTCCTTCTCCCACCGGCCAAAATCGACCGTACCAGGAAACGGTGTCATCATCACGAATTGTGCAAACGTCACATCTGCTTTGAGAGCCAACTCCACAGTGGCATCAAAGGTACTCGGCTTGTCTGTTGGCAGACCGAAGATAAATGATCCCAGAACATGTAGGCCATGCTTTCGGAATGTCTGTAGCTGCTGAACCAACCGATCGCCGGAGTAGTTGAAGTCTTTGTATACGGCCTTCAGCCCTTCCGGTGTGACCGCCTCAACGCCCACGAGAGCGCCCTTGATGTTGGCCCTTCGCATAGCATCCAGATACTCGGGATCTTCAGCAGACTCCATCGTGATCTGCGTAAAGAACACCATATCCTTTGGCAGCTTTGCCAGTTCTGCCATCAATGCGAAACGTTCGTTTCGAGTTTGCAAGAGAAATTCCACGCGCTCGAGGTTGTTCTGATCGCGCGCCAGCCTCAAATCCGTCAACGTGACGGGATAAAAGTTGTCATCTGCCAGTGCAATGAATCGGAAACCTCTTCGCCTGAGATCTACGATCTCATCGATCACGCTCTCAAAGGGTCTTTGCCGGGGTTTCTGCCCGTCCGTGCGCCACACAGAGCAGAACGAACAGTGCTTCGGACATCCGCGAATGGTCTGCACCGAAGCCCACATGTACTTATCAGTCTGCATTAGGTCCCAGCGAGCCGCTAGGAACTGATCACCCTCAAGCTTTCCGCCTTCGTAAATTTTGGCAGCACATCCTGCCTGAATGTCGCGCAGCAGCCTACCCCACGCTACGTCACCATCACCCTTCACTAAAGCATCTGCCCAGCCGCGCTCAAATGGCTCTTCGGGAAAAAGGGTTGCGTGGATGCCTCCATAAACCACCGTAGCTCCGCGCTCATGTGCGAATTTTCCGACCTGATAGCCACGTAACGCATTTCCCGTGTGCACACTGATGCCAACTACATCGCCACCATGAATTGTGTTCGGATCGAGTTGTTCCAGTGATTCATCCACCAATATCGGATCGCCCATCGAAGCTGGCGTAGCGGCTGCCAGGACAAACAACCAGCGGGGAGTGATCACAGCGGTTCCAAAGGAATTATCACTAGGATTGATCAGGTGTACAGACATCGTTCTGGCGTCCTCTTCTCTCATGCGGTGGTCTGCAGGCAAACCGGATCGGTTAAACGTCGTCTGGCGAAGGTTTGAATACCTTCTCACACAATCTGAATGGACTGGAGTGAGGCGATGGCCTGCTTGTCGTGCCGACCAGGATCGATTTCAAGCTCGACGATTGCGACGTCCTTCAGGTTAAAGAAGTATTCCTCAACCTCAGTAGTGCTTTGCGCATGTGTTACCTCTCCACCATAGGATGAGATTTCCTCTGTTAACGCCGTAAGGGACCGGAGTCATTATTTACGCGCCACCGGTCGATCAGAATCTGATAGGCTGACCTTTCATCATCGGGCGATTTGACTTGATAAGGAAGATAGATGTGATCTGCTCGTTTCACCGGTATGCCTCTCTCTGTGGGTTACGGTCGTCATGATCTCTAATAATGAAACGACACCTGTCCCTTTTTCATAGAACGCATCAGCAATCACTCCATACGGAATTTGGACGCCCGAGTAGGCACCACTCATTGCTATTACTCGAATTGCTGAAAACCGACGACGAACTTCCGCGAGCAAGTCAAAGCCGGACATGACCGGCATATTGAGATCAGAAAGGAGAACATCTGGAATCTCGTTTTCAATATCGCGCAGCGCACAAAGGCCATTTTCAGCCGTTCGGACCGTGTAGTGAAGCTCGGCGAAGATCTGCGACAATGATGCTCGAAGCGCTATTTCATCATCGACTATAAGTAGCTTTAATTTCACATCGGGCATCGCGAACCTCACAGGGGCATCGAAAGATTCCTCTATGCCTACTATTCCATCGCGTTCTTATTCGGTACTGTTCACTTTTGCTCATGTCGGCTGCGGCGAATGGATTTGGTATGGATGCGCACAGCAAGCGAGGTTGGCGCATTTTGAGCATTGTGATCCGGTAGCCGATCATGTAAGACGATATTCAACAGCGATTTATGAACGCGAATGCGGCCATTGTATTCAATGAATCCCAGCGTGCGAAAACGGTTCATAAAGAAGCTGACGCGAGACCTGGTCGTTCCTATCATCTCTGCCAGAGTTTCTTGTGTGATTGGCGGAATCAACATCTCTGGCTCGCCAGGTTTCCCGAACTCTGCCATCAGTAAGAGAATCCGAGCGAGACGCTTTTCACTGGAGTTGAAAAGCTGATCGACGAGGTCGGCCTGCGTTCGCATGCTGCGGGCAAGCAGGAATTTCAAAAACAGGTCAGAAAAGGAATGTTCCTCATGGATGACCCGAATCATCTCTTCTCTTCTGATTTTGAGAGTTGTACATGCCGTGATGGCTGTTGCCGTAGCCATGCGCAGCCCACCAGCCCCCGCAAGCGCCTCTTCCCCAATGAAATCACCGGCAGATAAAAGTGTGATGGTTGCTTCTTTTCCTCTGGTTGAAACGACGGTAAGTTTTGCCCGGCCTTTCTGCAAATAAAAGATTGAATCGGCAGGATCGCCTTGAGAAAAAAGGGTATGCTTCGCTGTCGTCTGAACAATCTTTCGTCCTAAACCAGACTTCATCAGAAAGTCGGCTGCGCTAAAAGAGGCGTTCTTTTGCTCCGTCATCTGAGTCTCCTTCCCTGAGATGGCTTACGTCGAATCATTCAGATAATTGACTACCCTCAGCAACAATTACTTACCCCGTGCTCCATTATAGGGATCGCATCGGGATAAGACACACTCGTATGTGACATGCGACGAAATAGTCATACCGGGATCACTTCTTTGAAATGGATTGCCCAAGCGATCAAATTTGACCATTCATTCGCCGTCCTTTGGGTAGATAGTGATTAAGAGTGCGCTCGATCGCTTGTTTTTTAGGAGGAAACCTAATGGAAATCAACTTTCATCACATGCTCGTGATTGTTGCGTTTTGCATCTCCCCGCTTTGCTCTATTGGTGCCCAGGTTTCCAACGCCAACTCCAATTCGTCGTCATATAAAAGCAGTTCACCCTCCGGCGATATTTCTCCAGTAACTGAGCAAAAGTGCCAACAACTACTTGTTGCAGCCCATCGACGCAATGTAGAGAATTGCAGGCGGGGAAGTTCTCCTTGTGATTTAGCGATGCTAAGCGGACCTGAGACTATTGCATTAGCCATTTCCAACCACCAGCGTAACGTAACAGCGTGCATGGACGGATACGAGCCCTGTAACCATGAGATGCTAACGCCTAAAGAAGCACAGGCTATCGCAGAAGCAGAACGGCAGCACAATATATCCCAGTGCAGCAATGGGTGGAAGCCATGTGATCTCTCCAGGCTGAATACGCAGGAGAGAAGTGCCACTGCTGCTGCTGACAAACAACGCAAAATCTCCGATTGCGTGAATGGAATCGACTCGTGCGATCACGTGAGTCTTACCAACGCTGAAGCTACTTCGGTATCCGAGGCCCGAAATGCGCGCAATTTCTCTGCGTGCACCAATGGTTGGACTACGTGTGACCGTTCCAAATTGACTTTGCAGGAAGAACGCGTCGTAGCGCTTACCGACCGTAGGCTCAATTACTCGGCGTGTGAGGACAGATCTGTAGCTTGTGATTACTCTTTGTTGACCAAATCCGAAGCCAACCTTCTTCAAGGTGCAGAGCAACAGCGCAATTTCAATGCCTGTAGAACCGGTTACGGTTATTGCGACCTATTCCGGCTGACGGAGAGGGAAGCTCACATCATCGCCGCAAAATCACAATCGGCTATCAAATAGAGAAGGTTGTGCGTCATATGATGTCGGGGTTCCAGTTCAATCCTCCGGGGTGATCTTGAGAGCTGATTAGTCCATCCTGAATGGACGGATTGCGCTAACCAATGTCGGAACAACGCGCCAAGATCGCTCAGCATTCGCTTGAACATCGGAGGGCGAACGCGAGATCTGCTCTTCATACAAGGTCGGTCGCCAATTTTATCGCGCATCTACTCTGCCATCGAGGTACTTTCGCGGAATGCATTTGGAAAATTGAAAAATGCAGGTCAGGTGGTCGCAAAAACTAAATAAATGGAACGGGCCCCTGAAGAGCAGATCGAGCTTCACAGAGCCGGGGACAAGGATCATATCCGGGAGACCAGTGGGCCTTTGGGAGATATTCGTATGTAGATCGGTTCGGCCGGATGGGGCGGCACCATCAAGGAGAGACGAGACGGCTTGCTGAATGCACTCTGCAGCAAAAATCTCCCGTTGTTGCCACGACAGCAAATAGATCAACCGCGAAAGTGGGATGATGAAAGTGATGCTTCCGGAGAGGAAGTATCCGTGTTCTTGAGGGCATAGCATCCGATCGAAAAACGCTGTCGGGGGAGCGAGCCATGAAGCTAGTCACGATTAGTCTAGTTCTTCTTTCCTTGGTTTCTCTTTCCGGAATAGCTTCGTTGGCTTTTCGTATTCCACTGCCACTGCTGCAGGTTGCGTTCGGGATTGTGCTGTTTACACTCTTTCGAATTCACATTGCGATCGAACCCTCATTATTTCTACTTCTTTTCATTGCTCCGCTACTTTACGTAGATGCCTATCAGTTTCCGCGCGCCGAATTTTTTCGCCTGCGCCGATCCATTCTCGTCATGTCGGTCGGTCTCGTCATCTTGACCGTGCTCGGTGTCGGATACTTCGTCCACTGGATGATCCCGACTGTACCGCTGTCGGTTTGTTTCGCGTTGGCAGCGGTTCTCTCTCCAACTGATGCAGTCGCGGTAACGGGTTCATTGCGGGGAGAGGCAATCCCTGCACGTCTTCTCTATCTCCTACGAGGAGAGGCACTGTTCAATGACGCCTCTGGTTTGGTTTGCTTTCGCCTCGCTATTGCGGCAACGCTTACAGGCAGCTTTTCAGTAGCTGCAGCTTCCCTTACATTCTTGATCGTATCTGTTGGCGGACTAGCCGTCGGGACTCTTTTGTCGTACATCGTGATGCGATTTCAAATATGGATGGAAAAGAGCACTAGATCACATTCAACGGCGCAAATCCTGCTCACATTGCTCCTACCATTTGCCGCATATGCATCCGCGGAATATCTGAAGGTTTCAGGTGTTTTGGCAGCAGTAGGGGCAGGTTTTGTCGGGAAATGGGTGCTGAAAGATATCCGCGCCATTGAGACGCGTCTTCAAGGCGAAGCGATCATGGGAATGATGCAGTTCTCCCTCGAAGGCTTGGTCTTCGTGCTGCTTGGTATCCAGCTGCCACCCATCATTCAGAGCATACCTTCGGTTATTACGCAGGAAGGATTTCGTACTGCTTGGGTATTTGCTGAATTTATATTTGGGGTTACAGCGTTCCTTCTTCTTTTGCGTTTCGTTTGGACCTGGTCTGCTCTGCAACTCACGCTTTATAGTGGGCAGCGAAATGTATTGACATACAAAGGTACGGAGACAACGCGAGCTCCGGCACGTACCCTTATGGCCATGTCCCTGGCAGGGGTGCGCGGCGCTGTAACGTTAGCTGCCGTTTCATCTATTCCCGCAACGCTAAACAAGGGCACTCTGTTCCCCGCTCGTGATCTCTGCATTGTGATCGCAGCGGGTGTGGTACTTCTCTCTCTGCTCTTAGCTTCCATCGCGTTACCACCCATGATGAAGGGAATCGAAGTCCTTCCGGAGTCCGCGATCGAGATCCAAGAGCGTACCGCACACATCTCCGCGAATCGAGCTGCGATCCAGCGAGTGGATGAGTTGCAAGAGCAGATGGCACAGGGGAGAAACCATCAGAGTGACTCCATTGGTGCAGTCGTAGCCGTCATAAACAGTTATCAACAGCGTCTGGCGGGATTTGAGAGTACAGGCACAGAACGGGCACAACTTAAAGCGCTTCATAGCACGGAACAGATGCTTCGCCTTGAAGCTGTCCGTGCGGAGAGAACTGAGATCAATCGTCTCATCCGCGAACATAGATTGGAACAGAGTTCCGCACGTAGAATGCTGCGTAGAATCGACAATACGGAAGCAGCGATTCAGAGCAGCCTAAGCGATCAACGTTCTTAAGGTATCTGTCGTATAGGGAACCATCGTATGTGCAGCTTAATATGCCACTACCGCCCGTGATAGCATTCATCGCGAATTGTGACATAGTTGGAGTCAATTGATCCTTGGAAATAGATCCTCCACGGGGACTGGCATACCAAAGAGAAATCCCTGAAAGGATTGGCAGCCATGGAAAATAAAGAAGCTTCGTTGTTCCTCGGTTTCGATTCCTTCAACGGTGATAGTCAAGCCCAGACTTTGCCCTAGGGCCATTATGCTGCGGGCAATAGCCGCATCAACGGGATTGGTCAGGACATCGCACACAAAAGATCGATCGATTTTCAACTGATCCAGGGGCAAGTACTTTAAGTATGCAAGCGAGGAGTAGCCGACACCGACATCGTCCAGAGCAAAGCGTACCCCATGAGTTTTTAAAGCCCTCATCTTCGAGAGAGTTTCCTCTAAATGGCCAAGCATTACGCTTTCGGTGAATTCCAGTAAGAGTTTTTTCGGATCGGCGCCCGTATCGTGAATGACAGCAAGCATGCGTTTAGCGAACTCTGGGTGGCAGAACTGATGAGCACTTAGGTTCATTGCGAGTATGAGGTCAGCAGTATCAGGGGAAGTACTCCAGGCCACAAGCTGCGTGCACACAGCTTCCAGCACCCACTGTCCCAATGGTTCAATCAGTCCTTTTTCCTCGGCGAAGGGAATAAATTCTTCCGGAAGAAGTAATCCGCGGTCAGGATGTTGCCAGCGTACAAGTGCCTCTGCTCCAATCAAACGCCCTTTATCATCCATCTGCGGTTGGTAGTGAAGGACGAACTGCCCTTCCTCTATGCCCCGCCGCAGATCGCTCTCAAGCACAGCTCGAGCTGTAACAGCCGCTTGCATCTCAGGGTCAAAGAACCTCAGGATGCCTCGGCCAGCCGCCTTGGCCCGGTACAAAGCCAGATCTGCGCGTTTCAAAAGATCTTCGACTGCCCCGCTATTCCCGTTGAATAATGTGATACCGACGCTCCCGCTACTTCGATAGTCGTATCCGAGGAGGTTATATGGCTGTTTGAGATCGGCCAGAATCTTCTCTGCAACGGTTTTTGTCTGAACGACAGCTTCCGTGTTGTCTTCACTTAGCGCCTCAAGCATTACAACGAATTCATCGCCGCCTAGACGAGCGACGGTATCCCCTTCGCGTACGCATGTCGTGAGTCTCTGGCTAACCCTCCTCAGCAACAAGTCACCGATATCGTGTCCTTGAGTATCATTTAAGGTCTTGAAGTCATCCAGATCGACGAAGAGAATAGCACCATGCCGCCGTGTGCGTAAGGATATGGCTAATAGTTGCCGGAGCCGATCCAGTAGAAGTCTTCGATTTGGAAGCTGTGTAAGAGAGTCGTGAAAAGCTAGGTTTGCGATCTCAGTTTCAGCCCGCCTTTGTTCGCTGATGTCGGTGAGGGTCACGCGAATTGCCAATCGTGTATCGCTGTTTACAACTCGCACACAATCCAGCTGCACATGAACGATAGAACCATCCGATCGCTTTAGTGTCACGGCAAAACTTTGCCGTTCATCACGTTTCTTTATTTGTCCGAGAAGACGATGGTACCGATCGCAGTCTTCCGGGGAAATAAATCGGGACAAAGGGCGCTGGAGAACCTTCTTGCGGTCTTGCCCCAATAAGAGAGCACCTGTTAGATTAATTTCAAAAATCAGGCCCTCAAGACTAAGAGTGAGATACCCTATGGGCGCGAATTCATAAAGATCCATGTAACGATTGCGAGATTCCTCCAACTCGAATTGGATGCGCCGCAATTCGTCATTCTGCATTTGGAGTTCAATCTGATGGACCTGTAGTTCGTGCAGTAGTTCATCTGTGGGGGGAGCCGAGGCAACCGATGGCGGAACCCGAGCGAGTTGTGCCTCAGCTTCGATCCGTAGCAGGGTTCTGCGTCGTTTGATTCCAGCTTGCTTTTGGCTCATGAAGCCTCATTTTTCTGTCGGAATCTGTACCTCTACAGCAAGCAAGATCATCTGGTTGTCTTTTTTCTTGCTAATGATGCGTCTGGCATTCAGCAACATTGTTTGCAGACCATTCCCGGGAAATTTGTACTCTACAACATAGTCTTCAAAACTCTTATTGAGAGGCAAGACTTTCTCCAAGAGTTCTCTAAGTTTTGGGATATCCCATTGGCGATCTCCTATTTCATATATGGGACGACCCACAGTCAATGCTTGAGTCAGTTGGAAGTACTGATAAAAGGAACGACTGGCAGAAACAACCTTGAAGTCGATATCTAATACGACAAGCGGTTCACGCACGGTATCGACAATGCCTTCAGCGAGTTCACGGGCTTCCTGCACCGCAGTTTCGGCCTCGACACGCTTCCTAATGTCAGTGAAAGTGAGCACAACTCCTTCGATCACATTATCGAGAGTTCTATAAGGCTGGACACGGGCCAGATACCATTCTCCGTTGGCGGTGTGCACTTCGTGCTCATAGGGCACCAGCGTTTCGAGGACGTTCTGTGCCCTAGCCACCAGGTCTTCGTTTTCCACATCAGATTTAATATCCGCTAGTGAGCGGCCTACGTCCGAAGCAATCAGGCGATACGCGCGTGCCGCTTCGCGTGTGAAGCGGCGTATTACGAGATGCTGATCCAAGAAGATCGTCCCTACATTGATGTTATCAAGTAGGTTTTTCATGTCATTTTGCATATCAGCCAGTTGTTCTATCTTGGCCTGCAATTCGGCGTTCACCGTAATCAATTCTTCGTTCACCGATTGCAGTTCTTCCTTGGAGGTCTCCAATTCTTCGTTAGTAGACTGGAGCTCTTCGTTGGTGGATTGCATCTCCTCATTAGTGGACTTTAGCTCTTCATTTGAGGCCTGCTGTTCTTCTATGATGGCCTGGAGATTCTCTCGTGTGTGAGCAAGATCCCTTTCCAATTCCTGAATGCGCTGGCTTTTAACCGAACCCGTCACGCGCTTGCCACGGGTTGGCCTATTAGGTGCCACACTAGCTGCATCCTGAAAACTGAGCAGCAAGAGATCTTCGACAGAATTCGAACCAGTAACAGGGCGCACGCTGAAGCTTACTGGTTGAAAGTCACCGTTCGTCTTGACTAATAACTCGCGGTCTAGAGTAGGAACGCCTTGGCTGGCTGCGCACTGGATAGCGGTACGCAAGTCTAGCTGTAACCCCTCACGTGCCATATCTATTACATTGAGAGATGCTTGACCGGGAGCAGGACGAAGGTATTTGCCCGTCTCACCGTGCACATAAAGAATATTCCCCTTCAAATCTGTTATCACGGAGGCGGGAGCATAGGATTGAAGCAGCATTCGCTTGGCCAGGTCCGCGATATTGGTTTCTTTCGTTTTTTTTGTCATATTGTCTGGCTGATTACTGCCCCGGTACGCAGACCAGGAGAACCCGCTGGTCATCACCGTCCGGATGGAGTTGGTAGAGTGGATTGCCCGGTAGATCTTCCATTTCCGGCTGATCGGTACGAACATATCTGAGTGGTTTCCGATGCTTTCCGATGCAGAAAGGAATAACACACCGTCCGGTTTCAACGCGTAGTGAAAGGTAGGGATGAGCGCGTTTTGAATCTCCGGCTCGAGGTAGATCATCAAGTTGCGACAACTGAGCAGGTCCAGTTTAGTAAAAGGTGGGTCTCTAATGACATTTTGTGTAGCGAAGACAACCATTTCACGTATGTTCTTCTTGATCTGGTAGCCGGCATCTTGTTTGACGAAGAATCGGTTAAGGCGATCGGAGGGCATATCCTGTTCAATTGTGGGAAAAAATATCCCGGCGCGCGCAGCGACAATAGCATCCTCGTCAAGGTCAGTACCATAGATTTGCACTTTGAATTCCTGTCGGATCTCATCCATGAACTCACGCAGCAGGATGGCAATGGAATATGCTTCCTCGCCTGTCGCGCAACCGGGCACCCAGATGCGGAAGATATAGTCAGAAGGCTTGTCGCCAAATAATTTTGGCAGGATATCTGTCCTAAGTATGTCGAAGGCCTCCGGGTCACGAAAAAAATTAGTGACGTTGATCAGGATCTCTTTGAAAAGTAGTTGCACTTCAGCTGGATGCTCTTTCAGATAGCGCGCATATAGCTGCGTATTCTCTATATTGTGCTGCGACATACGCCGTTCGATGCGACGGCCAACGGTGCTCTTCTTATATTGAGAGAAGTCGTGACCTGTTCCAGAACGCAGCAACATGAGGATTCGTTTAAAGCCACTTACTGCCTCCGCTGGCGGTTCTGAACGATTGATCGACGTACGTGTACCAGCCAGCAATACCTCGGGCATCTTCTCTACAGGCAGAACATGTGTGGCATATCCAGCCTGGATGGCACTAGCCGGCATACCCCCATATTTTGCGGTTTCCGGTTCCTGTACCAATGAGATTCCACCGGCTCCGAGAATAGCTCGCAGTCCCTGAGTACCATCAGTACCGGTGCCGGAGAGGATGATACCGATGGCATGTTCTCCCTGATCCTCTGCCAAAGAGCGCAGAAAATGGTCGATTGGCATGCGATGTCCACGAGGCTGCTCGGGAATACTTAACTGGAGAACTCCGTGAAAGATGGCCATTTCTCGATTGGGAGGGATGACATAGACGCAGTTTGGCACCACAGTCATCTGATCCTCGGCTTCCACCACGGCCATCGTGGAACTGCGTTGCAGAATTGAGGTGAGAATGCTCGCGTGCCCTGGATCGAGGTGGGGCACCAGCACGAAAGCCATGCCGCTATTGTTGGAAACCTTACGAAAGAATTGCTCGAAGGCCTCAAGGCCACCAGCCGAAGCGCCCAGGCCAACGATCAGGAAGTCCGTAGAACTGGTCTTTTTCGCCTCTTTTGCAGTAGAAGAGGTGGCGATACTCTTCTTTTTAACCACCATAATCTCACTTTCTCTCAAGCCTATCCGAATCTAGTTTGCTCGAATTGTAATCTCATTCCTTCCAGATTTGGATTGACGCATGCGGATTACTCACACCTATGTACTGTCCCTCTATGTCGTTGCATCATACGTCTAGAGTCGCGTACCTTCTGTTTCAGATTGTGGTGGTGGCTTTCACCGTGATGATGGTGGCCTTCTCTGCATAGAGCGGACTATCCGGAGTTTTCACTGAGTACCTCGGAGAGGTTGCACCAAATGCCCATCAGAGATGGGACATCGTCTGAATTACTGATCGCTCGGATCCCGGTCAAAGCTCTCCTCGTATAAACGGTCTTCTTAGTTTAGTCGCTATTTTGGATGACGAAGAAAGGTCCAGTTTCGACTTGCTGGGTTCCGCGGTCCTGAATTCGATTGAACTACAGCGCGGACACTCGCGACGGGTCCAGCAACCTCGGAATAGGTTGACCCTGTTATCACGTTTCGCACTCTAGGCTCAGTTTTCAGCGTCGGTGCTGGAATGTGCATCCAACCACGAGAGAAGCGTGCGAATACTGCCAGTCGCCATGGCCATGCATGAGTCCGCTGCTCCATAGTAGAGATGAATGGCGTCTCCGTCGGCCCCAATGGTCTGTCCGCAAGGAAAGACAACATCTCGTACGTCTCCCATTCGCTCATAGTCGGCTTCCGGGCCAAACATCCAGGAATCTCCTCTTTGCAGGCAGATATCCGGTCTGTCAATGTCGAAGAGAGCAAGTCCCAGGCGATAGATACTGCCCGAAGCCGTCTGCCGGACGCCGTGATACAGGACTAGCCAGCCCTTAGATGTTTCAATCGGTGGAGAGCATAAGCCAATCTTGTTTGCATCCCACCATCCACCACGTCGTGCCTGGAGGATTACTTTATGGTTGCCCCAATGCTGCAAATCGAGTGAATACGAAATCCACATGTGGGCGCCAAGTGTTGTCACAGGACGGTGGATGAGAGCCCAGGAGCCATTGATCTTGCGAGGCAGTAATGCGGCATCTTTATCCTCTGGAGGCATGATGACCCCGTACCGCTCGAAGCTCTGGAAGTCTTTTGTCAGCGCGAGGGAGACGCCAGGGCCGCCGCGCGCAAAGGACGTGTACGCGATGGCATATTGCTGAAGCTCAGGGACATATGTAATTCGTGGATCTTCGATACCCCAAACTTCTTCTGGATATTCTCGCGGATTTGGCATCAGGGTCGGCTGCGGGTCGATTCTCCATCCGTCAATCCCATTCGCCGAACGTGCTGCACAAAGATGGGATAGTCCGCGCCGGTCTTCCACGCGGCAAAGCAGAAGTGTATCTCCATTTGGCAACAGGGTAGCGCCCGCATTGAAAACACTGTTCACCGGATAGGGCCAGTCTTTCCGGGTGAGAATGGGATTGCCGGGATGGCGGATGAACAAAGAACCATCGGACTGATTTTGAGGCTGCTCGTTCGCGGTGTGAAGTTCAGGCGATGTTGCTGGAAGCAAGATTCGACTCAAAGAGAGACGCTCGTTTCGGAATTCAGGTTTTCTGCTGCTGGAATTTGAGCGCTTTGCATTTCGAGCAATGACATCAAAAAGGAAAGCGTTGATTCAGCTCCCTGATTTTCATTGACACGGTCGGGATGGAGGCCGTCTCTGCAACCGCCTGTACCGGCATCGTAAAGTGGAATTTGTAGATCGTTCTCACCGAGGAACCAGCGAAACGCGCACCATGCCTCGTCAAGCCAATGTTTCTCCCCGCCCAGGCGGAACGCCTGCAAACAAGCGGAGATTGTTGCGCAGGCTTCAACAGGCTGTTGATCGAAACGCGCCCCTTCGCCATTCTGAGAGAAAAATCCTCTGGAGCCTATGGGAACAAATAAGTCGTCTTCCCGATGGTGTTGAACCGTCATCAACCACTGGAGTGATTCGAATCCAGCTTCGGTCATCTTCTTGTTTTCACTCTTCCAACCGGCGAGTAGAAGTGCCTGCGATAGTCTGGCATTCGAGTACGAAAGGCTCTTCTCAAACCAATGCCAGGACTTGAAGTGACTACGCTCGTAAATATCCAGCAGCCTATTTGCGAGCAGATTTCGAGCATTCTGGATTGTCCTGTCTCCAGGAAACCAGTCCAGATAGGCCTGCATTCCCAAGACAGAAAATGCCCAGGCACGTGGACTGGAGAAGCGCAATGTTGCCGGGACAGCAGACTCGAAGAGTCTACCCGCCGCCCCCCTCAAACCAGCATCTTCAGAGTGGCCCAGCACTGTCCCAATCGCCCACAAGGCACGCCCGTGGCTATCTTCGGAACCCACCTCCTCTTGCCACTCCCGACTGTAGCTAAGGAAATTTCTAAATCTTCCGGTCGTTTCATGAAAAGCAAACCAGAGAAAAGCCAGGTAGCGATGCGACAAGGCAGCGTACTCACGGTTTTGATACGGAGGCAACTTGTTCAATAGGGATGTCACAACAAGAGCGCGGGCGTTATCGTCGGTTGTGTAGCCCTCAAGATTATTGGGTAAGGAGAAGATCGCATGCTGTAGCATGCCCGTATCGTCGGTCATGTTCAGTAAGTGCGATGTGTCGACCAAGGGGAGTTTGTCAGTTGTTTTGTGCGTGAAGATGTCCTGCAGCGCGGCTCGGGGACGCAGCATCCGTTCCACGCGGGCCCGCTGAAAGCTGGCCATGTAGGCTTGAGCTGTCTTCTGCCATGTTGTGCTCCGCGAATGAAGATAGGCACGCTTTCGCATTGCGTGTCGTTCGGCATCATTGTCCAGTAATCGAATCGCTGCGTTCGCTATAGAGTCAGAGTCCTCAAATGGGACCAAAACGCCACGTCCGTCGGCAAGAACCTCTTTGGCATGCCAATACGGCGTGGAGATGATCGCTTTGCCAGCCCCGAGTGCAATAGCAAGCGTTCCAGAAACTACCTGAGCTTCCTGTCGATACGGGGTGATATAGATATCTGCGGCACCCACATGTTCGATCATCTCCTCGTTGCTTACGAAGCGATTATTGAACATCACATGCGAAGAGACACCAAGCTCCTTCGCTAATGCTTGTAGCCCTTCTCTATACCGTTCTCTTTCTTGTCTTCTGATATGCGGATGGGTCACTCCAGAGATGATGTACACCAGATCCGGATGTTTTGTCAGGATCGCTGGCAGAGCACGAATCACGTTTTCGATCCCTTTATTTGGCGACAAAAGCCCGAATGTGAGCAAGACGGATTTTCCCTGCGTACCGAACAAATCCTTGAAGTAATTGGGGTCCATGAAAGGAAGGTCCGGAACGCCATGAGGGATCACGTCGATCTTTTCGTTGGGCACGCCATACACATCTCGCAGCAGTCCTGCTGCATGTTCGCTCATTACGATCAAGCGATCTGACAGATGGCTAATCTCGTCTAACACCACATGTTGATTGGGATCCGGCTCACGCAGAACCGTGTGAAGTGTTGTCACCAGTGGCATCTTCAATTTGCGAAGAAGCGCTAATATATAACTTCCCGCAGCTCCTCCGAAAATGCCGTACTCGTGTTGCAAGCAGACAAGATCATTCCCATTGAAATTGAGAAATTCAGCAGCACGTTCATAGGAAGAGCAATCATCCTGCTCAATTTCAATCCGTACTCGTTCGGGATATTGATAACTGGAATCAGGATCATTCACAGGAATTGCGAAAAGACGATCATTTCCGCATTCAGCGGCTATCGCGGTACAGAGATCTGTTGTAAACGTGGCAATACCACATTGTCTTGGAAGATAGTTCCCAATGAATGCGATGCGCGTTGGTAAGGATAATGGGTGTGCCTGTAACGTTGGAGATGTTTTGGAAAGAGACATGCTTTTCCTGCTTTCAACGTCGTACAAATAAACGGAAATGAGAAGTCCGAGTGCCCCTCGCTGGAATTAGAAACCGGCTTCTCTGGCTTAGCTTGCAGCGTTTCCTCGAAGAACCATATCGTCAACAAGGCCAAGAGAAGCATGCTGTTGAATCTGCCGAGTCTGAAGCACGGCTCTGGCAACCTGAAATCCTGGGTATTTTGTAATCTTGATCAGACTCAGTTCGGCAGCATTGAAGCGTAGCTGAATCTTTTCAAGACCAGAGCTATCGCATTTGTATAAGCTGATTCGGCTGTTCGGCCGACGCCCAAACAGGAATGCGCTTCCGTTAGCCACATGAAATGCCAGCCCTCACGCCGTAACTTTATGTCAAGTGGTGGAGGCGCTCGCGCCTTCGGTGCCTTCGACAGACATCCAGCTCTCGCGGAAATGGTCCTTGGATAAGTGCTAGTCCGGGAGGCAACGAGCATTGCGTGCGCAGGAAGATCCCATACTGCTTCACGCCTGCGATTTTCTGATTACAGATACGCCAACTGCATCACCGTTGCGAAGCAAAACTGCGGTGGGAGGGTGCGTTGAAGAATGATCTTCTTCCTCCATGGAGTGGCCTGTGGAATCAGGTTCCGTTGCCGGTGTGAAGGGGAGAATGTTCTTTCTAACTCGCCGAGAGTGGTGATTCTTTACATCCGATCTCTTAGAGAAGCTCATGGAAACTCCAGTCGTCCTGTTGCTTACTTGGAAGGTGCTCGTCAGGAGCGAAAGCAATAGACAGCTGAAGGCGAGGAAGAGGATCAAACTACTGCGTTGATCATACGCCCATAATGATTGCTGCACTGGTAAATACATCCTGAGCCGCTAAAGCGCTAGACCTAATTAAACTGTGTGCGGCGAATCCCGGCTAAGCTTATCTCATAAGTTATTGTAAAAAAATAATTTGCAGGAGGTTACGGCTATATGCAGCAACCCTATTTATCGCACTCCTAACGCGAAGGTCGCAGGTTGGACTCCTGCCCGGGCCACCACCTCTCTGCTGTTCCTCTCCTCCTTATCGGTGAAGGAATTCCAGGCCAGATACCCAAGGACAGATCTCCTTCTCTATGCCGTAATGAGCTTTAAGGTAAAGCCGATGCCTGCAGTTGCCGGTGGAGTGGATGGAAGAACAATATGCAGACCGTCGGCCTGCTGGTTGAACCGAAGGTTCTGTGCGTGACCGAGAATGCCGGCGCGATGGACCTTTACTGCATGTGGGCTTCGCGTACCCAGAGAGTGGATGACAACGGACTGCTGCTGTGGCCATCCTTGAACGAAGGCGTAGAGTGCCGGGCCTTTTGTGGTGAAACGAATGTCGGCTGACGTCAGATCGGGTTTCTTGCCCTCATTGGGATCGAACTCTTTTCCATTCTTCGGAATGACTACTTTGGTTGATGGGCCTTCGCCATACACCTTCCAGGGCCGTGTTTCATAGATGCCTTCGCTGTTGACCCGCATCCATGAGGTAATACCGGTCAGAGTAACCAGCTCATCTTTGTCAAGCTCTCCGGTATTTGGCAAAGGAAAGTTCAGCAACAAATTTCCGTTTTTGCTGACGATATCGACCAGTAGGTCGATAACCTTCTTGGCGGATTTGTATTGGATGCCGCGTTTATAGTGCCACTGCCCGATGCAGGTGTCGGTCTGCCATGGATGTGCAGAGATGTCATCGAGAACACCGCGCTCGCGATCGAGGGCGCAGGTTCCGGTGGTGCAGTCCGAGGCTGTCTTGCTGGTATAAACCGCTTCGACGGCACCTCCATGTTTCGACGCGCTGACGTTGTAGAGCTCCGCGACAAGGGAGAGACCATACTCCTCAAACGGGATGCCGCCGTCGGTGTAGAGCAGATCGGGCTGATGCTGGTCGATCAGATCTTTGATGCGGTTGAAGTAGCGCAGCTTCCAACGATCGGGAGCGACACGGCCCATGGCCTGCGCCTTTTTCGCAAAGTCGGCAGGTTCGCCGGAGTAGTCGTGATAGAGATCGGAATAAGCCTTCAACGTGCCATCGTAGGGAACGCCCGCGAGCGAACCTGTCGAGTCGCTGGTGTGCGACGGGGCCAGCCAGTCGTAGGAGTTCGAGAGATGCTCGGAGACACCGAAACGCAGTCCTCGCTTGCGTGCAGCGCTCTTCCACAGCCCAACGATATCCCGCTTCGGGCCTGTGGCGACAGAGTTCCAGCGAGGCTGATACTTCGAATTCCATAGATCGAAGTTGTCATGGTGCACGCCCATGGAGAGGAAATAGCGAGCTCCCGCCTTGACGTAGAGATCCATCAGATGTTCCGGGTCCCAGCGTTCGGCTTTAAACTTCGGGATCAGGTCTTTGTAGCCGACCTTGGACGGATGCCCGTAGGTCTTCAGATGGTACTCATACTGCGGTGAGCCCTGGATGTACATATTGCGCGCGTACCAGTCGCCGTCTTCCACACCGGACTGAGGGCCCCAGTGCGACCAGATTCCGAATTTGGCATCTGCAAACCACGCCGGAATCCGATAGGCCGAGAGTGATTCGCGCGTTCCGCGGAAAGGACCTGAGGCTATCGGCAGGGAGGCAGCAAGTGCTGTGCGAGGCTGGAGAGCAAATGCGGGAGCGCTGGCAGCGAGAAGCTGCAGGGCCTGGCGTCTAGTAAGTTTCATCGTTGAAATTTCACTTTCGATGACTAAGTTTGAACAGCCTCACTCTAGTCGCGTCCCGTGGAATATGCAAGGATGCGATATCGTGAGAGTGTTTGCAGCTGACGCTGAAGGAGCAGAGAAAACATGGCTGAGATGCCAATGATCGCGAAGGGTTCTGGGGAGCTGTATCTTTTACCGGCGCTGTCGAACCGTCATGGCCTGGTCGCCGGTGCTACGGGGACGGGCAAGACGGTGACCCTGCAGGTAATGGCGGAGCGGTTCAGCTCTATTGGGGTGCCCGTGTTTGCCGCTGACGTGAAGGGTGATCTTTCGGGCATCAGCCAGCCGGGCAAGAACTCACCGAAGTTCGATGAACGTGTAAAGACAATGGGCCTGGGGGATTGGACCTTCTCGGGCGCTCCCGTCATCTTCTGGGATGTTTTCGGCAAGGAAGGGCACCCGGTCAGGACGACGGTCAGCGAGATGGGACCGCTGCTGATGAGCCGCATCCTCAACCTGAATGAGACCCAGACAGGCGTCCTTACGCTGGTCTTCAAGATCGCCGATGACAATGGACTGCTTCTGCTGGATATGAAGGATCTGACGGCGATGCTGCAGCACGTTTCGGAGCACGCGAAGGAGTATCAGACCAACTACGGCAATATCTCGGCCGCCAGTATCGGCGCCATTCAGCGCGGTCTGGTCGCGCTCGGCCAGCAGGGAGGCGATCAGTTCTTCGGAGAACCTGCTCTCAATATCGAGGATCTTCTTCAGACCGATGCCAGCGGCAAAGGAGTGATCAACATTCTTGCCGCAGATAAGCTGCTTGAATCGCCGCAGCTGTATGCGACCTTTCTTCTGTGGCTGATGAGCGAGTTGTTTGAAAAGCTGCCAGAGGTCGGCGACCCGGAGAAACCGAAGCTCGTCTTCTTCTTTGACGAGGCTCATCTGCTCTTCAACGATCTCCCCTCGGTCTTACAGTCCCGCATCGAGCAGGTGGTGCGGCTGATCCGTTCCAAGGGCGTGGGGGTCTTCTTCGTGACGCAGAACCCCATCGATATTCCGGAGACGGTTCTGGGGCAGCTGGGAAATCGTGTGCAGCATGCGCTGCGCGCCTTCTCGCCAAGGGATCAGAAGGCGGTGAAGTCCGCGGCGCAGACGTTCCGGTCGAATCCGAAGTTGAACGTGGAAGAGGTAATTACACAACTTGGTGTAGGCGAAGCGCTCGTTTCTCTGCTGGACGAGAAGGGGATTCCAGGCGTGGTGGAACGCGCGATGATCTGTCCTCCGCACAGTCAGATTGGGCCAATTACTCCGGAACAGCGAGCCGCGATTATCAAGTCTTCCGTCGTGGCTGGAGTCTATGAGACATGTGTGGACCGTGAGTCAGCGTACGAGAAGTTGAAGGGCAAAGTCGCAGCGTCGACGGCTGCGGCTGCTCCAGCCGGAGGTGGTTCAAACGCAGGCACCGTTCCGAAGGAGGGCGGCTGGCTGGAAGCTGCTGGCAACGTCCTCGGAGGTGTTATGGGAGGCGGTGCGGGCTCTCGCCGGGGGGACACAGTTGTTGAGGCGATGGTCAAGAGCGCCGCTCGCACGATGGGCAGCACGGTGGGGCGTCAGATCGTTCGCGGTGTGCTGGGATCGCTTCTCGGCGGAACTTCAAGCCGGCGTCGTTAAACAGTCGCGGCCTGCCCTTGCATCTTCCGGCAGGCCGCGACGAAAGTCTCAGCTGGTTAGATGGAGTCCCGTCAGATGACCTTCAGTAGAAGAAGGATCAGCACGATTGTGAGGATCAGGCTCAATCCGCCGCCGCCATAGTATCCCAGGCCTGGCCCCATGCGATATCCGCCAAAGCCGAAGAGCAAAATTAGAATGATGAGAAGGAGGATCATTTTCTTTATCGTTCTCCCCAAAAGAGATGTGCTACGGGAGATACGATGCTGAATTTGATCCCGGCGTCCGTTGGACGTTCCATTATTTTTTATTTTGAGGAGGCGGAGGCCTTGTTGCGTCCATCATAGAGCTGAAACTCTCGTATAGCTGCCGAGCCTACGGTAGACAGTAGCCTGAGCCGTACCTGCTGGGTTGTAACCGCGGGAAAGAGATCGATCTTCTTATGTCCGATAGCGTAGGCGTGCGCCAACTGTTTCCAGGATCCGCTTTGCCAGGCTTCGATGCTATACTCCTCGATCCGCTGGCCTTCATTGAGCCACTCCATCGTAACGGTGCGGTCAAAGGTGACGGGCTTGCCGAAGTGCAGCTCCAACGTAGCGTGACGCTCAGGTGCAGACCAGAAGGTGGATGGATCGTTATCGAATGCGGCACTTGAAGGATCGTTGTTGATGTTCTGCGCTTTTTGCGCAAGATTATCGCTATAAATGCGCTTCAGAGCATCGCCGAACTCGTGCAGGCGCTTTACATCAACCTCAGGCAGGCGTCCCGTATTATCCGGCGCAAGGCCGAGCATGAGCTGAGCGCCGCGGCCTACCGTCTTGGTGTAGATGTCGAGGAGTTCGTCGACGCTGAGAAGGGAAGACTCGTCGTTCGGATGCCAGAACCAGTGCATCTTGCGCAGAGGCGTGTCAGCTTCAACCGGCCGCCAGCGCAGATAGCCTGCGCGATCGATCACGTTCCAGTTTTCGTACGGCACCGTGCCACTTTCGGAACCCACCCAGCGCGCATCGGCGTTCTTGTAGAGTTCGGTGTCGGCGAATACGACCGTATTCGGCTGATAGGTGCGAAGCCGCTGCACGATCTTGTCGAAGTCGTAGGTTCGTCCTTCGGAGCCTGCGCCATCCAGCCAGAACTCGGTGAGAGGACCGTAGTGTGTGGCCAGCTCCGTTAGCTGCGACAGATAGTACTTGTCGTATGCCTTGGGGTCGAGATAGCGTGGATCGTGCCTGTCCCAGGGGGAGAGATAGACGCCGAAGCCCAGGCCGGCTTTGTGGGCCGAATCGGAGGCGAGCCGGACGAGGTCTCCCTTGCCGTTCATCCACGGGCTTGCTTTGACGGAGTAGTCCGTGTGGGCGCTGGGAAAGAGCGCGAAGCCGTCGTGGTGCTTTGCGACGAGGACGGCGTACTTCGCTCCGCCTGCCTTGGCGGCTTCCATCCACTGGTCGGTGTCGACGTGTGCGGGATTGAAGACTGAGGGAGAGGCTGTGCCGTCGCCCCATTCGCGATTGAGAAAGGTGTTTGTCGAGAAGTGGAAGATGACGCCGACTTCAAGGTCCTGCCACTCCAGTTGTGCCGGGCTGGGTTTGACGTCGGGGAAGCTCTGCGCCCGGGTCGGGGCTGCGGGAGTAAGGATGGAGGCGGCAAACAGCAGGCAGAGGAGGTTGAGAGTTCGCAGTCGCATGCGAATTCAGATTATCCCACCGTTTGGCTCGAGATGACTCGAGCGGGAAATTGATGCGCAGACCTACTGTGCCGTAAGGCCGCCCTGCGCTCGCTGGTATGCAATCCCATCCTGGAAGTTCTGCGCGATGCGGTGCGATTTGCGGATGGCCAGCTCTGCGGCTGCTGGAGGAAGGACCTCGTTTGCGGTCTCGGCGAAAAGGGTAAGCCAGCGCTCGAAGTGCTGCGGATCAAGCGGAAGCTGAAGCTGAAGGTGCGTCATCATGGGATCGCCTTTGTAGCGGCCGGTCGTCAGTAGCAACGTGGACCAGAAATCCTTCAGGGTTGCCAGATGATGAGGCCAGTCGCCGACGATCGCGTTGAAGATCGGGCCGATGTCCGGATCGCGACGGACCTTGTCATAGAAGGTTTCAACCAGGTTCGAGATCTCAGCTTCAGTCGGCTTTGGACCCATTCTGCACCTCTTATCTTTAGTTTAGACCTTTGCGGCGCGAGAGTGCATTCAGGGATCGGGTTCGTGCTTTACGCGAATGCCGACATCTCAGAATCGTGATAGGGGCCACCCGATTCGTGGTTCGAGGGACAGATGGGGGCCACCCGCCCACTCGGCGTTGTAGATTGGAACGCACAATATTTGTGGGAGGAATCTGTGAAGCGATTCTTGGTGGCAATTCTTGTTCCAGCGATGGCGGCCTTTGCCAGCGATCTTCCAAGCAAGAAGTATCTGGATCTTGCCAATGTCAAAGTCATGGTTGCTGCGGCGGAGGCAAAAGCCAGGGAGCTGAATGTTTCCGTAACCATCTGCGTCGTGGATGAGAGCGGCAACCTGCTTTTTCTGGAGAAGGGCGAAACAGCCTCGCTCAGTACGATTCAATTTGCTCAGAAAAAAGCGCGCCATGCAGCCTTCTACGGCAAGCCTTCCAGAGATGGGGCAGAGACGATCAAGAAGGGCAGTATGGAAGCGCTGGCGTTCCCGGAGTTCTTCCCCAACCAGGGAGGGGTGCCGATCAAGGTCGACGGGCAGATTCTGGGCGGGATATCGGCGAGCGGAGCTAAATCGGAGATCGACGAAGCCATTGCGCAATCCGGTCTTGACGCACTTCTGAAAAAGTGACGCTTCGATCAGAGGTTGAGTCGCAGGAGCCTTGCATTCATCCGGGCGTCAGCGAGGCGGCGCTCGCGTGCTTTGTCCTGCGCTTCTTTGGCTCGGTCTCCCGACAGAATCAGCATCATCGGGATGAAGTTGGCTGCAAAGATGGCTACAAAGATAGCTGCCACTTTCATGGTCAGTCTCCTGGCGAGAGGTTACACCTTCCAGGCCGACTGGGACATCCCGGCTTGGCTTTACCTGGGAAGCGGTTCGCGCTTTGCGCAAATGATCCCACCTTAGCGACGATGAAGCCGTCGCGAAGATGGGGCACCCGATTTGTGGCTGGGTGGGCAGATTTGGCCACCCGCCCATTTGCATACTGATCCCCGGGTTTCTTCGTAGGTGGCTAGCGCGGGAGACTCTATTGGTGCTTCTTCTCTTTTAGTGCGCTTAACGGAAACAGGTTGCCCTCGGCGTCGAAGTCGAGGGTTCGCGGGTTGGGATCGATCGTGACGGGGCGTGACGGATCGATGTCGCGGGTGAGGCGTTCCGAGACGAGCATGTGGTCGAGTTCCAGCGTGTTTTTTATTCGCACGATGCGCAGAGCGTTTGCGGACTGCTCGAAGAGCGAGCCTACGGCACGTTCGAGGGCCTCGCGGTCGGTGTCGTAATAAAACGGAATCTTGGCGCACTCGAGACCAAGAGAGGTAAGCGAGTTGGTGTAGGTGTAGTCGCGATTGATGGCGTTGACGAGGCGGGTGGTGGTGAAGTCGGCGAGGCCGATCCCGATGGCGTTGCCGCGGGTGGCGGGCGTCAGGTCGCGGACGAAGATTCTGCCAATATTTGGATGCTTCAGGGTGCCCTGCGCCTGCAGTGAGGAGATATAGCCGAAGACCTCGCGGCCGATGACGTTGGTGTCCATGCCGGTGCCGCTGATCTCCTTGCCGAGTTCGTCGACGATGAGGAGATCGATGTTGGGGAAGGGAAGCCGGGGCAGAAGCTGCTGTGACTGTACGAAGAGAGCGTCCTCTTCCTTGAGGATCTCGTCGCTGCGCAACACGCGCAGGTCATGCGTCTGATGATGCTGATCTTCCAGGATGGCGACGGCGAAGAGGACGGGGACCTTGTCGAGGATGATCTTCGCGGTCTTACGGATGACGGCTTCATGTCCAAGCTGCATCGCGACTCGATGCGCGTTGGCTGCGCCGACGTGTTTGCCGAAGCCGATCACGAGCATCTTCTGGATTCCGCTGCCGAGATTACCGTGGAAGTCGGTATGTGGCTTGATGCGGTTGAGCACGACGATGGCGTCAGCCTCAAGGGCGGCGCGGCTGAAGACGATGGGGTAGCCATCGCCGAAGGTGGCAATCTGGTCGACGTCCATGCTGGTGTTGAAGGGCGCATGGGTTTCGGGGGTGATGCCGAATCCGGCGAGCATGTTCTGCTGGCCCTGCGGCGTGGCTCCTCCATGGCTGCCCATGGCCGGAATGATGAAAGGCTCTGCGCCGTGAGCGCGGAGGAGGTTGAGGACGGCGTCAACGATCTCGGGAAGGTTGGTGATGCCGCGGCTTCCGACGCCTACGGCGACGCGCATGCCCGGCTTGATCTGCGATGCGAGTGATTTGTTATCGAACCCATCGCGGAGGAGAGCTTTGACGTCCAGTGCGCGCGAGGGCGGATAGCACTGGTGGAGATGGAACATTTGCGGAAAGGTAGGAGGCATCGCCGTAATGATACGCCTTGCTCGGCAGGTGGTTGGGTGGATTTGAGGTTTGGCGGGAAGGTAGTGGCGGGGTGGAAGAACCGCAGATCCTTCGACTACGCCCTTCGGGCTTCGCTCAGGATGACACCGGTGGTGGGGTGGTAAGTAGTAGCAGCCAGATGGATCTGTGATTTTGCGGCAAACACGATTCTGCAGCCCCATGAACTCCTCTCAAGTCACAGTGTCATCCTGAGCGGAGTTTGGCGTGCCTTTCGCCAAACGGAGTCGAAGGATCTGCGGTTATGCTGGATTTCGATGCGCGAGACGATCTACTACACCATGCCTCATGGCGAGTCGGAGCCATAGCCTCTATGTAGGTACGACGAGTGATATCGAGCTTCGGGTGGAGCAGCATAAGCAGGGGGGGCGATGGCTACTCGAAGCGGTAGAACGGCAATCGGCTGGTGTGGTTCGAACGGTTCACCTATGTGGGTGATGCGATTGCGCGGGAGAAGCAGTTGAAGGGATGGTCGGGGGCGAAGAAGATCTGGCTGATCGAACGGGAGAATCCGGCCTGGGTGGATTTGAGCGAGGTGTGGGAGAAGCCTGTGGAGATGTTTGGCGAGTGATGAATGTGGTGGCGGGGAGGGAAGAACCGCAGATCCTTCGACTACGCCCTTCGGGCTTCGCTCAGGATGACACCGGTGGTGGGGTGGTAAGTAGTAGCAGCCAGATGGATCTGTGATTTTGCGGCAAACACGATTCTGCAGCCCCATGAACTCCTCTCAAGTCACAGTGTCATCCTGAGCGGAGTTTGGCGCGCTTTTCGCCAAACGGAGTCGAAGGATCTGCGGTTATGCTGGATTCCGATGCGCGAGACGATCTACTACTCCTACATCATGGCGAGCCGGAGCCATAACCTTTATGTGGGTACGACGAGCGAGATCGAGCTTCGGGTGGAGCAGCATAAGCAGGGGCGTTTCGATGGCTACTCGAAGCGGTACAACTGCAACCGGCTGGTGTGGTTCGAACGGTTCGCTTATGTGGGCGATGCGATTGCGCGGGAGAAGCAGTTGAAGGGCTGGTCGCGGGCGAAGAAGATCTGGCTGATCGAACAGGAGAATCCGGCTTGGGTGGATCTGAGTGAAGATTGGGGTAAGCCGGTGAAGATGTTTGGCGAGGGATGAAGGTGGTGGCGGTGTGGAAGAACCGCCGATCCTTCGACTGTGCCCTTCGGGCTTCGCTCAGGATGACACTGTGGTGAGCTTAGGTTGCATGGGGCTTTCAGGAATTGCAGTTCGCGCTTTGAGCGAATGCCCAATCATGCGAGGAGACCGCATGATTGGGGCGCCCGATGCTAAATGGGTGATTGGATGTATAGGTGGCCCATCCTTTATCACGGGAAGTTTGTAAGTAATCTATATCGCGCGCAGTCTTACATACAGGCGAAGAACTGGATTAACAAACTCGTATGTTCCTTGTCTTTCCGGAACCCGCCGCAACACAGGGCCATAACTTGGGTCAACTAGGCGTGGGACAAGTTGATCGATGTATTGAATCTCTAACTCCTCTGCATCTTTGCGTGCTTCTTTTAGAAGAATCCGACCACTCTCAGAATTGAACATGGCAATTTCTTCCGGCTGCCCAGCTAGAAGATGCAAGATTAGTTCTCTATCGCGAGAATTTCCGATTGCTCGCTGATAGCTAGACTCTAATGTGGGGAAAGCCCGTCCAGAACGAATGTCATCAAGGACACCCCCGAAGATAGCTCTATCAATAGTCGTCTTGCCTTTGAGGTTGGCTTGAGAGATGCACTCTTTGCCAATCAGCTGCGCAAAATATGGGTATCCTTGGCACACACTGACAATCTCATCAATCACGGATCTTTCAAATGTCACTTGACCTTTGAACAATCTTTCTGCCGTGAAGAAGATTTCTTCCGTTTCTGGCTTGTCCATCGGCAGTACGTGTATGGCACCTTCTTCCAAGAGGCGCTCGACGGATGCATGGTCAGCAACTAGATCTGCAAGATCTTGCCCAATTCCGCAGATCGCAAACTTCAGATACGGACTTGTTAAGGATTTGATAAGTGAACCAAGGCCTTTTTTGTCTTCTATAACGTCAAACTCATCCAACAGCACTAAAAGGCCATCACGTTTCATTTTTGCGTGAACTTGATGTGTGATTATCGAATCAACAAAATTGCGAAATGTTTGAACGATATCTCCAGGAACAGTTCTTGCATATTTTTCAGTGCTGCCCCCCTTAGTATCGAACTTCAGCACTTTCAAATCTGCTCCGATCCCACTCTCACTGGATCGGGTAAATTCCACCATTTCCTTGCCGTCTGCAGGGACTAACCGAAGCAATCCATCTTCGGAGTTTTGATCGTTGCAGAGGCGGCTAAGCAGTCCTGCTCCGTTTGCGATCATCGAATCGCAACTGTAATAGACAGTGAGATATTTTCGGGGTCTTTGGGGAAGCTCGTGTTGAAGGCCTGCTCTTATAGGGAGGGAGTAGTCGCCGAGTGCAACTTGTTGCAGTTGCCGAAGAAGGGAGGATTTACCCACCCCTCGTTTTCCATATATGGCGATAAGGCCCGACGGTGCGTTTAGCGATTTGACGCAATCACGTACAAGATCTCGGCGACCAACAAACCTCTGCGGATCTCTTATTTACATCCGAAGTAAAACCAATCTCTGGATTGACCATAAACTACATTTTTATCAGCGTTTTACGAACAGAGAAAGTTTTATCTTCCGAACCGTTGCCGTCCCTGAAGCTGGCTCATCATTCTTTGCTGAGCCTTCATGCCTCCGCCTGAGCCCATGGTCTTGAAGACCTTTCGCATCTGGGCGTACTGGCGCAGGAGGTTGTTGACGTCCTGCACGGTGGTTCCGGAGCCTTTGGCGATGCGCTTGCGCCGGTTGCCGTTGATGATCTCGTGGTCGGCGCGCTCGCGGGCGGTCATGGAGTTGATGATCGATTCGACGCGGGTGAACTGGCTCTCGTCGACGTTGTCGATGGCCTGCGACATTCCGGCGAAGGGACCGACGGAGGGCAGCATCTTGAGGATGGACTTCATGGAGCCCATCTTTTTGATCTGGCGGAGCTGATCGCGGAAGTCCTCGAGGGTGAAGCCGTCGCCGGAGAGGGCCTTCTTGGCGAACTGCTCGGCCTTGCCGCGGTCGAGGCGCTCTTCGGCGCGCTCAAGCAGCGTGGCGATGTCGCCGTGGCCCATGATGCGGGAGACGATGCGGTCGGGGTGGAAGGGCTCGAAGGCGTCGGGCTTTTCGCCGGTTCCGAGGAACTTGATGGGGGCGCCGGTGATGTGGCGGATAGAGAGCGCAGCGCCGCCGCGGGCGTCGCCGTCCATCTTGGTGAGCACGGCTCCGGTGATGGTGAGGCGGTCGTTGAAGGCCTTGGCGGAGTTGACGGCGTCCTGGCCGGTCATGGCGTCGGCGACGAAGAGGATCTCGGAGGGGTTGAGCAGCTTTTTGAGCGCGGCCATCTCATCCATCAGCTCGGAGTCGATGTGGTTGCGGCCGGCGGTGTCGACGATGAGCATGTCGCAGCCGTAGTTGGCGGCTTCGCGCTTGGCCTCCTTGGCGAGACGGAGGACGTCGTCGGTGCCAGGGTGGGCGGATTCGACCTTGCCTTCGTAGAGGTTGGCGTTGATGGAGCGGGCGACGATGGCGAGCTGTTCGCGCGCGGCGGGACGGTAGACGTCGACGGAGACGAGCATGGGGCGGTGCCCGGCCTTCTTGAGCCACTGGGCGAGCTTGCCGGAGGTGGTCGTCTTACCGGAGCCCTGGAGGCCGGCCATGAGGATGACGGAGGGAGGCTGCGAGGCCTTCTGGAAGCGGGCGGTGTCCTTGCCGAGGACCTGGACGAGCTCGTCGTTGACAATCTTGACGATCTGCTCGGCGGGGGAGAGGGCGGTGGCGACCTGTGAGCCCATGGCGCGGGTGCGGATGTGCTCCACCAGCTCGTTGACGACGGCGAGGTTCACGTCGGATTCGAGCAGGGCAAGGCGAATCTCGCGGACGGCGTCGGAGATGTTCTCTTCGGTGATGGTGCCCTGGCCGCGGAGGTTCTTAAAGGATCGCTGGAGCTTATCTGACAGGTTTTCAAACATGGCTGACTACCAGTTTATCAGCGGGGAAGTCCTGGATTTTTGTGGCGGCTCGGGCGAAATACAGAGGTTCTTCGCTTCGCTCAGAATGACGGTTCCTGCAAGAAGGCGCGGTGACGGTTCGGTGGGGCAGGTTAGGCGTTGGGTCGGGCAGGGGCGAGGTCTTTGGAGCGTCCCAGGAAGGTCATGGAGAGGTAGGCGCCGATCCAGGAGCCGAGAGCGGCGAAGCAGACGTAGATCCAGTTGCGGGTGTAGCTGATGACGGCGAAAGCGGAGAGCAGGTACCAGATGCTGCTCCAGGTGGCGGCAGGTACGCGACGGCGGGAGGAGACGGCGGCGTTGAAGAGCACGTAGACGGCATCGGTTGCGGCGGTGGAGAGGAGAACTCCTCCAGCGAGCAGGAGGTCGATATGAGTCATTTGGTATTCCTTTGGCGAATGAGATTCTGAAAAAGTGATTCGTCAATTTGTAATCGAACGATGCGATCTTTGTCGGCATTTGGGTGCCTGCAAAGGCTTGCATACATAAGTGCGGAAGGGGTGTGACGAGAGGTTCGTACCAAGGCAGGTACATCGGTGGGACGGGTGGTCTCAGCGGGGCTGGATGTGGAGATAATCGGATGCATGCACCCCAACCTTCCCGGTAACGTCCAGATCCTTCGGGAGTACATGGTGTACCTGCGTGTCGAGAAGGGAGTGCGGCCTGCGACGTGTGCGGCGTACCGGCGCGATCTGGAACAGATGGCAGAGCATGTGGAAGGGCGAGACGGACTGCTGCTGACGGTGCAGCAGGAGGACGTTACCGCGTTTATGGAAGGACTGCGCGGCAACGGCGTCGATTCGCGCTCGATTGCGCGCAAATTGAGCGCCCTGCGCGGATTTTATCGCTGGCTGCTGATGGACAAAAAGATCGCGCACGATCCCACGGTGAACGTGGAGACTCCGGCGAGCTGGAAGATTCTGCCGAAGAGCCTGGCCGAGAGCGAAGTGGAAGAGATGCTGGAGCGCACCGGCGTTGCGGCGCGTGTCGCTGATGCGGATGCACTTGCGCTGCGCGACCATGCCATCCTGGAACTGCTGTATGGCGGCGGCCTTCGCGTAGGGGAGATATGCTCTCTGCACGTTGAGGATCTGCAGATGGATGCGGGCCGGGCACAGGTTCGCGGCAAAGGTGACAAGGAGAGGATCGTCCCGCTGGGGCGGTCGGCGCTCGAGGCTTTGGAGAGATATCTTGCGCTGGGCCGGCCAGCGCTGGATGAAAAGGGGCGGGAGCGCACGCTGTTTCTGAGTGTTCGCGGAAAGCCGCTTACGCGTCAGTGGGTATGGGAGATGGTGCGTTCGGCCTCTCCCCCGGGAGAGAAGGTGAGTCCGCACAAGCTGCGCCATAGCTGCGCAACCCACATGGTGGAGCACGGCGCCGATCTGCGCAGTGTGCAGACGCTGCTGGGACACGCGGATATTTCGACGACACAGGTGTACACGCATGTTGCGCTGGGAAGACTGAAGCAGGTCCATCGGATGCATCATCCGCGTGGCAGGCGCATGACGCCAGAGGCTGAGGTATAGGCACGTGGAAGACGGGAGCGTACAGACCGAGTTTTCTCGCCTGACGGAGCAGTTTCTGTCCGTGCTGGCCACACAGCGTGGTTCATCGCAGCACACACTGCGCGCTTATACGCGCGAGATTCGCAACTTTGCGTCCTATCTGGCGGAGTCGCTCGGTACCGAAGCGAAGATTAAGGCGGTCGAGCACACGCATATTCGTTCGTACCTGGCGGTGCTTTATGAACGTGGGCTGACCAAGGCCAGTGCGGCCCGTGCCCTGGCAGCCATTCGAAGCTGGTTTCGCTGGCTGGCGAAGGAGAGGCTGATAGAGCAGAATCCGGCGCTTCTCGTCAGTACCCCCAGGCTGCCGAAGCATCTTCCCAGGGTACCGACGGTCGAAGAGGTCAACCGCGTTCTGAACTCGCTGGAAGGCGCTCAAAAGCGTTCAGCGCCAAGCCGTGTGGATGAGGCTGCAGAAGGAGTGGAGGAGAGCATCCGTTGGCCGGAGAGGGAGCGCGCCATCTTCGAGCTGCTGTATGGCTGCGGGATTCGGAACTCTGAGCTGGTAGACCTGAATCTCGACAGCGTCAAGTGGGCCGACGAGGCCATCCTGGTTCGCGGCAAGGGACGCAAAGAACGCATGGTTCCCCTGGGAGACGAGGCTGCGATGGCCCTTCGCAACTATCTGCCAACGCGGGCGGAGCGGCTTCAGGCGGCAGGAAAGAGAAATCTGGTGAACCAGGGGCCATTGCTCATCAATCTTCGCGCGCGCGGTGATTGCAGGCTAACGACCCGCAGCGTGGGCCGCATCGTCAAGGCAATTGCTCGAAGCCGCGGACTGCCGGCCGATGTGCACCCGCATACGCTTCGGCATGCGTTCGGTACGCATATGTTGGAGGAGGGTGCCGACCTGCGGGCGATTCAGGAGATGCTGGGGCACGAGAGGCTTTCCACTACGCAGCGTTATACGCAGCTGACTGCCGGTCAAGTTCAGAGGGTGTATGACGAGACTCATCCTCGCGCTCGTTAGCCTCTGTCCCCCGCATCTGGAGAAGCTGCCTCTGCAGCCTACTTTCGGACGACTCCTCCATCTCGCTTGATGGAGCTTCACTGAGGTCTGGAAGGAAGATGGAAAAGACTGTCCCGCGATGGGCAGGCGACTGACTGCTGCGCACCGAGATTCTTCCCTTGTGCCGGGAGATAATCTGGCTGCTGACCCAAAGGCCCAGACCTGTTCCTGCCGCACCCTTTGTCGTAAAAAAGGGCTCAAAGATCTGTCGCAGAGTCTCCGGACTGATTCCGCTTCCGTTATCCGCAATGACGATGCGGGCTCCGCGGGTCCCAGTCACCGGATCCCAGGCCGGTCGGACGCGCAGGCGCAGCCGGCCGCCCCTGGACATGGCATCCAGTGCGTTGCCGATCAGGTTAACGATCACTTGCCGAAGCTCACCCTGATGGACCAATTGAGGTGATAGAGAGGCGTATTCTTTCCGAACAACAACGTTGGAAGTGGAAAGCCGTCCAAGGTGAAGAGACAGGGCGCTGTCGATGATCTCGCGAAGGGCGACACTGCCTGTTCCCCGGGTATTGCGGAAGAAGCCCAGGGTCTGCGAGACGATGTGCGAGACTCGGGCCAGTTCATGCTGCGCCAACGTAAGATAGCTGCGTGCTTCGTCGGAGATTGACTCGTGTTCCGCCAGGTAGAGCAAGTTGGTGACTGACTCCAGTGGATTGTTGATCTCGTGCGCAATGCTTGCAGCCATGCGGCCGACCAGGGCCAGCTTGTCAGTATTTCGGAGTACGTCTTCCGCGCGCCGGATCGCAGTGATGTCACGCGATACTTTGGAGGCCCCGATGAGTGTTCCGGACGGGTCGCAAATCGGAGAGACCGTAATCGACACCATGACGTCGGTTCCATCTTTGTGCCGGCGCCAGGTCTCGTAATGATCGACCTTTCTTCCGTGGCGAACCTCGTCAAGCACACGCTCCGTATCTTCCTGGCAGCGTGCCGATGCCAGAATTGAAGTTGGGCAGCCCAGGATTTCATCGGCTATATACCCGAAGATTCGTTCGGCGCTTCGATTCCAGCTTGTGATTTTGCCATTGAGATCGCAACTCAGGATTGCATCGTCGGAAGATTCGACAATCGCTGCGAGTAAAGCCAGATCCCGCTCCGTGTTTTTTCGCTGCAATTCCATCTGCGAAAAGACTTTTCCGGGTCCTTGCGTGGCCTGTTCGTCTGACCCTCCCTGCCGTTCTGCAGAGGTGTTGCCTGGATCCTTATTTTCGTTATCTCCGCCTGATTGCGATGTAGATGTAGCTGACCAAACCATGCTGCTCCCAATGATCTCCGACAGGACGTTCCCATCCGGAGGTCTCTTTCGCATTTGAGATGCACAAATGTGCCCAAAAAGCTGCCAAAGGAAGGAAGGTCCTCATTTAGACGGCGCAAAGTGTTCATAGCGGAGAGGAAGACTCGGTAGACATGATCAAGCTGCGAATCTGGTTAGTTAATACCGGGGAACAGAGGGGTCGATGGCCCGTGACCAGCGATCGATTCCCCCCGCGAGCGATTGAACATGCTCAAATCCCTGTTCCCGTAGCCACATCGTTACAGAAAGCGACCGTGCGCCATGATGGCACAGTACGACAATGGGCTGATCGGGGTCGAGCTCCTGGTGAGCCCTGGATGGAACATCTCCCATGGGCATCAGCAGCGAATCCGGAAGGCTGGCGAAATTAAACTCCCATGGTTCACGAACGTCCAACAGGAGAGGTTGGGGAGCCTTTTGGAGCTCTTCGGCCAGTGCTTCAACGCTGATCTCTGGTGCAAGCATAGGGAATAGGATAGCGCGTGTGAGGTGCAAAGCCGCGTCCTCACCCATGAGTCGAAATATTCGAGTTTCCGATAAGCGCAATAGGCTAAAAGATTTACCTCAAGCCCGCGGCAATTGCCTGCTTTGAGAGGCAGGAGCGGCCGGAGGAGACGATACACTTAATAGTTCAGAGGCATCCAAGCTGAGTATCCGTTTGAATCTCTGGTAAGAAAGCAGGAAGACTTTTGGAACGAGTTTTGATCGTCGAAGACGAGATCCATGCGCGCACGGGTTTGACCGAACTGATCGAGAGCTGGGGGTACAGGACTGAAGGCGCAGCGGATGGCGTTGAAGGTCTGGAGAAGGCGCTCTCCTGGAAACCGGCCATCGTTGTGACCGACCTGAAGATGCCTCGCATGGACGGGATGGAGCTGCTGAATCGCATTGGGGAGCTGCCCGACCACATCGCGGTCGTCATGATGACGGCTCAGGGATCCATCGAATCTGCGGTGGAGGCAATGCGCAGGGGCGCCTTCGACTACGTCCCCAAGCCGGTCGATCCGCTTCGTTTGCGGACCATTTTGCAGAACGCCAGCCGGCAGCACGCCGAGACTGAGACCGCTCGCGTGGGCTACTCGCAACGCCTGCGGCCGGATACCGGCACGCTCGGGCCGTTGGTAGGAACCTCAGAGCGGATGAAGCAGGTCTTCTCGCTGATCGAGCGGATTGCTCCCTCCAACGTCAGCGTTCTTGTCACCGGCGAGAGCGGAACCGGGAAGGAGTTGGTGGCCCGTGCCCTGCACGAACTCAGCTCGCGGCACAACAAGCCATTTGTGGCAGTGAACTGCGCGGCCATTCCTGAGACGTTGATTGAAAGCGAGATCTTCGGACATGAAAAGGGAGCCTTTACGGGTGCACTGGAACGGCGGGCGGGATGCTTTGAGCTGGCGGAAGAGGGGACGCTGCTGCTGGACGAGATCGGTGAGATGCCGGCGGCGACACAGGCCAAGCTGCTCCGAGTACTTGAGGACCGTAAGCTGCGGCGACTGGGAAGCAAGACCGAGACGCCGGTCGATGTTCGCGTTGTAGCCGCCACCAACAAGGATCCCGAGCAGGCTGTTGCCGCAGGCGAGTTGCGTGGCGACCTGTACTACCGGCTGAATGTCTTCAATATCCAGATGCCGCCCCTGCGCGAGCACCTGGAAGACATTGCTCCGATTGCGCAGAAGATGATCGGGGACATGAACGAGCGCCACAACTGCAGCGTGACGGGAATGAAGGACAGCCTTCTCAAGAAGCTGATGTCCTACCAGTGGCCGGGCAATGTGCGTGAACTGCGCAACACAATCGAGCGTGCCACCATTATGGCCGGAACGGGCATGCTGGGTTTGGAGCACCTTCCGCCGCAGTTTGGGGAGTCGGGCTTTTCTCCCGTCATCGGCAGGCCGGGGCGTTCCAGCGAGTCGGATGGCGCCCGTCCGAGCGAGGTGGAGCGCTACCTCGAAGATCAGAACACGGTCCGCGTTGAAGTTGGCACCACCGTCGATGAGGCGGAGCGGCAGCTGATCCTCAAGACCCTGATGTCGACCCACAACAACAAGACAAAGGCCGCAGAGATTCTGGGTATCAGTTCGAAGACCTTGCAGAATAAGCTGAAGGAATACTCAAATAACTCTGCCCTGGTGGACTAGGCATGCGGCTGAAAACGAAGCTGGTCGTGTCCGCTACCGGACTGACATGCGCCATTGTGATGGTGCTGTCGATTCTGTTTGTCGGAGAGCTTCTGCGGCAGAGAATTGAGCAGACGGCTGCCGCGAACAGCGTTCTCGCCAGCCAGGTCACTTTAATGACGCGCCAGGCGGTGGAGACAGGGTTGCGTGCCAATCCTCCTTCGGATGGAAGCGACGAGGCGCTGCGGGCTGCGGTTGCTGACGCTCTGCGTAACTATCAGCCGCTGGCTGATGTGATGAATGCTATCGTCCGGTATTCTCCGACGGTGCAGGACGTCAGCGTGGTCGATGACCGCGGCATCATCATTGTCAGCACGGATCCGGACGAGATGAATGAGGCTGCACCGCAGCGGTACAGCCTCGAAAGCATCCAGAACGGAAGCATTGCCTACCAAAGCAGACAGGTCTTCGGGCGGCCGCAGGTCTTTGACTCCGTTCAGCCGCTGGAACGAAACGGGCATCCGTTTCTGATGATCCATCTGGGAGTGCGCTCGACCTTTCTGAGGAATTCTTACGAGCCATGGCTTCGTGCTGCGGCTCTCTTCGCGTTTCTGGCGGCGGTCGCGGCGATGCTGGCAGCGGCTGTACTGGCCACCGCGGCCCTGCAGCCAATCGAACAGATCAGCCGCCAGCTGCAGAAGCTAACGCTCCAGGCAGGAGAGGCTCCCACCCCGACGAAGCCTATCGGGGATGCAGTCGTGCGCGTCTCCGAGACGATTGACCGCCTGGGCCAGCAGATGCGTTCGACTGAGGCCGGTTACACGGCCCTGCAGGCCAGCCTAAATCAGATGCTGGACACATTGCGCGACGGCGTTCTTTTGTTTACCGCGGACCGGCGTGCCCTGATGGTATCTGACGCCGTGGCGTACTTCGTCAATCGCCCACAAGGAGAACTGGTAGGAAAGAATCTGGAGGAGATCTTCGAGCCTGAAACAGCACTGGGAGCGGCGGTGCTCGCAGCCTTTGCAGATGGAGAATCCGGCGGGGCAGAGAGCGTAACCCTGGAGGATGGACGGCGCGTACAGGTTTCGGTCGATCGTTTTGACGACGGTTTGGGCGAGAGCATGGGAATCCTGATCACTCTGCGCGACCTGGAATCCATGATGCAACTAGGGCAGGAGCTTGAGATCTCGCGCCGCCTGGCCGCTATTGGCCGTCTGACCGCTGGCGTCGGGCATGAGGTCAAAAACCCGATCAATGCCATGGTCGTCCACCTGGAGCTGCTGCGGAGCAAACTCGCGAATGCCGAAGCGGCCGGTCTTGGCGGCGCACAGCGTCATGTCGACATTCTTGCCGGTGAGATGCAGCGACTGGATCGCGTGGTCGAGACACTGGCAGATTTCTCTCGTCCCATGGATCTCAAGCTTCGGGAACACGATCTCCGCCAGGTGGTGAACGCCGTCGTCGAACTTGCCTCCGCCGAAATGCATGAGAACGGCGTGCTTGTGACGGTAAATGCTCCCGGGGAACCTTTGCCGGTACGGGTGGATGCAGAGCTTGTCCGTCAAGCGTTGTTAAACCTGATGTTGAACGGGATGCAGGCGATGACGCAGGGAGGGAAGCTGACCGTAAGTTTGCGTAGGGAACATCCGTTTGCTGTGGTAGAAGTTACCGACGAAGGAGAAGGTATCCCACCGGATGTTCTTCCGCGTATCTTTGAACTGTACTTCACTACGAAGGCAAAGGGCAGCGGAATCGGGCTGGCAATGACGTATCGCATCCTGCAGATGCATGGTGGGGCGCTTGATGTCCGTTCGAATGCGAATCCGCATGCCCCGGATCGAGGAACGACATTCACCCTGAAGTTGCCGGTGGCCTCCGGTTCGCCGGGGGAGACGAGAAAGGGAATGGCCGCGGGTTCCAGCCGCAGGGTGATAGGAGAGCACGTGTAATGCGAAGCAGAAAGTTTCAAAGACCGGTAAGAATAGCTCTGCAGGGTGCGGGGCTGGGCTGTGTCATGGCCATCGGTCTGACTGGATGCCGGCATAAGCCCGTGTTGCCTCCACTGCCCCCTGTCATACAGCCGATGGCCGTGCTCCGTTTACCGGAACCTGATCCTCCACCGATGATTCCGCCGGTCCAGGTTGAGCTGCCACCCGTACCTATGGCCAGCGGAGCTACCCCGCACCGGGAACGCAGGCGCCGGCCTTCGGGGTCGTCTGCGACTGCATCTTCTGCAGCCACGCCGCCGCCGGATACAACAACGCCCGCTGCTCCGGCCGAGGCCGATCCGATTGGTTCGCTCTCGCTTGGCGGCGAGGCCAGTCCGCGCGCCCAGCAGGAGGCAGCGGACATGATCGCTTCTATCCAAAATCGCTTGAGTAATTTGTCCGCGAGCAAAGTACGGCAGGAGCGTTCCCAGGTAAGCCGCATCCGGAACTTCCGTAGGCAGGCACAGGATGCGCTGAGCTCCGGAGATGTGGAGGGAGCGAAGACGCTTGCCACCAAAGCACGCCTGCTGCTGGACGACTTGGAGAAATAGGCGAAGAACCCGTGACACAGGAAAAGGGCGGACATGATGTCCGCCCTTTCGTTTTCTGCGTGAACTGCGATTATGCCTCTGCGCCGTGGCACTTTTTGAACTTCTTGCCGGAGCCGCATGGGCACGGGTCGTTACGGCCTACCTTATCCCCCGTAAGGCGCGGCGTATTTCCATTGCCTGCCGCGGTTGCTGTTCCTACGGCCCGGGCTTGATCCAGCTCCTTCTGCTTCCTGTGCTGGAACTCCCGTTCGAGGGCATCGATCGTTGTGGATGGAGCGCGGGTGGGAATCGGCACTCCTGCGTGCTCCGGTGCAGTTCTCGAAGGAGGTGCCTGGGATGCCGGAACACTTATCGGCTCAGAAGCTGGCGGGTTGAATCCGCCGAATCCAGGAGGAAGCTGCTCCAGGGTCTCGATAGGATTGCCGTCGGGTCCGATAATCTGCATCCGGAAGAGATGCCGCAGCGTGTCTTCCTGGAAGCGGAGCATCATGCCCTCGAACATCTCGAAGGACTCTTTCTTGTAGGCCACCAGAGGATCCTGCTGGGCATAACCGCGCAGGCCGATGCCCTCCTTCAGGTGGTCCATCTGCAGCAGGTGGTCCTTCCAGAGTCCATCGAGGACGCTTAGCATGACGACGCGTTCGTGATAGCGCATCGCCTGCGGCCCGAGGATCTTCTCCTTGATCTCGTAGCGACCACCCAGCCTTTCAAAGAGCGCTTCGCCCAGTTCATGGCGACTCAGCTCCGAGATGTCCACTTCATTTTCAAGATGAGCGCCGAACTGGTCGAACAGGGCAGAGAAGAGTTCCTCGCCCTTCCACTCTTCCGGGTTGACCTTCTCCGGAGCGTATTCGTCCAGCAGATTCGAAAGCACGGTAGAGAGATAGTCGTCGGTGATGAGCTGCTTCTGATCGACGCCCTCCATCAGCTGCTTGCGCAGTCCGTAGACAGCCTCGCGCTGCTTGTTCATCACGTCGTCGTACTCAAGGACGTGTTTGCGCGACTCGAAGTTCTGGGTTTCGACAGCCTTCTGGGCGGCTTCGATGCGGCGGGAGATCATGCCGCTTTCGATGGGGACGCCCTCTTCCATGCCGAGCTTCTGCAGCAGGGTTGAGACCCACTCGCGCGCGAAGATGCGCATCAGGTCGTCTTCAAGCGACAGATAGAAGCGTGAGCCGCCAGGATCGCCCTGACGTCCGGCGCGTCCGCGAAGCTGGTTGTCGACGCGGCGGCTCTCATGCCGCTCGGTACCGATGATGAAGAGACCGCCCGCCTCCACGACAGCGTCGCGTTCCTTCTGCGAGGCAGAGGAGTGTGCGGCTACGGCTGCGTCCCATGCCTCCTGGGTCGTTTCGAATTCCTGGCTCTGGTAGTAGAACCGGAACATTCCCGGGCCGGCGACTGGAGAGATAGCGCCTTCGGCGGCAGAGACGGAGCGCGCCTGCTGCTTGCGTACCAGGTCCTGACGGGCCATGAAGTCCGCGTTGCCGCCAAGCAGAATGTCGGTACCACGACCGGCCATGTTGGTCGCGATGGTGACCATGCTAAGGCGGCCGGCCTGGGCAACGATCTCGGCTTCCTTCTCATGGAACTTGGCGTTCAGTACGACGTGACGAACACCTTTGCGCTTCAGGATCTCGGAGAGCAGCTCTGACTTCTCGATGCTGGTCGTTCCCACCAGGACCGGCTGGCGCTTCTCATGCAGCTTTGCAATCTCATCGGCCACCGCAAGATACTTCTCCTTGGCGGTGCGGTACACCACGTCCGGATACTCAATGCGCAGCATCGGCCGATTCGTAGGGATGACAACGATGTCCAGCTTGTAGATGCTGTCGAACTCGGCGGCCTCGGTTTCGGCCGTGCCGGTCATACCGGACAGCTTTTTGTACATGCGGAAGTAGTTCTGGAAGGTGATGGTCGCCAGCGTCTGGTCTTCCTTGCGGATGGCGACGCCTTCCTTGGCCTCGACGGCCTGGTGCAGGCCGTCAGACCAGCGGCGTCCGGGCATCAGGCGGCCGGTGAACTCGTCGACGATGATGACCTCGCCCTCCTTCACGACGTACTCGACATCGCGCTTGTAGAGGGAGTGCGCCTTCACGGCGACTTCAACGTGGTGTTTCAGATCCCAGTTCTCAGGATCGGCGATGTTGCCGATGTCGAGCAGCTTTTCGATCTTCTCCCATCCCTCATCGGTGATGGTGACGGCTCGGGCCTTCTCGTCGATGACATAGTCACCGGACCACGTCTTGCTGTCGAGGGTTTCGATCAACTCTCCCTGCTCGAGGCTCGGAATGATGACGTTGACCCGGGCATATTTATCGGTCGTCTGGTCCGTCGGGCCGGAGATGATCAGAGGCGTACGCGCCTCGTCGATCAGGATGGAGTCCACCTCGTCGACGATGCAATAGTAGTTTCCGCGTTGGACCTGGTCGGCGACCTCGAACTTCATGTTGTCGCGCAGGTAGTCGAAGCCGAACTCGTTATTGGTTCCGTAGGTGATGTCGGAGGCGTAAGCCTCGCGCCGCTGCGCATCGTCCAGGTCGTGGACAATGACGCCAACGGACAGTCCCAGGAATCCATAAATCTTGCCCATCCACTCCGCGTCACGCTTGGCCAGGTAATCATTGACCGTCACCACGTGGACGCCACGGCCGGCAAGCGCGTTCAGGTAGCAGGGAAGCGTTGCCACCAGCGTCTTACCTTCGCCGGTCTTCATTTCAGCAATTTTGCCGGAGTGGAGCACCATGCCGCCAATTAACTGCACATCGAAGTGGCGCATCTGCACGACGCGGCGACCCGCCTCGCGAACCACGGCGAACGCTTCGGGAAGCAGGGCATCAAGCGCCGCTTTCTCCGCGGCATATCGCTCCTCGGCATTCTCAGGTGTATCTTCTATTCCCACGAGGGCATCGGCGATCCGCTTGCGGAACTCTGCCGTCTTGTTGCGCAGCTCTTCATCGCTCAACGCCTGGAGGGCAGGCTCGAGGGCGTTGATCTGGGCAACGGTCGGCAACATCCGCTTGACCGCACGATCGTTACTGGTTCCAAAGACTTTTGATATGACTGAGTTAAACAAACCTGTGTCCTTCGTAGGGAGCAAGATACTACCCACTTATCAGTGTAAATGGTTCGTCAGGGAAACGGGGACAACCTGCCGAAGGTCTGCTCTGGCGCGAACCGCAGCGAAATGAGAAGGTTGCTTTCTCCCTTTACCGCGCACTGAAACGGCCCAGCGGAGAAAAGATGCCTCTTTGCAGAAGGATTGAGGAAAACAGGCGGCTGACAAGGTACGCTGTCAGCGACGAAGTAGAAAGAGGATTTTTGAAATGTTCACGTACCTGCAGAGTTCGATGTTGATTCTGGCTGCTCTTGTGTGTTCGCTGCTCTTCGTCAGCCTGTTGAATCGATGGTGGCCTATTCAGAGCCGCAAAGGGATCAATGACGTGACGGGCTGGCAGCTCGGTGTGCTGGGGACCACCTACGGAGTGATTCTCGGCTTTATGCTCTACACCGTGGCAGAGGGCTTTCGATCTGCCGAGGTCGATGCCGCCCTGGAAGCGACCTCCATGCTCAACATCTATCGCATCGCGGGCGGCCTGCCGTCTCCCCAGAAAGACCATATTCGCGATCTGGCGCGCCGCTATGAATATGTGGTCGTCAACCAGGAGTGGCCCGCCATGCAGCACCAGCAGGAGGATCGCGCTGCCGACGGCGTGATGAACGAGATGTGGTCTGTCCTTGAGACGGTCAAGGCAGATTCAGTAATCTCCACCAACAGCCTGGATCACATTCAGTACGCGATGAGCAATCTCTCCGAGAGACGGAACATGCGCAATCAGCAGCGGAGCAACCAGATGCCCGGGCTGCTCTGGGGCCTGCTGATACTCGGAGCAGGCGCGACCATCACCTCATCCTGCCTGCTGGGCAACGATAAAAAGTGGCTTCATTACTGCCAGGTAGCGGCGCTCACCTTTGTCGTCGTTACAACGCTGGCCGCAATCGCTGACCTGGCCCGTCCCTATGAGGGCTCCGTGGCCGTCAAACCGGAAGCATTCGTGCGGGCTCTTGGGGTAATGCAGACGCTCACACCTCATTGAGGCACGCAGCGCTCAGGGAGCGGATGGTTTGAGATAAGCCGTCAGCGGCGAGTGCGCCTGACGCAGAGCGATCACAACAGACTCGGCATTCCGCTCCGCCCCCTCCGCGCTGGTGTGGGTATGGTCGATGGGAAACAGCGCCGCCGTCTTCTCCGGGCCAAGCGCCTCCAGGCGGTCCGCCTCGACAGTCGCCATATCGACGACAGGGATCTTCTCCTGCGCGGCTACCTGGTACTCATAATCGCGGTAACCCATGTCCCGCTCAATGTGAGGCTTGCTGTCGGGACCGTCCTTCCAGATGTTTCGGATGGTCACGGTGAGCAGGATCGGATGCGCTCCTTTTGCTCGGCTGTCCTCGATGTATTTGCGCAGATACCAGCCGTAAGTGTGGACCGTCTCCATGGTCTGGCCTGCGAGAGGACCGGTCTCGAACGGCTTCTTGATGGAAAGCTCCATGGTCTCGTCGCCGATTCCTTTGACGCTTCCTCTCGACTTCGGGTCTTTGCTGGGATCTCCCCCGCCGTCGTTGTGGCCCATCTGGATCAGGACATAGTCCCCGGCCTTCATCTCCGACAGAACCTTCGCCCACAGACCCTCGTTGTAGTAGCTGCGGCTGCTCCGGCCCGCGCGGGCGCGATTGGCCACGTTGATCCGGCTGGTATCGAAGAAAGGGGCAAAGTGATCGCCCCATCCCAGATCCGCCTGGTTTCTCGCCGTCGAGTCGCCAACGACGAAGACCGTCGTAAGAGCCGGATTCAACGGTGCATCGGTCGCCGCGGAGGTCTGGTTCGGCGTATTCGGAATCGCCTGGGTCTGCGAGAAAGACGCCAGCGGCGCCAGAAGGAAAAAGCAGGCGACTCCCGCGGGAATCGCTCGTCTGCATCCTGTCAGAGACATAGCCGAGAGCCTAGCACCCGGTAAGGGTAAATGTCATTAGGAAAACAATATTTCACTCGGAATAAAAAGGCTGCATCAGTGCCCGCCCATGGCTTCAGGGTCTCTCTTCGCGTTCTTTTCCGGCAACCGCATGATGAAGGGAAGCGGCGTCAGCAGCAGGATGATGATCGAAAGGATGAAGAAGGCGTTCTGGTAGCTCAGCATGGAGGCCTGCCGCAGCATCTCCTGGTAGGCTCTGCCGACCGCGAGGCGCGAGGCCTCTGCTGCCGACATTCCATGGGCGATCAGCAGCGAGGTGACGCGGTCCATATAGAGCCGGTACTGCACACTTCCGGGAATCACATTGGCTGCCAGCACAGACTGGTGAACCTGCGCGCTTCGCGAGATGAATGTCGTCAGCAGGGCTGTTCCCATGCTTCCGCCCAGGTTGCGGGCGAAGTTCGAAAGGCTGGAGATCTGATTCGTCTTATCCAGCGGAACGCCGACGTAATTGAGTGTGCTGATCGGGATGAAGATAAAGGGCAGCCCGATCACCTGGAGCATCCGCCATAGCGTCACGGTGCCGAACGCCGTATTCAGGTCTAACCGGGTGAGGTTGTAGATACCGGCCGCGGTCGCGATATAGCCCATCGCAACCATCGCGCGCGGATCGAATTTGCCCAGCATCCGTCCGGCAACCGCCATCATGATCATCATGACGAATCCGCCCGGCGACAGCACCATGCCGGCGCGTTCCGCCGTGTAGCCCAGCAGCACCTGCAGGTATTGCGGAATCAGCACCGTGCTCCCGAACAGCACCATGCCCAGGATGAACTGCAGGAAGACTGCCGTGCCAAAGTTACGGTTCTTCAGCAGCTTCAGATCGACGATAGGGTGAGAGTGGTTCCACTCCCAGAGGACGAAGGTGACCAGCGTGACGACGGACAGCACAGCGCAGGTCACGATCATCTGCGACCCGAACCAGTCCTTCTCCTGTCCTTTGTCCAGCGTGAACTCAAGGAACCCCACACCGACGGCGACCAGGCCAAGGCCAAAGAAGTCGACCCGCTCCTCACGCGCTTTCTTTCTGCGAACCTGCAGGTGAGGAGGATCTTCGACCATCTGGTTGCTGAGATAGAGCGATAGAAGGCCGACCGGAAGATTGATAAAGAAGATCCAGTGCCAGTTGAAGTTGTCCGTGATCCATCCGCCCAGCGTGGGGCCGATCGCCGGGGCGACGACCACCGCCATTCCATAGACGGCAAAGGCCTGGCCGCGTTTTTCAATAGGAAAAGTATCGGCGAGAATCGCCTGTTCGCTGGGAGCAAGACCTCCGCCGCCTGCCCCCTGCAGGATGCGGGCAAAGATCAGCATGGGTAGCGTCTGCGCCAGGCCGCACATCAGCGAGCAGGCCGTAAACAGTGCAACGCACGTCATGTAGAACCGCTTGCGGCCGAAGCGGTCCGACAGCCAGCCGGAGATGGGCAGCACGATCGCGCTCGAAACCAGATAGCTGGTCAGCACCCACGTCGCTTCTTCCTGACTCGCTCCCAGGGTTCCGGCCATGTGCGGCAGGGCGACGTTGGCGATCGAGGTGTCGAGCACCTCCATAAAGGTCGCCAATGTGACCGTCAGAGCCACCAGCCAGGGGTTATGGTGGGGCTTCCAGACGGCCTGACTCATGGTGGGATTGGCGACGGCGGTTGACATATCAGCTTACTGAGATAATATCAGTGAACTGATATTATCGTGTCGAAACGGGCTGACATTTCGAAGCTGACCGCAGCGTCCGAGACGGAACGGTACCTGCAGGGAAAGCAGAACCTGCGCACCATGAAGCGCATCATGATCCAGTTTCGTGTGCACCTGGATGAGCAGCTTCGTCCGCAGGGACTCACGACCGCGCAGATGCAGGTACTGTTCGCCGTTCGCAACTCACCCGGAAGCTCGGGCGCGCAGATTGCGCGCTCCTGCTACATCACTCCACAGACCACGCAGGCATTGCTGAAGCATCTGGAGAGGTCCGGATTTATCGTCCGCGGCAAGGACGCAGTGAACGACCGGATCGTGACCGCGCGCATTACCCCGGAAGGGGAGCGCCTTGCCGAATCGGTCGAGAAGAACTCGCGCGGTCTGCAGCAGAAGCTGTGGGAGGGCATATCGGACGGCGAGATGAAGAGCCTGAGCGCCCTTCTGGAGCGGTGTCTCCAGAACCTGGACGGCTTCGACGACTCTGCCGCGGGCTACTAAGCCAGGGCCGAGAACCGCAGCCGCACGTAATCGGCCACCCAGTTTCCATCGCCATCCCGCAGGACAGGCTCAAGCAGCCGCACGGTTTCAGTCAGGGCATCTTGGCGTTCTTCCGGAGAGAGCCGGTCGAGCACGCCATTCCGGAAGGTGGTGAGCCATGCTTCCATTCCGTTTGGCAGCGGGGTGGGACGCGGGATCAGTTCGATCGATGTAATCGTGAAACCTGCTTCTTCCAGCAGACGGCGATAGACGCCGGGGGACGGATAGTACGAGGCCGCGGCCTCTTCCGTGTCGATTCCATGGCTCGCAAAGACAGCTGACAGTGCCACCCGGATGGCTGCAATGTTTCCTTGGCCGCCCATCTCCGCCACGAAGCGTCCGCCTGGTTTGAGAGCCCGATGGATGGAGGTCAGCAGGGCAGGGTGCCGGTCCGCAGAGAGCCAGTGCAGAGCGGCGTTCGAAAAGACGGCGTCGAACTCGGCGCGATAGGGAAGGGCGTCGGCGCTGTGCTGCTCCACGTCCAGTCCGCGCCTGCGGGCGGCTTCGAGCATCGCCAATGAGCTGTCGATGCCTTTCATCTGGGCACCGCCGGCTGCGATCTGTTCGGTGAGCGCGCCATCGCCGCAGCCCACGTCGAGAATCCTCTCGCCCGGCTGGGGAGCAAGCAGGTCCACAACGGGAGAGGCCAGGGTTGCTACAAATCGTCCGTTGGCAGCATAGGCCGCCGCGTTCCAGTTCTGTCCTGTGGTCGCCATGTGTCTATTGTTGTCCGCATCGTCCATCCAGCGCGACTACTATTACAACTTTGGACATGGCTATAAGCGGCAATGTCAGCAGAGGATTGCTTGTCAAAGCTACAACCGGTCGTCATCCTGAGCAACGCGAAGAATCCCTGCATTTTGCCGAGAGCAAGTATCATGCTCGGTAAGTCGAGGGATCCTTCCATTGCGAAATTCGTCCCGACACAGGACTAGGTGCCGTACCCGCGATGCTTCATCTGCAGCAGTTCGCTATTGCTTGGCCATGAGATGGTCAGCAGGAACGCAGCGTCTGTAAGCGCCTCCACCTCATGCGGGATCGATGCACTCAGGGTCAGCAGACTACTCTCGGAGAGATTCTGCGATTTTCCCCGGACACTGACCTGGATCTGGCCTTTCAGGACCTGCAGCGAAATCGTGCCGTCGGCATGATGCTCGTTCATGCGCGCCTTCGGTTCCATGGCGATCAGCACCGTGCGGAAGTCTTCCTTTTTGAAGAGCGTCTTTGCGTAATGACCTGCGGTCCAGGGCTTTTTGCTCTGCGCGTCTGTCATCTCCTGTTTCAGGTCAAAACGCGCGAACTCGTCGATCATGTTGCCGTCATCCCGTGAAGTTGTCATGAATCTCCTTTCTTCCTGCGGACTCAACATCCTAAGCCTTTCTGAGGGTTGGATGCATCTGCCTGTCCGGCGGCTGACTCGGACCCGTGCTCCATTGCATACTTAGAGTTCGCGCGTCTCTTTTACCTCACGGAGACCGTATGCGAAGGGAGCGAAGGAAATTCATGGAGCAGCAGAAGATTGAGGCGGCGGTAGAGTTTGCTCGCGGTAACCGGCAGCGTTTCGTGGACGAGTTGAAGGCCCTGATCAGGATCCCTTCCGTCTCCACCCTGCCCGAGCACACCGGCGACGTGCGCCGCGCCGCCGAGTTTATCGCCTCCGAGCTGCGTCGCATCGGGATGGAAAACGTTCGCCTGATCGAAACTGCTACCGGTGGTCATCCGCTCGTCTATGGCGACTGGCTTCACGCGGAGGGCAATGCACCGACGGTGCTCTGTTATGGGCACTACGACGTTCAGCCTGCCGAGCCATTGGAGGAGTGGATTACTCCGCCGTTTGAGCCTGCAGAGCGTGATGGCAATCTCTACGCGCGGGGAGCAGTCGACGATAAAGGCCAGATGTGGATGCACGTCAAGGCGCTGGAATCCCTGTTCGCTGCGAACGAAGGCAGGCTTCCGCTCAACATTCGCGTGCTGATTGAAGGCGAGGAAGAGGTGGGCGGTGAGGGCATCGCCTGGTTCGTCCAGAATCACCACGATCAGCTTCGCTCCGATCTCGCCCTTATCAGCGATACCGAGATGTTCGCACCCGACCTGCCGACCCTCTGCGTCGGCCTGCGCGGGATGATCTATACCGAGATCGAGGTCCGCGGGGCGCGTATTGACCTGCACTCGGGAATGTACGGCGGCGCAGCTCCCAATCCCTTCGTCGCGCTCGCCCAGATCATCGCGAAGCTCAAAGACGAGAATGGCCGCGTCCAGATTCCCGGCTTTTACGACAAGGTGGCGGCGCCCAGCGAGGATGAGCTGAAGGCATGGAAAGCGCTGCCCTTCGATGAGGAGCACTACCGGCAAACCGAGGTGGGGTCACCTGAGCTTACCGGCGAACCGGGGTACAGCGTGCTCGAACGCACCTGGGCCCGTCCCACGCTCGATGTGCACGGCATGCCCGGAGGATTCATCGGAGCGGGAGCCAAGACGGTCATCCCCGCAAAGGCCACCGCCAAGATCAGCATGCGTCTTGTCCCCGGCCAGGTCCCCTCCGAGATCTTCGAACAGTACAAATCTTTTGTGGAATCCATCGTTCCTCGCGGAGTCGAGGTGACGGTTCGTCTGATTCATTCGGCGGAACCTATCGTGGTCTCGACCGATAATCGCTTCGTAAAGGCCTCGGTGGAGGCAATGCATCAGGTCTTCGGAACCGATACCGTCTTCGTGCGCGGCGGAGGCTCCATCCCGATCGTAGGAGACTTTATCCGGGAGCTGGGTCTGCCGACCCTGATGATGGGCTTCGGTCTTCCGGACGATAATCTCCATGCCCCGAATGAGAAGTTTCATCTTGCAAACTTCCACCGCGGTATCGAATCCATTATCCGTTTCTTCGCGGCGGCCGGAGCCTGATGACAGGTCCCTCGCTGGCGGGCTTCGTGCTGGCTGGCGGACGCAGCAGCCGCATGGGCCAGGACAAGGCTCTGCTGCCCCTGGACAGTGTTCCCCTGATTCAGCGGGCCGTCTGGAAACTCCGCAAGCTGACCTCGCAGGTCTGCATTCTCGGCAGCAGGCCTGAGCTTTCCCCCTTCGCTCCGCTGGTTCCCGATCTTCGCGAGAGCTGCGGTCCTCTGGGCGGAATGGAGGCCGCACTCAGCCACACGCTCTACGACTGGAGCCTTGTGCTACCCGTCGATATGCCCTTCCTTCCGGCTGCCCTGTTGCGCTGCTGGGCCAATATTGTGGTCAGCCGGCCCTCGGCCAGAGTCGCCTGCTTTGTGGTGGATGATGTTCCTCAGCCGGCGCTCTGCCTTCTGCATCGCGAGATGCTGCCCTTCCTTACAGAGGCGGCACAGCAGGGGAGATTCAAGCTTTACCCGGCGCTCGTACAGGCCGCTCTGCAACTTGCTACCCGCAGTGGAAGCGCCTCCGATGCGGTCTTCCTGCAGCGTCGATGGATGGTGAATGCGGCGCTCCCGCTTTTGAGAGAACTTCAGGCGGAGGCAGGGGAAGAGAGCCGGGAGTTTTTGTCGCCTGCCCAGCGGGCTGCATCCAATCTCTGGTTTGAGAATCTCAACACTCCAGAGCAGTTTGCCGAAGCACAGCAGCACCTCGATGCCGTCGAGGCATAGGTGTTCCGGGCAGTTCCCGGAAGATTTCACACGGGATGCAACAATAATCGTTAGAAGGGAGGCATGATGGCTGGAGAATCAGACGACCGCGCGCGAAGCGCTGCCCCCGATGCAGCGATACCAAAGGCTGACAAGGTTGATAAAAGGGAGACGGTTCAAAAAGAGGATGCCGAAGGTTCTAAGCACGTCTCCGACGATCAGAGCAGCGCGAACGCCAGTGAGCTGGCTCCACTGACCGCCGAGATCTCTGCCGATGTCGCCCCTGCAGTGGAAGAATTCATGGAGCAGGCTGCCCAGCAGAATCAGGCTGCTGCCACAGAAGATGCTTCGGAGCGGAATTCGCAGAAAACGGTTCCATATATCTCCTTTGAGAACGTCTCAAAATCCTTCAATGGAGTTCCCGTTTTGGAGAACGTCAACTTCTGCGTTCTTCCCGGCGAGACGCTCTGCATCCTGGGGCGCAGCGGCGTCGGAAAATCTGTCTCGCTTCAGATGCTGATGGGGTTTTTGAAGCCTGACAGCGGCATCATTCGCGTCGCCGGCGACGACATCACCAGATACGACGAGAAGCAGATGCAGGCCATCCGACGTAAGGTCACGATGGTCTTCCAGAACGGCGCGCTCTTTGACTCTGTCACGGTGGGGGAGAACGTCGCTTTTCCTTTGCGCGAACGAGGCGAGCTGAGTGAAGAACAGATCTACCAGGTGGTGAGGGGATTGTTAGAGATGGTGGGCGTTGCCGGCATGGAAGACCTGCTTCCATCGGACCTCTCTACCGGGATGAAGCGTTCGGTTGCGATCGCACGTGCGCTTGCCGCTCAGCCGGAGGCCGTCCTCTATGACGAGCCAACAACGATGGTCGATCCGCTGATGGGTCACCTGCTGGGCGATCTGATTGAACGGCTCAAGCAGCAGCTTCATCTCACCAGCATTGTCGTCACCCACGATATGCGTTTCGCCAAACGCCTGGCCGATCGAGTGGTCTTTCTTCACGCCGGAAAGGCGCTCTTCTTCGGCACGATGGAGGAGATGGAAAAGAGTGACTATCCCATCCTGAAAGAATTTCTTGAACTGGATGAGCTTGTTATGCCTCGATGATGAACAAAATGTAAAAATGCGGTTCTACCACGATGCATCCATAGAGTGCCCGCAGGAATCACACGGAAGATGCATGGTGTGGCCATGTATTCGTGATTACAACAAATTTTGGGGCTAACCTTGCAGAGCATCAAACTCCCCAGTATCCTAATAGCAGAAACCTCCCCACGTCTCTGACACAGTCGAGAAACAGAAGAGACGTCTAACCGCCATGATGTGACGGATTTCAGAGCAACTTTCTTTTTCAGCCTTGAGTCTAAAAAACAGACTGAACTTACTTAACTTTTTGTTGGTAGGGGCGTCGTCTCTTAAGGACCGCCATCACCAACCTTCCAAGCCTGAAAACCTGGATAAGGCGTGAACTTTTATGGCGACTCCGGATTATTTACAGCAGGTAATTGTATCGGGCCGAAGATCAGCAGTTCGAAATGACCGGGACCAATCAGCCTCCTCCGCGATTCTTCGTCGTCCCTCAAGCACCAGTCTTATCTGGGCCTCGCTCGATCTGGCTACCGTTCTGGTTGCCGCACTGGTCGCTCTCCGGGTGCATGTCTCCATCCCCGCGCAGGCTTCCACATCTACGGTTCTGTTTCGTATCTTTCATGTACCGGCGCATACGCTGCTTCTTTACCTGCTCTGGTACGCGCTTTGCCTGATCTTCTTCTCGCGTTCTTACGGACTTTACGGGCCGCTGCAGAACCGGAGTGGCCTGCATGAACAGCGCATGACAGTTCAAGCTTCGTTGACCGCGGGGTTGATCCTTTGCGGAACTCTCTATCTGTCCAACGGGGGCGGCGTCTCCCGTACCGTCGTTGCGCTTACGGTCATCCTCTCCACCGCGCTTCTGTGCCTACGCCGCGCTATCCAACGGAGAAGCTTTTATCGGCGCAGCATCGCGGGATTCGAGACCCGCAATGTACTGATTGTGGGTGCAGGCCGTGTAGGCCACGCCCTGCGAAACCATCTCGACTCCCTTCAGCATCTTGGCTATCGCTTTAAAGGCTTTGTCGCCCTGACCGAGCGTGAAGCTGAACTGGGCGACGTAGAAGTCATCGGGGATGTCCGCAACTGCCTCTCGCTGGCGCGTTCGCTCTTTGTGGACGAGATCTTCTTTTCGGTTCCCGGCGACAAGAAGCTCATCATCGGTATCGTCGAAGAGGCTCGTCAGGCCGGAATCGATGTGCGTGTCGTTCCCGACCTTTATGACGGGCTTGCCTGGAATGCACCGGTTGAGTACATCGGACAGTTTCCCACGATCCCGCTCCATCGCCGTGAGTTCCCGATGGGAGGCTTCCTCATCAAGCGTGTCCTCGACATCACGCTTTCTTCGATTGCCCTGGCGCTGCTGTCTCCTATCATTCTCACGATTGCGCTCGCCGTCCGGCTTGATTCCGAAGGGGCCATCTTCTATCGGGCTCACCGCATCGGCCGTAAGGGACGCACCTTCTCCTGCTACAAGTTCCGCACGATGGTCCAGGATGCCGATAAGCTGAAGGAGAAGCTGGCTCACATGAACGAGCGCGACAGCGTCCTGTTCAAGATCTCCAACGATCCCCGCATCACGCGCGTCGGACGTATTCTGCGCAAGTATTCGCTTGATGAATTGCCGCAGTTCTACAATGTGCTTCGCGGCGACATGAGTCTCGTCGGCCCGCGGCCTCCCATCGCCCGAGAGGTCGAGCAGTACGAGCTCGATCATCTGCGACGCCTCGAAGTGTTGCCGGGAATCACCGGCCTCTGGCAGGTAGAGGCTCGCCAGGATCCCTCCTTCGACAGCTACATCTCGCTCGACACGGCTTATGTTGAGAACTGGAGCCTCTGGCTCGACATCAAGATTCTCGCCCGTACGGTCGGTGTCGTCTTCGCTGGAACAGGCAGCTAGCGCGAGCTTCCAATCGGCTCGCGAAGCGTTAGACTAAATGCTGTGAAGATAGCTCTGGCGCAGATCAACCCCACGGTGGGGGACTTCACCGGAAACATAAAAAAGATCGTCGAATTCGCAGCTCGCGCCTCGGAACAGGGGGCCGAGCTGGTTGTCTTTCCTGAGCTGGCCGTCTGCGGGTATCCTCCTGCGGACTTCCTTGAGAAGAACGCTTTCGTCGAGCGCGCTGTACAGGCTGTCCATGAGATTGCAGCCTGGACCGGCGAACAGGGACGCCCTGCCGTGCTGGTCGGCTCGGTCATGCCTGCGGCCTCAAAGATTGGTAAACATGTCTCCAATGTTGCGGTGCTGCTTTCCAAGGGAAAAACGGCTTTTGTTCAGCAGAAGATGCTGCTGCCGTTCTACGACGTCTTTGATGAGCAGCGTTATTTTGAGCCCGCCAGCTCGCAGTGCCTCACTTCGCTGAACGACCAACCCCTGGCCATTACTATCTGCGAGGATGCCTGGAACGATAAGGACTTTTGGCCCCGCCAGCTCTACCCAGTCGATCCGGTCAATGCGCTGATGCAGCAATGGCAGGCCGATGCGGACCATCTTGACCGCTATCCTCGCATCATTCTCAATATCTCTGCCTCACCGTTCTGTCAGGGGAAGCCCGCGACCCGCCAGCGGATGCTGGCCGCTATCGCCCAGCGTCATCACGCCTTTGTGGTCCTGGTCAACCAGGTGGGCGGAAACGATGGCCTGGTCTTCGATGGCTCCTCGCTGGTGCTCGATCCCTCCGGGAAGGCCGTGGCTCGCGCAGGATGTTTTGTCGAAGATCTCATCGTCGTCGACATCCCACATGCCGAGGAGGCTGCTCCCGCGCCCTGCGACGAGATCCGTGAGGTCTGGCAGGCTCTTGTCCTTGGGACGCGCGACTACGTGCGCAAGTGCGGCTTCAGCAAGGTGCTTGTTGCTGTGAGTGGGGGAATTGACTCCGCCCTGGTCGCTGCCATCGCGGTCGAAGCGCTGGGGGCGGAAAATGTCATCGGCGTCGGTATGCCCAGCGAATATTCCTCACTCGGCTCCATCGAGGACGCGCGTTCTCTCGCGCACAATCTGGGGATCCGCTTCGAGCTGTTGCCTATCCACGATATCTTCGCCCAGTTCCAGAAGGTGCTGGAACCGCTCTTTGCCGGAACCTCCTTTGGGATTGCCGAGGAGAATCTGCAGCCGCGCATCCGTGGCACGTTGCTCATGGCGATCTCCAACAAATTCGGTGCGCTGGTCCTCACGACGGGCAACAAGAGCGAGATGGCCGTCGGGTACTGCACTCTCTACGGAGATATGGTGGGTGCGCTTGCCGTCATTGGTGACGTTTACAAGACGCGCGTCTATCAACTGGCGCACCACGCCAACCGCACGCGTGAAGTGATCCCGCTGAACACCATCACCAAGCCGCCGTCGGCCGAGTTACGTCCCGGCCAGCAGGATACCGACTCCCTGCCACCCTACGAGGTTCTCGATCCCATCCTTATGGCCTACGTCGAGCGCTTCCTCTCTGCCGAGCAGATTGCAAAAGAACAGAATGTGGATCTGGCGCTGGTGCGTTCCGTCCTCAAGCTCGTCGAACAGAGCGAGTACAAACGCCAGCAGGCCGCTCCCGTCCTCAAAATAACCCCGAAGTCTTTTGGAACCGGACGGCGATTTCCCATCGCAGTCAAGGTTCAGGTCTAATGAAACTCATCTGTGGTCCGGCGTGACTGCAGGTTCAGAAAGGTTTTCGCGTTTTGAAAAGAGCTCATATTCTGTCGACCGCACTGGCGCCGTTTCTCGGTGCTGCACTCCTTGCTTCAGCGCAGGCGCCGGCTGCACCGGCCCCGGCTCCCGCACAGACATCTCCTGCTCAGACAGCAGTTCCGGGCCAGGCCACCCAGGGGAACCGCCCCAAGCTGGAACTCCAGACCCTCGATCCTTCCAACCATCCTGATCCATTCCCTCCGGTCAACCAGAAGTACTTCACTGCCAGCACCCCCACTGTCGCCACTGTCGACTCCTTCCTCAAGGCGCTCTGGGGTTACGATCCCGATCGCATCTGGAGGGTTGAGGCCATCCAGACTACCCAGGCACCCGGCGTCAGCAAGGTCGTCGTCTACGTCTCAGACAAGAAGCCCAACGCCAAGGTCTCGGCCGCCTCTTTCTTCGTGCTGCCCGATGGCAAGCACGCCATCGCCGATGCCTCAGGAATCATCTCGTTCGGGGCTACGCCGTTTGCGGATACCCGGAAGACCCTTGAGGAGCACGCCGACGGTGCGCATCGCGGAGCCGCAGGAAAAGGCCTGCTGCTGGTGGAGTTTGCCGATCTGCAGTGCCCGCACTGCAAAGAGGCCCAGCCCACCATGGACCGGCTCGCTCAGGACTTTCCCAATGCGCAGATCGTCTTCCAGAACTTCCCCATTGCCGATATCCATCCCTACGCCTTTAAAGCAGCGGCATACGGCTATTGCGTGACGAAGCAGAAGAATGACGCTTTCTTCGCCTACGCCGCCGAGGTCTTCGACAAGCAGGCTGCTCTCACTCCCGCCACCGGCGATCAGACTCTGAAGGATGCCGTGACCAAGGCTGGGCTTGATCCCGCCGCGATCGACGCCTGCGCCTCGACTGCGGAGACGAAGAACGCTGTTCAAGCCTCGGTCAAACTCGCTGAGGACATCGGCGTCCAGCAGACCCCCATGCTGGCCATCAACGGCCGCCTTCTTCCGCTGACCTCTAACCTTCCATATGAGACCCTCAAGACCATCGTCTCCTATCAGGCAGTGCAGGACGGAGTGAGCACTGGGGCCGCGCCCCTGCGCCAGACTCCAACCCTGGCCCACTAGACGAGTAGCAAGACGGAGCCTCTCCTGACGGTTCTTGTGGCAGAGAAAGAGAAGATGCCCGAGCTCGATTTCGGGCATCTTTTACTTTAACTAGGGCGAAAAAATATCTGAATACAAAGGATTTGTTTTGATCGTTATTCGGATCTCCTCGGATTCCTACGAGAGATGCAGGAAGAAGAACCGGACCATAAAGAGCAGCGCCAGCAGGTAGAGCATCCAACTCGACCGTTTGGCCTTTCCGGTCAGCACCTCCAGAAGGGCATAGCTGCTCAGTCCGAAGCTCAGGCCATCGGCGATGGACCAGGTCAGAGGAATCGTTGTTACCGTCAGGAAGGCAGGAATCGCGATGACTGGATCGGTCCACTCGATCTGGCCAAGTCCCGTAACCATCAGGCCACCCACGAGGATCAGGGCGGGAGCGGTGGCAAAGCTCGGGATGGCTCCCACCAGTGGAGCGATAAACAGGGACGCCGCAAACAGGATTCCTGTCACGATTGCGGTCACGCCGGTCCTTCCGCCCGCAGCCACACCGGCGGAAGATTCGATATAGCTGGTCACGGTGCTGGTCCCGGTCAGCGATCCGACAATCGTGGCGGTCGCGTCCGCGAAGAAGATGCGGTTCAACCGGGGGATTTGATGGTCCGGGGTCATCAGCCCGGCGCGCTCGGAGACGGCGACCAGTGTTCCTATATTGTCGAACAGATCGACAAAGAGAAAGACGAAGATGATCTCCGCCGCGCCGATCCTAAGCGCGCCACGGACATCGAGCCGGAAGGCGGTTTCGCCCAGAGAGGCCAGGTGATAGGGAACCGGGGCCCAGTGCACCTGCCCGAAGACAAGCCCCATCGCCATCGTTCCCAGCACGCCGATCAGCATGGCGGCGCGTACCCGCAGCACCTGCAGGACGGCGATCAGGATGAGTCCAAAGAGCGCAAGCGCCGTCGTGGGAGCGTGCAGGTTGCCCAATGAGACCGTGGTCGTTGGGTTCGGGACGATAATGCCTGCGTTACGAAAGCCAATAAAGGCGATGAAGAGGCCGATGCCTCCGGCGACCGCTGCGTGAAGCTGATGCGGGATGGCACTGACCAGAAGCTGGCGGATTCCAGTAAAAGTGAGCACCAGGAAGATGACGCCCGACAGAAAGACCGCACCCAGCGCCGTCTGCCACGGCACGTGCATCGCCTTGACGACCGTGTAGGTGAAGTAGGCGTTCAGCCCCATACCAGGAGCCAGCGCCAAGGGATAGTTGGCCAGCGCGCCCATTAGCACGCTGCCAAAGGCTGCGCACAGGCAGGTCGCGGCTGTCACGGCGGCGATCGGCATCCCGGTTTCGTGCAGAATCTCGGGGTTCACGAAGATGATGTAGGCCATGGTGATGAATGTCGTAAAACCGGCCAGAATCTCCGTTCGCCAACTGGTGCCGTGTGCGGCAAAGCCAAAGTATTCTTCCAGTCGTGACCGCATCCGCCTCCGTGGCCTGTGTGAATAGAATGAAGAGAGATCGCCTTCAAGGATACGTGAGAGGGCGTATGGAAAGCCCTTTCGTGACCCCCGCGAAGCTGAATTGCAATGGAGGCGAATGCCCGCTTACGAGTTCGCGCTGTTTGTCTTCTTTATCTCCACGACAGCAGGACTCGTCGGAGCGCTGACCGGTCTGGGAGGCGGCGTCATCGTCACCCCCGCTCTCACCCTGTTGCTGGGGGTCGACATCCGTTACGCCATTGGGGCGAGCCTGGTCTCGGTGATTGCCACTTCCTCCGGAGCCGCGTCCGCCTATGTGCGCGATGGGCTTTCCAATATACGGATCGGAATGTTTCTGGAACTGGCGACCACGGTTGGCGCTATTTGCGGCGCCATGCTGGCCAGCAAGATTCCTACCGCAGTCCTGGCGGTGATCTTCGGCATGGTGCTCCTTCACGCCTCCTGGCAGAGCGGCCGCATGCGCCACGAGGAACATGTCTCTGCAACAGGTACACCCTTCGCCGAAAGGATGAAGCTGAATGGCGTCTATCAGACCAAAGACGAGACGATCCCTTACGGAGTCTCGCACCCGACAGGTGGATTCAGCCTGATGTACGTGGCCGGACTGCTCTCGGGACTTCTTGGAATCGGTTCAGGTGCGCTGAAGGTGATCGCGATGGACAGCGTCATGGGGATACCCTTCAAGGTCTCCACCGCCACCAGCAGCTTTATGATCGGCGTCACGGGGGTTGCCAGCGCAGCGATCTATCTGAAGCGCGGCTATATTCACCCTGTGATCGCGCTGCCCGTCATGCTTGGGGTGCTCTGTGGAGCGATGGTCGGCGCTCGCCTGCTGCCACGGCTGCCCGTCCGGAATCTGCGGCGGCTGTTCGCGGTGGTCGTCGCCGTTGTCGCGGTCCAGATGATCGTTGAAGGAATCCGGGGGAGGCTCTAGCGTGGACATCCAGGACAAACAGCTCCAGAAGATCATTGGACTGACGCTGCGCGGCGGTGTCCTGACGGCGGTCGCGATCGCTCTCGTGGGTGGCGCCATGTACCTCTACGGCCACAGCACGGAGCCGGTCTCGTTCCATACCTTTGCCGGAGAGAACACGCCATATGCCTCCCCCTTGCAGATCTTTCACCGGGCGTTTCTCTCCCCGGGACTCGGGATAGGGAGACGCGGCCTTGCTATCATCCAGATCGGCATCATCTGCCTGCTTCTGACGCCTATCATTCGGGTTGCCCTGTCGATTATTGGCTTTGCGATGGAGCGTGATCGCGTTTACGTGGTTATTACCAGCGTTGTCCTTGCCACGCTGATCTGCAGCATGCTCCTGCACTGAGATGTACCAACCTTCATCGGAATCCGATCATCGTCGCCTCAAAGAGGCATGATGGCGGTCGCATCAGATAGACAACCTAAGCCATCCCCACCTCCAAGGATGATATGTAAACATGCACTGAGTTGGAGTTCTTAAAAGGCAGAAGGACTGCTGGAGAGTGGCAGTCCTTTCTGTAATTCCGTTTTATCGGATTGCAGCGTCGACCAGAGCCTGTGCCTCTGCCTGGATCTTCCTCAGGTGATCGAGTCCCTTGAAGCTCTCCGCGTAGATCTTGTAAACGTCTTCGGTTCCGGAGGGACGGGCAGCGAACCATCCGTTTTCCGTGGCAACCTTCAGGCCTCCTATGGGGGCGTGGTTGCCGGGGGCCTCGGTCAGGATGGCCGTGATTGGCTCTCCGGCAAGCTCTTTTGCCGTTACCTGTGAGGGTGAAAGTTTGCCGAGCTTGGCCTTCTGCTCCTTGGTTGCAGCCGCGTCGATGCGCTGATAGACCGGGTCGCCATACTTCGCCGTCAGCTCACGATACAGTTCGCCCGGATCGCGCCCTGTCCGCGCCGTCATCTCTGCTGCGAGGAGACCAGGAATCAGGCCGTCCTTATCCGTAGTCCAGACCGTGCCGTTGCGGCGAAGGAAGCTGGCTCCTGCGGACTCTTCTCCGACAAAGCCAAGCGAACCATCGATCAGGCCGTCCACAAACCATTTAAAGCCGACAGGAACCTCGAGCATGGGCCGGTTTAATCCTTTGGCAACACGGTCAATCATGCTGGAGGAGACCAGTGTCTTCCCGATCGCTGTGTTCTCGCCCCACTCCGGACGATGCGTGAAAAGGTACTGGATCATCACCACAAGATAGTGATTGGGATTCAGCAGACCGGCAGATCGCGTGACGATACCGTGACGGTCATGATCAGTGTCGCAGGCCCAGGAGACGTCATACTTGTCCTTGTTCGCGATCATGCTGGCCATGGCGTACGGGCTGGAGCAGTCCATGCGAATGCGTCCGTCCCAATCGAGTGTCATAAACCGGAAGGTTGGATCGACTTGGGTGTTGAGGATCTCGAGGGGGAGACGATATTTTTCCGCAATGCGCGGCCAGTAGTGAACGCCGGCTCCTCCCAGAGGATCGACCGCCAGCTTGAGGGCAGTCGTTCGCAAAATGTCGAAGTCGATGACGTTCGACAGATCGTCCACGTAGGCGGTGATGTAGTCGTGCCTGTAGGTCTTGTCGGAGCCGAGAGCGCGGGCATAGGAGACGCGTTTTACGTCCTTCAGGCCATTCGCGATGATCTCGTTGGCGCGGTTCTCAATCCATTTCGTCGCCGATGTGTCGGCGGGGCCGCCACTGGGAGGGTTGTACTTGAAGCCTCCGTCTTCTGGTGGATTGTGAGAAGGAGTGATGACGATGCCGTCGGCACGATGCAGCTTCGGGTTTGCATTCCGGGTGAGAATCGCATGGGACAGCGCGGGTGTTGGAGTATAGCCCAGGTGCTCGTCGATCATGACTTCAACATCGTTGGCTGCAAGGACCTCGAGGGCTGTCGTGAAGGCAGGTTCCGAGAGAGCGTGGGTGTCGCGAGCCAGGAAGAGCGGGCCTAGCGTATGCTCCGTCGCCCTGTACTCCACAATGGCCTGCGTGATGGCGGCGATGTGGTCGTCGTTGAAGCTGGCGTGAAACGACGATCCTCTGTGTCCCGAGGTGCCGAAAGAGACGCGCTGGGCAGCAACTTCCGGGTCAGGGTGCAGCGCGTAATAGGCGGTGACGAGATGAGGAATATCGACGAGGGAATCGAGAGAGGGAAGCTGGCCAGGCTGATTGATCTCGTTGGAACTCATGGGCTGAGGATATCCTTTTTGCGTTTGTTTGACCTTACAACTCTATGAGATGCGCGCCGGATGAGGAAAAATGTGTCCTGCGTGGAGGCTGCGTTGTACAGTCACTCTACGACATAAGTTGTAGCTCCGGCAGTTGTATCTTGCGGCGTCATCGCCTAAAACGAAAGGTACTCCCGGTCTCTGTTCGCGAATGGAGAAGCGCATGGCTCAAGGCCATGCCGACAACGTGCATTGTGGAGCTTCAGAACGTTGTGCAGGATGAGTCACGTCTTCCGTTTGGCGGGCCAGCTGGCGGAAGACGCTGACGCACTTTATAGGGGGAATAGCTTTTGCGTTTGCGGCTTCCTCGGTGGGTACGCTGTGCGATAGTTCTGCTCGCAGCAGCGATGCCGGCTTTGGCAGCGGAGATGACCCTGGTGGCTGATGCGCATGTCAACTCTGCTCGGCCCGCGGCGAATAGCGGAACCATCTCTAACCTCAACGTAGGAGCAGGCTACACCTCTCTGCTGCAATTCGGCCTCTCGGCGCTTCCTTCAGGAACAACCCCGACGCAGATCTCACGTGCAATCCTCAGACTTTATTGCAATCGTGTCGATGCGGCAGGCTCGATCCGACTGCAGGCGATCACATCCTCGTGGGGAGAGTACAGCGTGACCTATGGCACGATGCCGGCGATGTCCCCTTCGGTCCTGGCGACCACTTCTGTGGACCAGTCCGGAGCTTATGTGCCGATCGATGTAACGGCGTTGGTCCAGGGTTGGCTGACAGACCCCGCGAGCAATAATGGCATCGCGCTTACATCGGCGGATGCCGCCGTACAGTTTGACAGCAAAGAGAATGATCTGACGGGACATGCGCCGCGTCTTGAAGTTGTACTGGTGTCGCAGGGGCCTGCGGGCCCCAAGGGTGATACAGGAGCAACCGGTCCACAGGGACCAGCCGGGCCGGTAGGATCTCAAGGCCAGCAGGGTCCACAGGGTTTGGCGGGGCCAAGTGGACCTGAAGGTCCCCGAGGTCCAGCCGGGCCGGTAGGAATGACATTTCGCGGCGAGTATCAGGCCGACGTTATCTATGGCGCTGGAGATGGGGTGACCTACGGTGGCGCTGCCTATGTTTCCATGACAGATGGAAACCTGGGGAATAAGCCCGATTCCAGTCCTGTGTCGTGGAGCAAATTTGCGGCGGGAACCCAGGGACCACAAGGTCCGGCTGGTGTTGCAGGACCAATCGGTCCGCAGGGATTACAAGGGCCAACCGGGCCGGCAGGTGCAACAGGACCTCCGGGTTTGCAGGGCGCTACCGGACCACAAGGTCCGGCAGGTTCCACAGGCCCCCCCGGTCCGGCGGGATCGCAGGGCCCACAAGGAGCCACAGGACCTCAGGGAGCAACAGGACCGGCTGGTCCCGCTGGGGTGAGTTTCAAAGGTCCATGGTCCACTGCGAGCGCCTATCGCGCCAATGATGCCGTTTCCTACAACGGAAGCACATATCTGGCGTTGTTGACGAACCTCGCAGTTCCGCCCGACAGCTCAACATCCGCCTGGGCAATCCTGGCTCAGATGGGATCGGCCGGCCCAACCGGGCCTGCCGGTGCGGCGGCAACGGTAAGTGTAGGCACCGTCACAACCGGAGCACCGGGGACGGCGGCTACTGTGACCAATTCCGGTACATCCGGGGCAGCGGTGCTCAATTTCACGATTCCTCAAGGTGTGCCGGGTGCGAATGGGAGTTCCGGAGCTGGAAACGGCGGCGGGTGGGGATCGTTTGCATCGACTTATCATTCGGTCTCGTTCTCCTCGTACTACTACTCGGTTAGCAGCGCAAATGCGGCAGCGAGCGAGCAGGGATCGGTGCTGACCTGGGTGCCCTCCGGATGTACCGCCACAAGTCTGACCGCATACTCTCAGCAGGGCAATACGATCCAGGTCATTCTGCGAACCGGCGTGCCGGGATCGATGTCAGCGACGTCGCTCGTTTGTACGGTCTCCACCAACTCCAGCTGTACCTCGACGGGGACCGTGACGATCGCTCCGGGAAACTTCGTGGACCTGCAGATCACGGGCTCCAATAGCTTGCTGGCGCCTGTCTGGACTGCGATCGCATGCAACTGAGAGTGCGCCAGAGCGTGGATTCACCTGCGAGCGTCTCTCAGCTTCACGAGCCAGAGCTGTAAGCAGGTATGCTGGTGGTCGTATAGATTCTGTCTTGCAAGAGGAGAGTGGGATGAAGCTGTTTTCTGTGATGGCTCTCGGTAGTGCGGTCGCCATTCAGGCGATGACGGGAGCAGCAATACAGGCCGAAGGAGCCCTCAGGATCGATCAGCCATCGGCAAAGATGGCCGATTCGGTAATGAAGGAGTGGCCGAAAGCGGTCATCAGCACAGAGAATCATCCCGCCAACTGGGGATATGAAGAGGGAGTGCTGCTGGATGGAATGGCAGCGCAGTGGCATACGACAGCCAATGGGGACGAGTTTCGCTACATCAAGGCCGCGGTGGACAAGTACGTTGCCGACGACGGCTCCATCCGTAGCTATCATGCCGATGCCCACAGCCTCGACGAGATTGAGATGGCCCGGTCGGTTCTGCTGGTCTATCGCGTTACTCACCAGGCGAAGTACTACATCGCCGCTAAATACGTGCATGACCAGCTTGCCCTTCAGCCCAGGACGGCCAGCAGAGGCTACTGGCACAAGCAGATCTACCCCAACCAGATGTGGCTCGATGGGGCCTATATGGCGGAGCCGTTCCGCGCGGAGTATGCCGTCACCTTTCAGCAGCCCGAGGACTTCAATGACATTGCGAAGCAACTTCTGCTGATGGATCAACATATGCGCGATCCCAAAACGGGCCTGTTGCGTCATGGATGGGATGAATCGAAGCAAATGAAGTGGGCCGATCCGCAGACGGGTCTGTCGCCGGAGGCCTGGGGCCGCGCGATGGGCTGGTACGCCATGTCCCTGGTCGACGTGCTGGACTGGTTTCCCGCGGATCATTCGGATCGTCCTGAGTTGGTCCGCGCCTTGAATCGCGTTGCCAAGGCTGTCGTAGCCTACCAGGATAAGAAGACGGGCCTCTGGTGGCAGGTTATGGACCAGGGAGCGCGCAAGGGTAACTTTACGGAAGCCTCGGCGAGCTGCATGTTCACCTATGCGCTGGCCAAGGGCGTTCGGATGGGATACCTGCCGCAGGCTGACCTTGCTCCCGCCAAACGGGCATGGGGCGCGATTCAGAAGACCTTCGTCAAGACAGGGGCGGATGGCTTGACCTCACTGGACGGAACGGTAAAGGTTGGCGGCCTGGGAGGTTCACCGTACCGCTCAGGAACCTTCGACTATTACATTGGTGAGAAAACCAGAGTTAACGACGCGAAGGGAATCGGAGCGTTTCTGTTGGCGGGTTCGGAGATGGCGCAGGCTCCGACCGAAGCGCTAGGCCAAGGCAAGACCGTTATGGTGGACGCGTGGTTCAATTCGCAGACACGGAAGAACGCTGCCGGACAGACGGAGCTGTTCCATTACAAGTGGGACGATGATACGAACTCGGGCTTTGCCTTTTTCGGTCGGGCATTTCAGAGGTATGGCGCAAAACTGGCGACCCTGAAAACAGCTCCCACGGTGGCTGATCTGAAAGAGGCCCAAGTCTATATCCTGGTCTCTCCCGATATCCCGGCCCGTAACCCCAACCCGCACTATATGGACAAGGCAAGCGGAGACGCCATCGAGGCGTGGGTGAAGGCCGGAGGGGTTCTTCTGCTGATGGAGAACGATAACACCAACTCAGAGTTCGATCACTTCAATACGTTGAGTGAGCGATTTGGGATTCACTTCAACGCGGTCCTGCGGAATACAGTGCAGAACAACAATTGGCCGCAGGGAACGATAATGATCCCAAAGGGAACCGGTGTCTTTCAGTATCCGCACAAAGCTTACCTGAAGGAAATCTCGACAATCACGCCTTCGGCTCCAGCAAAGGCTATTCTCACGGACAAGGGCGATGTCCTGATGGCTGTTGCAAAGGTCGGCAAGGGGACGGTGTTCGCCGTCGTCGATCCCTGGATTTATAACGAGTACGTCGATCGACGGAATCACCTGCCACTCGACTTCGATGGCTTTGATGCCTCGATTGACCTTGCCGGCTGGGCGATTCGGCAGTCGAAATAAGGCGCGTTGCTAGATGTGTCCGTCCAGGGATGCTAGCAGGCGCTGCATGTAGGTGCTGAGTTCGTTGGCCGCAGAGGGAACGAGCGTCTTGAAGTGATGCTCAATCTCTCCGGCGATCTCGCCGGCCTCCCTGTACCCAAACATGCCAAGGTTTCCGGCCAGTTTGTGTGCTACCGTCTGGGCCTCATCTCGTTTTGTCTCGTCGAGGCTTCCGGCAACCGCCATCTGCACAGCCTGCTGGAGCAGGTCAAGGCGTTCCCGTGTGACAGGGAGATGGCGCTTCCACAGGTCCTCCAAAAGCGCAAAAATTTCAGGATCGGGCTGGGAGATAGGTGTCATGGAGTAGTTCGTCATGTGGGGACCGTCCGTGTAATTCCCGGGCTGCGATTCAGCTTTTTATAGCAGCAGTCTCATCGGTCCATTATGCGGGAAATTTCCCTGCCAATTACTTTGGTGCAGAGGAGGCGACCCGCGTTGCCGGGGCAGGAGATGGATTCCATTTAAGCGCGCCCGCGATCTGTTCGGCCAACGTCAGGGGATCGAATGGCTTAAAAAGCACAGCTGCGACCCCCAGATCGGCAAACCGCCTTTTGTCCACGCCCTGTACCTTGGCTGTGAGCAAAAGCACGGGAATGTGCGATATCTCCGGCGTCTGCTGCATCTGTCGGAAAGTGGTGGGACCGTCGACGCCTGGCATCATGACATCCATCAGAATGGCGTCAGGTTGATGAACCTTGGCGATTTCTATCCCCTGCGCGCCAGAACTGGCTGTCAAGACTTGCCACCCCGCGGTGGCTTCCAGGGAGAGAGAAGCCACCTCACGGATATCGTCCTCGTCGTCAATAATCAGGATTCGCCGCATGAGCTTCAATTCTCGCATGACGGGAAACGTCCGGCCGTTTCGAAGACTTTCCTATGAGACATTATGCGGCTGGGTCAGCAGTGACAAGCTGAGTCGGGTGGGACCGCAGGCGGTGAACCATTGAACGGACAAGGGTTTCTACCTCCTCGGGCTGTACCTTGGCCTTTATAAGGAACTCGGTAGGACCCAGGCGAAGCTTTGACATCTCGACATCGGAGAGCTCGTGGCCGGAATACACAACAATGGGCATGCTTCGGAGCGGAGGCTGCTGACGAAGCCATTCCACGAAGGAGAAGCCGTCTCCGTCGGGAAGTGTAATGTCCAGGATCACCAGGTCCGGGCGCCGGCCTACGCAATGGCGAATCGCCTGCTGCCGGGTAGAAGTATGGTCGATGTGAACGCTGGCGCCTGCGAAATTTGCCATCAGAACGCTCGCCAGATCGTCATCATCTTCTACCAGAAGCACATTTGCAGGACCGTCCCCGTGGTGAAGTACACGGCCCAGCTCTGCGAAGAGGAGATTCTCGTTGAATGGCTTTTGCACCCAACCCTGGGCATCGCCCGAGAGGTGGTTCTGCAGATTGGAGGACAGGACGCTCAACACAACGACCGGAATATCGGCAGTATTTGGATTATCGCGTAGTCGCTGCAGCGTCTCCCATCCACTGAGGCCCGGCATGTAGAGGTCCAGCAGGATCGCTTCGATCGGCTGTTCCGATGCGAGGGTCAATGCCTCTTCGCCGCTGGAAGCTTCGATGACCTTATAGCCCTGCCGGGTAAGGTGACCTGAGACGACTGTCCGGATATTCGCGTCATCGTCGCAGATAAGAATGGCTCCCTCGACCTGAGGTAGGGACGGCGGCAGCGGGACGATATCGGTCGCTCGCGCGGTACGCGGCAGCATAACGAACATCGTCGTTCCCTTAATAAGGTTGCGCTGAGCCCAGATGGCGCCACTGTGCTGCTGTACGATGCTGCGGCAGATTGACAGGCCAAGGCCGGTGCCTCCGCGTTGCCTGGCATCGGCGTGCTCGACCTGTTGAAAGCGATCGAAAATCGAGTCGAGCTTATCGGCTGGAATCCCGCGTCCTTCGTCTACGACCTTCAGGAGCAGAGAGTCCGAGGTGGCGTCAATGTGAATCCGTACGGTCGAAGCCGCCGGGGAGAACTTGATGGCATTGGAGAGGAGATTGGTCAGGACCTGCAGGATGCGATCCGAATCTCCATCAAAGAACAGGGAATCGGGAGTTTTCCCTTCGGAGAACGGCACCAGCTCCAGGTGGACGGCATGATCCTCCGCCATGGGGGTCATGGTCTCGATCGCCTGGTCACAGAGATCGCGCAGGGAGCACCGGCGAATCTGCAGGGGAGCTCTCCCGGATTCCATCCTCTCCAGATCGAGAATGTCGTTGATGAGTCGGATCAGGCGGTCGGTGTTGGTCGTGGCGATCCGCAGCAGGTTCATGGCGCGAGGATCAAGTTCACCGATCGTCCCGGACGCAAGAAGACCAAGGGCACCGCGGATGCTGGTCAAAGGGGTTCGCAACTCGTGAGAAACAGTAGAGATGAACTCATCTTTCAGCGTATCCAGCTGCGAACGCACCGAGAGCTGCATCTTGTCTCGATATTGCTGCTCGCGGGCCAAGCTAAGTTGCTGCCCCAGATCTCGAGCGGTCTTTCGGGCCCGAAATAACGCCGATATAAGTCCACCGCATGCCGCTAACAGCGAGACGAAAGCTATAACCGGGAGCATGTGCATGCTGAACGACCCTTGGTAACCGTAACAGTTAGAAGATGAGGCCATTCCAGACTCCCCACCCAAGGCAAAAGAAACCAAGCAAAATGAAGTGCTGCAACGGCAAACGGCGAACGAACTGCCTGAGCCATGTAACAAAAGTAACCTATAGCCGAATCAGATTCTATCCTTTTTTGAAAACCGCAATCTGCTGCACCTGCAGAGGATGCCAGAGATGAAGAGATTGTGCAAATAGCAGAAGAGAATGAGTTGCCTTAGGAGGTAACAGATAATAAAGAGGTTTGGATGCCTCCGATTCTCCCAGCATCGATGAAAAAGGCCGCTCCTGGCGGCCTTTTCAAGGAGATTCGAAAGTAACTAGGCGCTTACTTCAACCCGGTCAAGAATTGCCGCCCACTTCTTGCCCTTACGGGCGGCAGCAGCCTGCTTGTGGAAGGCGTAACCAGCGATGAGCGGAAGCGCCATGGTCGCCTCCGAGTAGACCATCTGCTCGTAGGTGGTATCGACCTTACCCCAACTGGAGGCTTCTTTGAGGGTGGAGCCGGAGAGGGCGCCATCGCGGGAGTCGGCCACGGTGATCTGGATAGCGTATTTGTGCATGGAGGCGTCCACGCCAAGGATATCCGCAGCAACTACGATGTCCTGCGCAAAGTTCTTGGGAACGCCGCCGCCTACCATCAGGAGGCCCGTGGTCGGGTTGGCGATTTTAAGTTGGGTCAACTCGTAGAAGTCCTTGGCCGAATCGATAGAAACCGAGGGCTTGCCCTGACGCTCATGCTGGTGGGCCACCAAACCGAAGCCCGCTGAGCAGTCCGAGAAGGCTGGGCAGAAGATCGGCACGTTCTTCTCATAGGCTGCCAGCACGATGGAATCGCGCCCGCCAGCCTGAGGGGTCTTGCCGTTCTTGGACAGGTAGGCTCCCATCTCGCGGATAAACTCGCGCGAGCTGTGGGGTCGGAGTTCGAGCGAGTTGGTGATCTGGTGCGTTGTCTCATCGCAGATCCGCAGTTCTTCCTCGTCGATGAAGGTGTCGTAGATGCGATCGATCATCAGCTCGCGAAGCAGGCCGTCCTCGTGGCCGTACTTGTACTCGTCGCCGGCGATGTAGTGGTTGAAGCCGAGTGCCTCGAAGAAGTCCTGATCGACGATGTTGGCGCCGGTAGAGACGATGGCGTCAATCATGTTGTTGCGGATGAGGTCGACGATGACCTTCTGCAGGCCAGCGGAGATCAGCGAGCCAGCGAGGCACAGGATGACACCGCATTCGGTGTCGCGAAGCATCATCTCGTAGATGGAGGCGGCGCGGGCGGTGTCGCGTGAGCTGAAGGCCATCGATTGCATGGCATCGACCAGAGCGACCACGTTGTGCTGCTTGATGTCGATGTGCTGGATGGGCTGGGCTAGGAGTTCCTTTTTCGTCGGCATAGCCCCTATAGGATACCAAGCTAAATCCTGCGGCTGACGTGAGTTTCTGTGAATTTTATCGGCATGCGCCAGTCCGCCCGCGGCAAGCTTTCGATTGCCCGGCAGGCCCTTACGGGCGAGACTGGATGACATGAACGTCAACCTGGCTGAACGTGCTCATAACCATAACTGGAAGCTCGATCCGATCGTCCGCTCCCTGCTGGATACAGATTTCTACAAGCTGCTGATGTTGCAGTTTATCTGGAAGAACTTTCCTCAGGTCCACGTCACGTCGGAGACGACGAACCGGACGCTCGCCGTGCGGCTGGCGGACCATGTCCCGGTGGCGGCTCTGCGTGAGCAGATGGAGCATGTCCGCAGGCTTCGTTTCCGTAAGAGCGAGCTGATATGGCTGGCAGGAAATACCTTCTACGGAACTCGAAGCATCTTTGAACCTACCTTTCTGGAGTGGCTGGAACATGACTTTCGCCTCTCGGATTATGAGATCTCCCTACACGATGGACAGATTGTGCTGCGCTTCTCCGGGCTGTGGACCGAGGTCACAATGTGGGAGATCTATGGCCTGGCCCTGCTGAGTGAGATGAAGACGAGGGCAGCTCTAGGTAGGCTCAGCGAACTAGAATTGGATGTGCTGTATGCGCGGGCCAAGTCACGCCTTTGGGACAAGATCGAAAAGATTCGCAAGGCTCCCGAGGTGCGTATCTCTGAGTTCGGAACGCGTCGCCGGCACTCCTTTCTGTGGCAGGAGTACGTGGTGATGGCGATGAGGGCAGGCATCGGTGAGAGTCTCTCGGGGACCTCGAACACCTATCTGGCCTACAAACATGACCTGGAGGCGATGGGGACCAACGCGCATGAGCTTCCCATGGCCCTCGCAGCGTTGGCGAACTCCGACGAGGAGTTGTTGCAGTCGCAATATCGTGTCCTGGAGCTGTGGCAGAAGAGTTACGGAGGGGAACTGCTGATTCTGCTGCCCGATACTTTCGGCACGACGCAGTTTCTTGAGAATGCGCCTGACTGGGTGGCGGACTGGACAGGTCAGCGGGCCGACTCCAAGGACCCCTTCGTCGCGGGAGACGAGTACATCGCTTGGCTAATGAGCCGGGGCCGCGACGCCAGGCGCAAGCGACTGATTGCCTCGGATGGTCTGGATGTAGACGTCATCCTGTCCCTGCACGACTACTTCAAAGGGCGAATCCGCTTCAGCGCGGGTTGGGGAACGCTGCTGACGAACGACTTTCGCGGCTGTCATCCTCGTGGGGAGCGCGACCTTGAGCCGATCAGCCTGGTCTGCAAGGTAGTTTCCGTGGAGGGAAGGCCGGCGGTCAAGCTGAGCGACAACGTGAATAAAGCTACCGGGCCAGCCGATGAGGTCGACCGCTATCGGCGGGTCTTCGGCACCAGGGAAAGCGTCGGAACAGAGGTGCTGGTTTAGCCGAAGATTCATGGAACCGCAGATATACTCGGATTTATGCCTCGTTTTGCTCGTGCGCTTCGTTTTGCAGTGGCCGCGGCCCTCGTGCCCTGGTTCTCGGTTCCGCCTTCATTTGCCTGGGGAGGCGACGGTCACCGGATGGTCAATCGGCTGGCTGCCACGTACCTTCCGAAGGACGTGTCGGCATTCCTGCGTAATGGAAACGCTCTGGACACGATGGAGTACCTGGGACCGGAGCCGGACCGCTGGCGTAATCGCGCCGAGGCTGAGTTGAATGCGGCGCAGGCTCCGGAACACTTCATTGATCTCGAGTATGCTGACCTGCTCGGAGACCTGCCACGAAATCGCTATGATTATGTCCGCGCCCTGACGAAAGCCCAGGCTTCCCATCCTGATATCCAGATGACGCCGGAGAAGATTGGCCTGCAGCCCTACGTGACCGAGGAGGTCTGGCAGCGGCTGAAGGCAGGTATGCGCGAGTACCGTCACCTGCTTGCTGCCGGTGAGGACACAAAGCCGGCGGAGACAGCCATTCTTTACTACGCGGCGTGGCTCGGGCATTACGTTGCCGATGGTTCGCAGCCGATGCATGTGTCCATTCAATACAACGGCTGGGTCGGTCCAAATCCGAACGGCTATACGACGGAACACAAGATCCACTCGTTGTTCGAGAGCACCTATGTCTCTGGAAACATCAAACCGGGAGACGTAACTCCGCTGGTCGCTGCTTCGCAGCCGAAGCTCCTTGGCGACGAGTGGACGGATTATCTGGGCTATCTGCGGCACACCGCGACGTTGGTGGAGAAGACCTACCAGCTGGAGAAGGAAGGCGGCTTTACCGGGGCAGGCACTCCAGAGGGGAAGGCCTTTACTGAGGAGAGGCTGGCCGCTGGAGCGATCGAGCTGCGGGATATGATCTACACCGCTTGGGTCCGCAGCAGCGATCCGGTCGAGGAGTTTCACGGCGGCAACTGATTCCTCGCTCTTACTAGGTGGGAAGATCGGCAGGATCGTTGCGGCGCTGCATGCGGGTTGAGACCCTTCGCAACAGCGGCGTCAGTGCGACTCCGATGAGTGGAATCAGCACGACGGCCAGGGCGATCCAGACCAGAAAGGCGTGCAGCTCCCATCGCCAGATCTTGCGTACAAACTCCAGGGGATCCTTGCGAGCCATCTGGAGCAGCATGCGGGCAGAGAATGGCAGGGGTTCTGCGTGGAAGACATCGGTGCCCAGCTGAAGGAAGGGAAGAAGCAGAAGCAGCTGGAACGGATAGATGATGTGGTTGACCAGCTGAGAGACCGCGACGTTGAGGCGCAGCAGCATGGCGAGTCCCAGGCAGAGAACGGTCGTCGAGCCGAGCACGGGATTGATGCCGACCAGCAGGCCCAGGGCGATGCTCCATGCAAGCCGCCGGGGCGAGGCGCCGCGCCGCAGAAGGGCGAGGATCGGAAGCGCGATCCGGCGATAGAGAAATCCCTCGCTTTGCAGCGATGAAACGGTGGAAGACTGGCAGGAGTTACGATCTCCATTGCCTTGCTTGAGGCTGATTGGGTTACTCTCCACAGGTCTCAGGATAGACTGTGCGGACCGGGGAGGGTAAGGGTGAGTGTGTTTCGATCGGTAGCACGAAGCATCCGGCTGGCTGGTTACTTCTTGAAATACGGTATGGAGCTGCTGGTTCGGCGGCCGAAGACACGCGAGGGCCGCGCTGACTGGCTGCATCGGTTCGCGGCCGCTGCACTGCATGGACTCGGCATCGAGATTACGGTCTCCGGCAACTTTCCTGAACGCGGCGCCGTCATCTCAAATCACCTCAGCTATCTGGACATCGTCGTCTATGCGGCGCTGCACCCCTGTGTCTTTGTCTCAAAGGCGGAGGTGACAAGCTATCCCGTCCTGGGGTGGATGACGAAGATGGCCGGGACGGTCTTTGTCGCGCGCGGCCACGGCGGTTCAGCCCTGAAGGCCCGAGAAGGAATGCAGGCAGCCTTCCGGGCCGACTTGCCGGTCGTCTTCTTTCCCGAAGGAACAACAACAAACGGCGAGGGTATGCTGAAGTTTCACAGCGGCCTGCTCGCCCAGGTACGCGCCGTAGGAGCCGAGGTCACGGCGGCCCATATCTGCTACAGCCTGGGCGAAGGCAACGGTACGGCGACCGTCAGCGACGACATCTGCTACTGGGGTGACGTTGTTCTGGTCCCTCACATCTTCCGGCTGCTGGGATTGCGCGGCATTCACGCCGAGCTGGAATTTGCAGAAGCGCCCATTGTCTTTTCAACGAAGCCGGAGGAGCGTAAGCGGGCTGCCCAGGAGGCCTGGGTGGCCGTGGCTGAGCTTTCCCGTATCCAGAGCGGTTCCGAACCGGTGCACCATTTCTGATTCAACGAATCTTCATGTTGCGTGAACATCCTGTAACAGAAACCAACGCAGACTGACCTCGTAAGCACTCATCCCGGCTTAAGGAGAGTCGATGGTCAGTGTCAAAGAGTCACCCTCTTTTGTTGCACCTCAGGTTCTGGAGATTATTCCTGAGCCTCTTCTCCGAAAAGAGCTTTACCTTGAGGCTGGCCGCTACGTTGCCCGGCTGGCAAAGAGCGAGAGCGATCGCCTGGCAGCGTATCGGCTGCGCTTCCTGGTCTTCAACCTGGAGATGAACGAGGGACTGGAGTCGTCCTTTGGCGACGGCTACGACAGAGATCGCTATGACGATGTCTGCGATCATCTGCTGGTGGAAGAGCGCGCCACCGGAGCCATCGTAGGAACGTATCGCCTGCAGAGAGGCGATGTGGCGGGACGCAACTTCGGATACTACAGCGAGCAGGAGTTCTCCTTTGCCCCTTACGAGGGGATGCGTCACCAGGTCGTGGAACTGGGGCGTGCCTGCATCCACCGCGATCACCGTTCGTCCGAGGTGCTCAACCTGCTGTGGCGGGGGATCGCACGTTATGCGCTCGCCGGCGGTGGCCGGTATATGGTCGGGTGCTGTTCCCTGAACTCCACTGATCCCCACATGGGAAGGGCAGTGTATGCGTCTTTGCGGGACTTCCTGGTTGAGCCTGCTCTACGAACGTTGCCTACGCCTGCCTTCACGATGCCGGAGGTCGCAGACGACGCCTGCTTGGAGCGCGCTCCAAAGCTCCTGCGCGCTTATCTTGCGATCGGCGCCAGAATCTGTGGAGAACCTGCCATTGACCGCGAATTCCGGACCATCGATTTTTTGACACTGCTCGATCTGCAGACCCTGCACCCACGTGTAGCGGCGAGATTCCTGGAGGGCTGCTGAGCTTGAAGGCTCTGCAAGCCTCCCTGCGCGTTCTGGCCGTCATTGGTCTGTTGCTCGCGCTTGCTATCGACTTTCTGTTGCGTCCGGTCGATCGACCCGCGCAGGCAGCGTGGAGGATTCATCGCTATTGCAAAAGAATTCTCCGCGCCCTCGGAGTGAGTTGGAGCGCGGAGGGCGCGCCGATTGCTACAGGAGCGATCATCTCGAATCATCTGAGCTATCTCGACATCCTGGTCTTTGCGGCGGCTCATCCGTTCATCATGGTAGCGAAGTCCGAGGTCAGGGGCTGGCCGGGCATCGGCTGGCTGACCCGGAAGGCAGGCACGGTCTATGTCGTGCGCGGAGGAGGACCGGCAACGTATCCGGCGGTGAATCGCGCCATGGCGGAGGCGTATCGGTGCGGCTTTCCTGTGCTCTTCTTTCCGGAGGGGACAACGACGGATGGCTCCGAGATTCTGCCATTTCGCCGCGGGCTCTTTCACTCTGTCCTCAATGAAGGCGTGGAGCTGCAGGCAGCGGCGCTTCATTATGCTTCCGGCGATCCCAGTGTTTCAGTGGCGAATGACGTTTGCTGGTGGGGAGATGCTCTGTTGCTTCCGCATATCTGGAGACTGGCGCAGTCGAGTGGAGTGCAGGCGTCCCTGCGCTTTGGTACGGCCCTGAGTGAACGAGAAGACCGCTTCGTTCTTTCGCAAAGTGCGCGGCAGGAGATTGTGGCAATGTATGGCGAGTTAGCTTTGGGAGCCGGAGCGGTGGAACGAGTGGAGGAGCCTGAGTTGGTGGAGGCTCTGCAGGACCTGCTCGACCGACCAGTCCAGGGCATCGGTGCCTTCGACCGTGATGCTGGCGTGCTGCGCTGACGGGATGACGTAGAGATCGGCCATGGGTTTTGCCGTGGCCTCGAACTGCGCCCGCACGCTCTCTTCGGTGCGTCCCCGCTCGCGCATGTCGCGGTAGATGCGGCGGTTCAGGCAGATCTGGTTGGGTGCATTGACGTAGATGCTGAAGTCGTACAGCGCGCGCAGCTGCGGATAGTGCAACGCCAGGATGCCTTCGACGATCAGAACCGCTGTAGGCGTGACCGTCTCGGTGCGGTCGCGAACGCGGGTATGGGTAGTGAAGTCGTAGATGGGCCGCTCGATAAGTTTGCCGCCTGCCAGCGACTCAACGTGTTCGACCAGAAGAGCGTGCTCAAGCGAGTCCGGATGATCGAAGTTTTGCAGCGCACGTTCTTCCGGAGGAAGACGACTCAGGCAGCGATAGTAAAAATCCAGCGGCAGCAGCGTGGCGGCGAGCTGTGTTGTCAGCTCACGGGCGAGCGTCGTCTTCCCGGATCCGGAACAGCCTCCCAGTCCCAGGACGAGAGGGCGCTGTGGAAGCAGAAGCTGCTGGGCGGGACGATCTTGCAAGGAGCAGGTTCCTTTCTGTGCCGGTGATCTTTATTGCGGTAGAGTGCAGTCCGGCGACGATCAGCAGGCTGAGGTGTTGTTCGCAAGCTGCGGAATCAGTGCGGTGAGAAGGCTCGTGAACTGTCCCGCGATGCGGCGGCCTGTCTCCATCACCTCTTCGTGGTTAATGGGTTGATCGAGGACGCCGGCGGCCATATTGGTAACGACCGAGAGGCCGAGGACATCGATTCCCATGTGTCGGGCCACGATGACCTCATGGACGGTCGACATGCCGACCAGGTCTGCTCCCAGCGTGCGAAAGGCGCGTATTTCGGCGGGCGTTTCATAGCTGGGGCCGAATACTGCGATGTAGACGCCTTCTTCGAGCTTCCATCCCTGCGTAGCTGCCTCTTTGCGGGCAAGCCTTCGCAGATCCGGTGAGTAGGCGTGAGTCATATCGAAGAAGCGTGGTCCGAAGCGGGGCTCGTTCGGACCGGCGACGGAGTTCCTGCCGGTGAAGTTGATGTGATCGGAGATAGCCACGATGGCGCCCTGGCCGTAGTCAGGGTTGATGCCTCCAGCGGCATTGGTGACGATCAGCTGTTTGACTCCCAGCAGTCCGAGCACGCGAGTGGGAAAGGTAACCTCCGACATGGAGTAGCCCTCGTATGCATGAACGCGGCCCTGCATGACGACGACGGGAACGCCTTCGATTTCTCCCACCACCAGCCGGCCTGAGTGGCCCGGAACCGTGGAGACCGGGAAGTTGGGAATCTCGGAGTAAGGGATTGCTACAGCCTTCTGGACATGGTCGGCAAAGTCGCCGAGGCCTGAGCCCAGAACAAGTCCGAGCCGCGGCTGATGTTGCGCGACAGAGCGAATGTAGGCGGCGGCTGCCAGTGCTCGCGCGTGAAGATCGTCTGTCACAGACTGGTTGTTCGTCTGGGTCATAGCATTCCTGGCTAAAATTCTGCAGAAAGAGTATCCGGCCTGAAAAACATTTATCCGAATCACTGCGAAGAGTATTTTTCTCTGCAGATTCTTTCAGGCCTCTTACAGTGTAGCGGTACCGAGTCGGCGTTATAAATCCGGCGTATCTCCAGATTTATAACCAGCCGAAGTGGTGTTGGAGTTTGCGGTTGTGCGGCATGTTCAGGAGCCGGAACTGGACAGATACAGGCGAGCAGGGAAGAATGACCCATGGCGCGTGTGGGGATTGCGTTGTTATGGGTGAGTTTCCTCTTCTGCTTCTGCATGACTGCCGGAGCGGCGAAGCCGAATGGCGCTCGCGACAGTGACGGCGATGGACTGACGGACCGGTTGGAGGATACGTTGTTACAACAATTTCAGCCGACCTGGATGATCAGCCACGAAGACTGCTCCAAAGAGCCCGGACGGTTTCGCCTGGGGGCAGCGATTCCGACCGTCCTGGACGACGATGGCACGATCTATGGACAGGCATCTCCTTACCAGAATCGCAGAGATGAGGTCGAACTGCACTTCTATCACCTGTGGCGCCAGGACTGCGGAGAGATGGGCCATGCGCTGGATGCAGAGCACGTCTCTGTGCTGCTGCGGCGAACCTCTGATGATGGCGCCGGATCGGAGTGGACCGCGATTTACTGGTATGCTGCCGCGCACGAGGACACGGTGTGCGATGCCAGTCAGATGAGCCGGGCCTCGACCCTGGAAGCGGAAGACCATGGCGCAAAGGTGTGGATCTCGCCGGGAAAACATGCCTCTTTCCTGAACGAGGAACTATGCTCGCATGGGTGCGGCGGCGATCGCTGCACGGAGATGCATGCGATGAAGCGATCGGATGTGATCAATCTGGGTGAGTTCCGGCATCCGGCAGATGGTATGACGTGGATAGGGTCTTCGCGCTGGCCGCTTGCGGAAAAGATGCGCCGTACAGATTTTACGGAGCCGAGAGTACGCAGGATGAATCGTCTGCCGGATACCGACATCGCCTGGGCCAATCCAGCGAAACGCCCGGCACAGGCGGCGATCTATGGAGGGAATTCGGCTTTGGGCGGGATCGCCACCGGTGGCCGCAGCACGGATACTGCGCTGGTTCTGGCAAACGACAGCACGGGGAGAGCGCTGGGCAAGGCCCAGGATCGCACCGGGGATGCGTTGAAGAAGAGCTGGAACAACGTCATCAAGGCTGTGGGAGGGGCTGCGAAAGCAACCGGACAGGCGATTGAAGGAAAGAGCGAGCGAGAGGGTGACCGGTCGCACCAATGAGCCATATTTCGGCGTCTTTACAAGCATCTGTCACGAAATGGATTTAAAGAGTGAGGCCGGACAGAAATGTCCGGCCTCATGGAGATTTCTTGCAGGAAAAGATTATTGCGGAAGCGACTTGAGCTCGACCGTCCGCCCGGTTTTTGCAGACGTCCGTGCGGCGTCGAGAATCTGCATGACGATCATGTTGGTGTCGAGCGAGGAGAGATCGCCCGTGGGTTTGATCTGCCCATGCAGGACAGCTGCGAGATAAGCCAGCGAGTCCCGCTGTTCTGCAGGCAGCATGGGGGCGCTCTTCTGAGATTCTGTCTTTTCTCCCTTATAACGGGTGCGAACTCCATCCGGGCCGACAGTGATCAGGTAGCCGGTAGCTCCGTAGACCTCCATGTCCTTCCGCGCGAACGGCCAGTTCCACGAGGGCATCAGGACGGTTTGCGCGCCGGGGTAATGCAGGATGACGGTCGCCTCATCATCGACTTTGGGGTAGATATTGGGCTTGTCGGTCTGGGTCACTGCCGTGACCGAGGCCGGAGCTTTGCCATGCATCAGAACGGTCGAGAGATCTGCGCCGTAGCAGCCGAAGTCAAAGAGAGCTCCAGCGCCGTTCTGGACCGGATCGGTGAGCCAGGGCAGCCACTCCGGCCCGACCCCAATCTCCTTGGGCCCTTCATGACCATCGTGAACGACGATTCTGCGCAACGTTCCCAACTTCCCGGCATCCGCCTCATGAATCGCTTCGGTATTGGAGCGGTACCAGGTGGTCTCGTAGTTCACCAGCACGTTGACGTGGTGCTCCCGTGCAGCGCGGCGAATAGCGAGCGCGTCCTCCATGGTGGTGGTGAGCGGCTTTTCGACCATGGAGCTGATGTTGTGGCGTGCTGCTGCCTCGATCACGCGCCGATGGTCCTGAATGGTGGTGTAGACGAGCACAGCATCAGGATGTTTCGATGTCAGGGTCTTCTCAAGATCGGTGGAGAAGAGAGACTGGTCGAGGTGATACTCGGTGGCGTATTGATGCGCCAGGGCGGTGTTCGGCTCAACAATACCGACGAGCTGTGCAGCAGGATTGTTCGGCAAGGCGTGCAGAAAGCCTTTGACGTGCCCGTGAACAAGACCCACGATCACTACCTTTATAGGGGTGTTCGCCGGCTTTGATTGTGCGAAGGACGGAAGGGGAGCGATCAGGGCGCAGAGAGTTGCAAGGATGCGGAGATTTTTCATCGTTCTCTTTCACTTCGGACTGGTCGAATCTCACGGAGTGATCGCGAGATTCGCCGCCCGCACTATGGATGATGGATCTTTGATGACGCGGCCATCAGCCGAGCTTCATGGTCTCGGGATCCCACTTGATGACGGACCCCTTGTCGTAGCTGAGATTGCTGAGGAGCGCCGCGCCGGCTGCGCGGAAGCCGAAGGTAGCGTCTTCTACGGGCTGTTTGCGGGTACGTACGGATGAAAAGAAGTTACGGAAGTGATCGACGCTATCGGAGTAGCCCTTGGGTGCGGAGAACTTCTCGATTGCGGTGTAGGTCGAACCTTGCGGCGGAGTCGTCGGATACTTCTGGTGATACTTCTCCAGATACTCTTTCTGCATCTCGTTCGTGAAGGTGGAGACGGTGTAGCCGGGCTCCTTCTCGCGCGGAACGCGAGTGACGGTCACGGTCTGACCGGCGATCTCCATCGTGCCCTCGGAGCCGGTGAAGAGGAAGCCCTCGCTCTCCGCTCCTCCATTGACGAAGTTCACACGCAGGCTGAGATTGAAGCCCTGGGGATAATCGAAGAGAGCCAGAAGGACGTCAGGCGCATTGCGGCCGTCCTTCCAGAAGCGGATGCCTCCGGTCGCCATAGCGCGAGTCGGTCCGTGTGCTCCGGTGATGAAATGCGTTCCGCTGAAGAGGTGCACGAACAGATCGCCGGCGACGCCGGAGCCGTAGTCGCTCCACTTGCGCCACTGGAAGAAGTGCTCGGGGTTCCACGGAATCTTCGGTGCTGTGCCGAGAAAGCGGGGCCAGTCGCAGGTCTGCGGGCTGGCGTCCAGCGGGATGGAGTAGTTCCAGGCTCCGATGGAGGAGTTGCGGTCCCAGCGGGCGCTGATCATATTCAACTCGCCGATGGCGCCGGATGCGAGCAGCTCCTTTGCCTTGGCGTAGGCGACCGAGCTGACGCGCTGGCTGCCGACCTGGAGGATGCGGTTGGTCGAGCGAGCCGTGGAGATGATCTCCGGGCCATCAGAGTAGAGATGGATCATGGGCTTTTCCAGATACACATCTTTGCCGGCCTTCATGGCGTCGACGGCTGCCTGCTTGTGCCAGTGGTCAGGAGTCGCAATGATGACGGCGTCGATGTCCGGCCGGGCGAGGATCTCGCGATAGTCGCGTGTGGTAAAGACATCCTGTCCCCAAACTTCCTTGCAGTGGGCCAGGCGTCCGTCGTAGCAGTCGGCGGCGGCGACCAGCTTGACGCCTGGAACCTCCAGGGCGCTGCGGGTATCGCCCTGGCCCTGGCCACCTGCTCCAATCAATGCCAGCTGAATGGTGTCGTTTGCGGACTTTGGCGCCGGGGCCTGCTGCGGTGCAGCGAGAACGTTAAGGCTGGTGGCTGCAGCAGCCATGCTGCCGACCTTCACAAAGGTTCTGCGATTCAGGGTCATGCTCATCTCGTTTCGGAGTGATTAGAAAAGCGTTTTAGCTAACGAGTTGAGGTTAGGAGATTTGAAGACCACTGTAAAGATGCAGAGGATGAAAACTGCGGTCGGGCCTATCGAATCAGCATGGAGACGATGGATGCGGAAAGGAGGTTCGCCATGGTTCCTGCCAGCATGGCGCGCAGGCCAAGCCGGGCAAGATCGTTGCGCCGGTTGGGAACCAGTGCTCCGATTCCTCCGATCTGCATTCCGATGGAGCCTATGTTGGCGAAGCCGCATAGGGCGAAGGTCGCGATGGAGAAGGTTCGCGGCGAGAGCTGCGACTTCTGCAGCCCTAGCTGCGTATATGCGACGAACTCGTTGAGCACGGCGCGCGTTCCCAGCAGGTTGCCGATCGCCGGGGCCTCGTGCCAGGGGATCCCGATCAACCAGGCAACGGGCGCGCCGATGACGCCGAGGACCGAGTTGAGCGAATGAGGAAAGGGAATGTGTCCGTGTGCCCACAGGAAATTTGAGATGCCCAGCATGATAGCGTTCATCAACCCGACCAGGGCGAGAAAGCTGATCAGCATGATGGCTACATTGAAGGCCAGTTTGCCGCCATCGATGGTGCCGCGAGCGATGGCGGCAATGAAGTTGTCGTTCTTGTGCTCTTCATTGGGCGGCATCTTCACCGTTCCGGCGGTGGCGGGTTGCTCCGTTTCCGGTACAAGCATCTTGGCCACGAGGATGGTGCCGGGCGCAGTCATGATGACCGCGGAAAGAAGATCCTGCGCGTTGATCCCGAAGCTGATATAAGCGGCCATAATTCCGCCGGAGACATGGGCCATGCCCGAGGTCATGATGGTCATCAGCTCGGAGCGGGTCGCTCCATCGAGAAAGGGGCGAATGGTAAGAGGAGCCTCGGTCTGCCCCATAAAGATGGAGGCTGCCACATTGGTCGATTCAGCGCCGCTGGTCCCCATCGTCCGCTGCATGATCCAGGCGACTACCCGGATGACCTGCTGCATGAAACCGATGTGATAGAGCAGGGCGAAGAAAGCGGAGATGAAGATGATCGTCGGCAGCACGGCGAAGGCGAAGATCGCCAGCGGGCTCCCCGGCGTGCCCAGAGGCCCGAAGACCATGGAGGAGCCATCGACGGCGTGAGAAAGAAGCCCGGTAACGGCACTGCTGGCCGTGTGGAGAATCGTCTGCCCGAAGCTCCACTTGATGACCAGGAATGCGAAGACAATCTGGAGCCCGAGCCCCCAGGCGACAGTGCGCCAGCGGATCGCGCGGCGGTCGTACGAAAAAACGTAAGCAAGCCCGAGGAAGACGATGAGTCCTAAAAGTCCGGTGAATCGATGCAAAGAGGTGGCTCTCCTGCCGGTAGCCGCAAAGGTCCGATGGGATGAGTGTAAAGGCTGGTAAGGCTTGAGAACCAGTGGGTTTTAGAAGCGTCCCGAAGCCGTCCTGCCGCGGAAACGTCCGCTGGCGGTGAGCGAAGGCACACTGTCCAGCCGGATATGACGCAGGGGCGTTCGCGCCTGCTTGAGCGAATACATGCGCAGGTCGGCGATGCGAAGCAGGCGCGTGGCGTCGTCGGCGTCGTCCGGATAAAGCGCGATGCCGATGGACGCGGAGACGCTTAGCCTCTGGTCATCAAAGACGAAGGGGATCTCCGTGGCGTCGCGGATGATTTCCTGCAGGCGCTCGATCGATCCGAAGTGACCCGGATCACAGGCCACCAGCGTGAACTCATCGCCACCCAGACGCGCGATCGACTCGAAGCTCTTTGCATGCTCGCGCAGGCTGCTGGCGACGTGCCGGAGCAACTGGTCGCCTGCATGATGGCCATGCGTATCGTTGATCTGCTTGAAGCCGTCGAGGTCAAGCATAAAGAGCGCCAGGGTGGAATGCGAACGGCGGCACCGCTCCAAGGCGGTTGCGAGATGATCTTCAAACGAGCGCCGGTTCGACAGTCCTGTCAGTTCATCATGCAGAGCCAGCCAGCGGTTGCAAGAGACCTGCTCTTCCAGCATGACCAGGATCATGCCGATGGAGATGAGCGACTTCTGCATGTTCCATAGGTGCGAGGCGATATCGGCATAGGTGCGATAGGTCACGATGAACGGGTGCAAGAAGAAGAAAAATGTCCAGATGAAAAATCCCGTGACGATGGCCAGCCGTCCCGTGCTGTTTCGCGGCAGCTTGCGATAGAAGTTTGCAGTGGCGATGGAATACACCACGCAGAGGCTCCAATAGACAGCGTCGCGGTACCGGTTATGGGAGACCAGGTATCCGATGCCCAGCCATCCGCAGGCAATCAGGATTGCGACCAGCACACTGCGGCGGATGGCCAGCGCGGAGATGCTTCCAATCAGCAATCCCAGCACCACCCATGGCAGAAAGGCATTCCTGGTAAAGAGGTGCATCCCGTAGCTCGCGCACATACCCAGCAGGGGGATGGAATTGAGAAGAAGGAAATGAAAGCTTCTTCTGTCGGAGATGGCGTAGTTTCCGGATGCCCAGACGAAGACGATCCCAGCCAGAAGGTAGCAGACGATGACGGTCGTATGAAGGACGGTGATGGGCAGACCGCCCGGAGCGTAAAAAATATGGGCGGTGGATTCGATCAGTGTGAAGAAAAGTCCAAGGAGCCATAGGTTCGCCTGCCGATGGTCATGGCGGCGGCGAAGCAACACCAGGATGACGATCAGGATCGCCAGAGCTGAAAGATCGGGAAGAAAAGCGTAGTTCATCAGGTCCGTGCCTTTGTGCAGGCTCTTTGTTATCAATGCCGGGGCCCGGGTGCCTGCTGATGGAATTGCGTCTTCGGATGTGATTATCCGTCAAGTCCGCAGGAAAAGGCAGCAATTTGTTCCGTTAATGGGCACATGAATCTAACCCTTGATCCGCGCAGGGTTGCCTACTGCCTTCGCTCCGGCAGGCACGTCGCGGGTGACGATGGAGCCTGCCCCGATCACAGCATCGTCGCCAATCGTGACTCCGGGAAGGATGATGGCGCCTCCTCCGATCCATACATTGGCTCCAATGTGAACAGGTCTTCCATTCTCGAGATCGTCTTTTCGCAACTCGGGATCCAGGGGATGATCTGCGGCATAAATCTGTACCGAGGGACCAATCTGTGTGCGATCGCCGATCGTGATGTGAGTCACATCCAGAAGAACGCAGTTAAAGTTGAGAAAGACATTCCGCCCCAGATGAATGTTGTAACCATAGTCCACGAAGAAAGGGGGCCGGATCACAGAGTCTGCTCCGACAGAACCGAGAAGCTCCTGGAGTTGGACAAAGTGCTTTGCCGGTTCGTGAAGAGTCGTGTTGTAGCGGTATTGCAGAGCTGCGGCGCGAGCGCGGTCGGCCATCAGGACCGGATCTCCGGCGTTATACAACTCGCCATCCAGCATCTTCTGCTTTTCGGATTTGGAGGGAGTCATGCAATGTCTCCTTTATTTCTGCCGCTGAATCGACTCAGTTGATACGACTTCCCGCACCAGTGGTAAGAGTTTTGGCGGCGTTTGCCCAATGGAAAGGGCCGCGCGAAGCATCTGCTCCGGTTCTTCGAGCAGGGCCTCGTCTTCGCTGAAGAGCGTAAAGAGCGCCTGTCCCCGCTCGATCCGGGAGCCAAGCTTCACGTGGGATTCGATACCAGCGTGAGCGCTTACAGGATCTCCTGGTTTCGTTCGCCCTGCTCCAAGGCGCTGAACCGCCCACCCAGCCTGTTTGCAGTTCATGGACGACAGATAGCCAGTCTGCTCTGCCTTAAGGACGCGCTTTGCCGCCGGCTTGTGATGCGCTGCGGGATCTTCGAAGACCGAGATGTCGCCCCCCTGGGCCTGAACGATCCTGAGCCAGGCCTTGTAGGCATCGCCTGAGCGCAGGATGCTGTCGGCCATTTCCGACCCCGCCTCGGGTGAGGGTGCGCGGCCAGCGAGATGAAGCATCCATCCGGCGAGGATATTCGAAAGCTCGATCAGGTCGGCGGACATGGGATGCCACCTCCCCTGCATGATATCGACACACTCCCAGACCTCGACCCAGTTACCGGAGAAGCGGCCCAGAGGCTCGTCCATGCCGGTGAGAAGGGCGACCGTGTGGGTTCCGGCGGCCTCGCCTGTCTCCACCATCAACGTTGCGAGCTGTTGCGATCTCTCGTAGGTCGGCATGAAGGCCCCCGAGCCGACCTTAACATCGAGAACGAGAGCGTTGAGTGACTCGGCGAGCTTCTTGCTCATAATGCTGGCCGTGATCAGGAACGGCGACTCTACCGTGCCGGTGTGGTCGCGCAGAGCATAAAGAGTGCGGTCGGCGGGAACGATTCGCGGTGTTTGGCCGATCAGTGCTGCTCCACAGATGCGCAGCGTCTCGGCAAGCTGCTTCAGATCAATCTGGCTGTTGAAACCTGGAATGGTCTCCAGTTTGTCGAGCGTGCCCCCGGTGTGGCCAAGCGATCGTCCGCTGATCATCGGCACGCAGATTCCGGGCACACCCTCATCCGTGAGGTGCGCAAGACCGGCTGCGGCAAGGATGGGCGCAATCAGCAGGGAGGTCTTGTCGCCCACGCCTCCGGTCGAATGCTTGTCGACCATAAAGGTCTTCAGCGGAGCAGCATCGAAGACATCGCCTGACGATCGCATCGCCGAAGTCAGGGTGGCCAGCTCGCGGCTGTCGAGCCCTTGCAGAAAAATCGCCATCAGCAGCGCCGCGATCTGAGCATCGGTGACAAGCTGGCAGTCCGGTGTACGTTCGACAATCGCGCGGATGAAGCCGCGGATCTCTTCGTCGCTCAAAGCAAGGCCGTCGCGTTTATGCAGGATGACGTCAATGGGATGGAATGCATTCATAAAAAAACAGCGGTCCTGGCCTAGCGGCCCTCAAGCAGAAAGGCATGCGGTAGCAGATCGGTGATGGTGGATCGTATCTCCGAATCGTCAGTGGCAGGAAAGAACACCTCTGTCCGGGGTGAGCCAAACTCAAGGATTGTCTGGCGGCAACCACCGCAGGGCGGGCTCGCCGTGTGATTCAGGTTCACGATCATCACGGCACGGAGACGCGCTGTTGAGCCTTGCAGGGCAACGGCTGCGGCGATGGCTGACTGCTCGGCGCATGTGGTCAGGCGGAAGGAGGCGTTCTCGACATTGCAGCCAGTGGTGACGGTGTCGTCGTCCAGCAGGACAGCTGCCCCCACGCGGAATCCACTGTAGGGAGCATAGGCCTTCGTTGCGGCGGCGAGCGCACGCTGACGAAGGTCGTCGATCTGTGCAGGGGAGAGAGCCGCCGGTGCTTCATTTTGAGACATGGGAAGAGGCTATCGGGGGCCGCACGCGGTGACAAGTCGCTTCTCACTAATGGTTTGGTACCGGCTCCCGATAAGAGAGGTGTGGACGACCTTACACAGGAATTTATCGCTGAAAGCCAGGATGGTCTGGACCGCATGGAGCGGTGTCTGACCGAGCTTGAGACCCGGCCGCAGGACAGCCAGCAACTGGTGGCGGAGATCTTTCGCGCGGTCCATACCATCAAGGGCACGACCGGATTTCTGGGATTCGGCCGGCTGGAGAAGCTGGCGCACGCGGGCGAACACCTGCTGGGCTCGCTGCGGGACGGACGCTTGCCGGTCACCGAGGAGCTGATCAGCGGCCTGCTTCGGCTGCTCGACGGCCTGCGCGCCATCCTCAATCTGATTGAAGAGACGGGCAGCGAAGGCAGCCGCGCAGGGGATGAGGATAGCGCCCTGATCGCAGAACTGGCGATGCTGAATGGAGAGGAAGCGCCATCGCAGCTCGCAGAGAAGCCGGCTCCTGTCGTTCCGATCAAAGTCGCGGAAGAAGCTCCGTCACCTGCTTCGCTAGAGGCGGGGAGCGCCGCTGCAAACACGCAGACGTCAGGATCGTCCAGCGGTGACAAGACGCTTCGCATCGATGTCGAGGTGCTGAACCGGATGATGAATCTGGTGGGTGAGCTGGTGCTGACCCGCAACCAGATGTTGCAGAGCGGCGTCGAATCCACGAACTTCCCGGAGCTTGCTCGCCGGCTGGATAGCGTGACCGCCGATCTTCGGGAGACCGTGATGCAGGCGCGCATGCAGCCGGTAGGCAATCTCTTTGGCAAGTTTCCACGCATGGTGCGCGATCTGGCGCGCACCTGCGGGCGTGAGGTGCGGATTGAGTTCTCCGGCCAGGAGACCGGGCTTGATAAAAGCCTGCTCGAAGCCATCAAAGATCCTCTGACCCATGCGGTTCGCAACGCCGTCGATCATGGAATTGAATCGCCTGCCGATCGCGTTCTTGCAGGGAAGTCGGCGGAAGGCTGCCTTCGCCTCAGGGCATTTCATCAAAGCGGTTCCGTTGTCATTGAAGTCTCCGACGATGGCGCGGGAATCGCAATGGAGCGCGTGCTGGCCAAGGCGGTTGAGCGCGGCCTGGTGGTTCCTGAGCAGGCAAAGGAGATGACCGAGCGCGAGGCGCTGCAACTGATCTTCCTTCCTGGGTTTTCCACTGCCGCTGCGGTTACCACGGTGTCAGGCCGCGGCGTCGGCATGGATGTAGTGCGGGCGAACGTCGAAAAGGTTGGCGGAAGCGTCGAGCTGGAATCGAAGGTGGGTGTAGGAACCACGCTGCGCCTGAGGGTTCCCCTGACGCTTGCTATCGTTCCGGCGCTGGTCGTCAGGAGCGGAGGACAGAGCTTCGCTCTTCCACAGACGGCGCTGGTCGAGCTGGTCTACATCCCCGCGCGGGATCGGGAAAAGGTCGTTGAGCGAGTTGGAGCTTCGGAGGTCTATCGTCTGCGTGAGCGCCTTCTGCCCATGGTGTGGCTTGACCGTCTGCTCAGCCTGAAGAATGAGACCGAGGCGCACGGATTCTATATGGCTGTACTCGAGGCCGAAGGATGCCGCTACGGCCTGGTGGTGGACGATCTGCTTGCTCCTGAAGAGATCGTCGTCAAGCCATTGTCTGCGGTGCTGCGTGAGATCGGGTTGTTCTCCGGAGCCACGGTGCTGGGCAACGGCACTCTGGCGCTGATCCTCGATATTGCGGCGACCGCCGCGCGTGCCGGGGTGAAGCCGGTCATGGAAGAGCAGGAACAAGAGGCCGTTGAGGTCAGGCAGGATGAGGCATCTTTTCTGGTCTTCGAAGATCGCGCCCGTGAGAGGACGGCGCTTCCGCTAGGCGTAGTGGAACGAATCGAAAGCGTGCCGATCAGCAGAGTCGAGTATGCAAGCGGCCGCGCTTTACTGCAATATCGCGGTGAGCTGCTCCAGCTTCGCGACGACGGCAATGTTCTCGAAGACATGGACGGGCTCCAGGATGAAGAGGCCTCGGTGACGATCCTGATCTGTGGCGATCCGCAGACGAAGTCCGGCCGTATGGGAATCGTGGTCCGCAAGGTCCTCGATGTCTCCGACGGAAACATGCTTGAGAAGGATGCAGCCAACGGAGAGATGGACCTGGCGCTCGTCAATGAGCGGTTGACGACTATCTTCCGCGGCTTTGCGGGTGAGGTTGGCAAAAGCTGGAGGGAGGTCGCATGAAGATCGTCGCACAGGATTCTCAGGAGTTGAGTGAAGAGGCAGAGAGCGCATCTCTTTGTTCGATGTTTGCCGGGGAGGAGACCTTTGGGATCGATACTGGCAAGATTCGCGAGGTGCTGGGCAAGCGAGAGCTGGAACGGGTACCGATGGCGCCTGCTTTTGTCGCCGGCGTTGTGCCGTATCGCGGTGATGTGCTGACGACGGTCAGCTTTCGGGCACTGCTCGGACTCCCCGAAAATACGGAGACCGGCTGCGTGCTGGTGCTCGATGACGATAGTGGAGGCCAGGAGCGTTTTGGACTGATGGTCGACGGCGTAGGCGGGGTCGTCACCGTGCAGCAGAAGATGCTGGAAGCCAATCCCTGCACACTCGATGCGAAGTGCAAGTGGCTCTTCGATGGAGCCTACAAGATGGAAAACGGTCTGCTGATTCAGCTGGATCCACAGAAGCTGCGGCCCTCTCGCCTGGCGGAGACCGGCATGTTTCGCAACGGCGGCGGAGGAGAAAACGCATGAGGGCTTTGATCGTCGATGATTCAAGTTTTATTCGCGAGTATCTCTGCAAACTGCTTGGCCGCATGGGCATCGCCTGCGCCGAGGCTGTAGACGGCTCGGACGCTCTTGCCGTGCTGGAATCCCAGACAGGCTTCGACTTGATGCTGTTAGATCTGAACATGCCCGTCATGAATGGACTGGAGTGCGTAAAGGCGCTTCGCAAGGCGAGGCTCCACCCCGACATGAAGGTCATGATGGTGACGACCGAGGCCGACAATCACTTCATCGCAAAGGCTCTGGACAACGGCGCAGACGAATTTCTGATGAAGCCATTCACCCAGGAAAGCCTGCGTGAAAAGATGATGCTGCTTGGCTTCGCCGCCTGAACCATAAATCAGAGTGATCAGCAGACCGCCGCGTGCGGAAGAAGGGGACGGAGAGATGGGGATCTTTGCAGCGCAGCCCCTGCGCGTTCTTGCGGCCGATGACTCTGCCGTGATGCGCGGGATTCTGAGGACGCTGTTTGAGCGTCATGCCAGCCATACGCGGGCGGAGCTGTCGTCTATGGAGCTGGTGGGGGTCGCGCGGGATGGCGTCGAGTGCCTGCAGGAGATCACCCGCCTCGCTCCCGATGTGCTGATTCTCGATCTTGAGATGCCGAGGATGAACGGACTCGACGTTCTCGACCGGCTTCGTCATACTAAACCTCGACTTCCCGTAATCATGTGCAGCTCGCACACCGAGAGAGGTGCAAGGGCTACCTTCGACGCCTTGGCGCGAGGGGCCGCCGACTACGTGATGAAGCCCGCGGGCCAGCGTGACCTTGAGAGCGCACTCAGCTCGCTGGCAGAGCAGCTTCTGCCGCGCATCGTTGCCTTTGGCGCAGAGAGACGCCGTCCCTCCTCTGCTCTTGCGCCTCCAGTCATATCGAGAAGCACTTCTGTTGCGATTCCCCAGAGCAGAGGCGAAGGGATGGCCAATGCCCCGGTTGAAGTGCTGGTGATTGGAGTCTCGACCGGCGGACCGAATGCGCTGGAGCAGCTTCTGCCTCGTCTCTCCCAGGATCTTCCCGTTCCCGCACTGATCGTCCAACACATGCCAAAGCTCTTTACAAGCGTGCTTGCGGAACGCCTGAATCGCTGCTGCCCGTTGAAAGTGGTAGAGGCCTACCAGGGTGCTCCGCTCCAGCCCGGCGTGGTATGGCTTGCACCGGGTGACATGCACATGGAGGTGACCCTCCGGCCCAGTGGCTCCGAAGCATCCTCTGCAGCACAGGTAAAGCTGCACTCGCACGAGCCTCTGCACCACTGTCGTCCAGCAGTGGATTATCTCTTCCTTTCGGCGGCGCGTCTCTATGGCGCGGGTGCTCTAGCGGTGGTGTTGACCGGCATGGGGTCCGATGGTCTGGATGGCGCGCGCGCCGTTTACGATCGCGGCGGCGCGATACTTGCCCAGGATGAAGCCAGCTCGGCTGTCTGGGGTATGCCGGGCCGTGTAGCCGAAGCGGGAATCGCCGCAGCCGTTCTGCCGCTGGATGGGCTGGCCCGTGAGATCAACCAGAGAGTCGGTGCCGGTCGTTCAGGAAAGGCCGGGATGCGCTCCAGTTCATCGACCGCCACCCGGCAACGCGAGGTACCTCATGGCCTGTACTGAATCCGATTACGCCTATCTTCGCGAGCTTGTCCTGAAACAGTCTGCCAACCTGATCGATCCCTCGCGGAACTCGCTCTTCGATGCAAAGCTGATCCCAGTGGTTCGAAGGGCCGGCATGTCCAATCTGCACGAGTTCGTAAGGCTGCTTCAATCGGAGCGCCCCACGCATCTGCATCGCGCCGTGGCAGAGGCCATGACCATCAACGAGACGAGCTTCTTTCGTGATGTAAAGACATTCAACCTGCTTCGGGAGAACATTCTGCCAGCGCTGGTGGAACGCCGTCGGAGCGCAAGGAGACTTCGCATCTGGAGTGCCGCAAGCTCGACCGGACAGGAAGCCTACAGTATCGCGATGCTGCTGGCGGAGCATTTTCCCGAGACAGCCTATTGGGATGTGAAGATCCTGGGCACCGACATCTCCCAGCGTGTGGTTGAGTATGCGATGGCCGGAAGATACCGCCGGCTCGAGGTGAATCGAGGGCTGCCGGCCAGGATGCTGCTTAAATACATGACCCGACACGAGGAAGAGTGGCAGATAAGCCCTCGTCTACGCGCCATGTGCGACTTTCAGCAGGTCAACCTCTGCGGCCCTCTGCCATCGCTTCCTATATGCGATCTTGTCCTGCTGCGCAATGTTCTCCTCTATTTTTCGCAGCAGGATCGTGGACACGTCTTTCGCGCAATTCATCGTCTGACCGCAACGGATGGGTATCTGTTTCTGGGTAATGCGGAACAGGCGGAAGAATCCACCCACCACTTCCAGGCTGAGTTCTCTGGCGATACTTTCTTCTATCGTCCCGTTTCAAATGGCTGGTGAGGCGATTTACCGAGGAGGCTCCTGACCTTTGTCCTTCTTATCCTTATCGCCTCCGCCTCCAAAGAGCTTCTGAAAAAAGTTTCTCTTCTTCTTCGGCTCTTCGGGTTTTGCGGTCTGCTCCGCGGACGAAGCGCTGTTAGCGGGCTTCGCAGCGGAAGGATGTGCAGGAAGAGGGACAGCGGTATTTGCGGGCGATGTCGCAGGAGCAGGTGTATAGGGCGAGACCGTTTCGTTGTGCCCTCCCACCCCGAAGAGCTTCTGGAAGAAGTTCTGCGGATTGTCGTGCATCTGCGAGCAGCTGCCCGTAGGAGCAGTGCCATCCAGGAACGCCGCATTCATAGTGTGCACACTGCAGGTCGGATCAGCCAGCAGTCCCGAATCGCGATCGACCTTCACGATCGTAATTCCATCCGGAGGAGCGAACGGCTTTACGTCGGAGTACTGCGGCAGCTTGATCGCCCGCTTCATGAACTCCGCCCAGATCGGAGCGGCGGCGTCGGCTCCCTGAACCTTGATATCGGTGTAGTCGTCGTTGCCTACCCAGACAACGCAGAGCAGGGTAGAGGTATACCCGGCGAACCACGCATCATGCTCGGTTCCGGTCTTGCCCGCTGCCGGTGCGCTAAATCCGCGAGCGCGCACTGCCGCGCCGGTTCCAAAGTTCATTACGCCTTCCATCAGCGACTGCGTCAGGAACGCTACCCGCGGATCGATGATCTGCTTGGCGACGGAGGAGAAATCCGACACGATATCGCCATTGGTATTGCGTACCGAGGCCAGCATCCATGGATTAATGTGGACGCCACCGTTGGCGAAGATTGTGTACGCTCCCGCCATATCGATCGGCGTAGCGTTATAGGTCCCGATTGCCATCGACGGAGTCGGACGTGCATTGACGATTCCGGCGGAGCGGGCAAGTGCAGCCACATTGCCGTAGCCGACCTTCTGAGCGAGCGCAATGGTTGCGATGTTGAGAGAGTGCGCCAGGGCATCGGCAGCCGTCACCATGCCCGGATACTCACCTTTTACGAAATTGCCTGGAATATACGGTTTGCCGTTGTCCCCGAAGTCCTGTGGGTCGTCATTGATCTTGCTGACCGCGGTGAATGGGCCATTGTCATCAAGGTTGGTGCCGTTGAGCGAAGTGTTGAATGCCGAGGCAAAGACGAACGGCTTGAAGATCGATCCCGTAGGCCGCTGGGCGATTGCGTGATTCAACTGTGAGGCGGAGTAATTGCGGCCACCCACCAAAGCCAGAATCTGGCCCGTGTGTGGGTTCAGAGCCACCAGGGCAACCTGCGGATAGGTGATCGGGCCCGAGTCTTTTCTGCGGGCGTACCGCTTGCGTACGAGCTCGTCGACATTCTTCATGCCAACCTCGACGGCCTCTGAGGCGGCCCTTTGCAGGTCCGGATCAAGCGACGTGTAAATTCGGAGACTCTGGTGAGCGAGATCCTGATCGCTGATACGCTTCACCAACTGCTCATGCACCAGATCGACGAAATAAGGTGCCTGCCTTGCCTCGATATTTGGCGGAGCAAGGTGCAGGGGCTCGGCCTTGGCCCGTGTGGCCTCCGAGGCCGTGATCGCCCCGGTCTCCACCATCGAATCAAGCACCACGTTGCGTCGCGCGATAGCGCGTTGCGGGTGGCGGTAGGGGTTGCGATAACTGGGATTCTGCAGAAGACCCGCAAGCATGGCGCACTCTGCCGTATCGAGCTGCCCCAGGTTCTTGCCAAAAAAAGCCCGGGAAGCTTCGCCAAACCCATTGATATCGTAGCTGCCGATATATCCCAGATTCATCTGGTTGGCGTACATCTCGAAGATCTGCTGCTTTGAAAAGCGCGACTCCAGCTGAAAGGTGATCAGGATCTCGATCATCTTCCGCTTCAGGTGTTTCTCCGGGGACAGGAAGAAACCGCGCGCCAGTTGCATGGTCAGCGTAGAGCCGCCGCACCGTTTCCGGCCGCTCATCAGATCTTCTACGCCGCATTTAACGATGCGCAGAAAGTTAATTCCGTTATGTTCAAAGAAGTTGCGGTCTTCAATTGCCGTTACAGCCTGTACCATGCGCGGCGGAATATCCTGATAACTGACCAACAGCCGCTTTGTGCGACGGCTATCCTCTGAGAGCGCTGTGATCAATTGAGGCTCCAGCTCATAAGCGCTCAGCGCCGCTCCATTCTCCCCCGTAATCTTCTGCACGATGCCGTTCGGAGCGCTGATCGTCGCTCCATCGGTGGTGTGATAGCTCTCGGGGCCCGGCTTGATGAAGATGCTGTCGCCGTTCAGCTGAAACGTTCCCAGCTGCGGATTGCTGTTGTAGCCGGCTTTGCGAAGTTCTGCTGCAATCTCCGAGGTCGACAGCTTCTGGCCATCGCGCACCTCGCGTGGCGTTGCATAGATCTGCGACACGTTGGCGAACAGCGGTCCCTTGGCTAAGCGGTCGTTCACTATATTTTCGTACTTAAAGTAGTAGTAGCCGAGGACGGTGAGAGCCACCAGAAAACAGCCGAGCACAAGCACCAGGCCGTATCGCACGAAGCGATTGTCCAGATGGAGTTTCTCGACGATGCTCGACTGCCTGGAGTTCGATTTATTGCTGCCGTATTTGAGTTTGACTGGCAAAGGTCGCTTTCTTTTAGACGATTAGACGGCAGAAGCCGGAAGCGGGGTTTGCAGGTTGGATGTTACCTGATCCGTTACTGCCTGCACGACCTGCTCCAGTGCAATCTCTTGCGTGTGCCGGTTCAGCCGATCGACCAGTTCCACCTTTCCTTCCGCGACTCCTCGACCGATGTTGATACGGAAAGGAATACCGATTAGATCGGCGTCCTTGAACTTCACGCCTGCACGCTCATCACGATCGTCCAGCAGAACATCCAGGCCCGCTTTTGTCAGGTCTGCAGCGACCTTCTCGCCTGCGGCCACCAGGTTTGCGTCGGCTGTGTTCGTGATGGTCACTACGATCTGGAACGGTGCAATCGCCGGATGTAAAGCAAACGCGACTCCATCGTTGGCCGTGGCAGAACTCTCAATCGCCGCCGTCAGGATGCGCTCGATCCCGATGCCATAGCTTCCCATGATCGGCGTCACCTCTTTGCCGTCGCGGTTCAGCACGGTGGCTCCCATGGACTTGGTGTACTTGTAGCCCAGCTTGAAGATGTGACCGATCTCGACCGCCTTGCCGATGCGCAGCGGAGAGCCATCCACCGGATCGGGCTCGCCCTCATTTACATTGCGAATGTCCGCCACCACCGTCGGCTTAAAGTCGCGCTCCGGCGTCACATTTCGAAGGTGATACTCCTCTTTGTTGGCGCCGGCGATCAGGTTCTTGCGTCCTTCCAGCGACTTATCCAGGATGACCAATGTGCCCGGCTTCTTTGGGTGGGGAGCGGCTTCCACGCCGATTGGACCCAGATATCCGGCCGGAGCCTTGAAGACCTCAACGATCTCCTCCGGCGTCATCGGCCGCAGCTCACCGCCTGCCAGGGCCGAGAGCTTGGTTTCATTCAAGGTGTGATCGCCCCGCAGGAAGGCCACGACCGCGCGCTGCCTGCCCAGCTTCGCGTGGTCGACTTCCGGCAGAGTCGCCATATAGGCCATCGTCTTCATCTGGTACTGCGGCTTGACCTTCAGGAATCCGCCAACCTCTTCGATGGTCCGCTGTCCCGGTGTATGCACCAGCTCCGGCTGGCCGTCTCCGGTCGGCGCGAGGTCCTCGACAGCTTCCAGGCGACTGGAAGCCTTCTCCATGTTGGCGGCATATCCTGAGACGGAGCTCGCAATCAGGTCCTCACCAGCCTCGGTGTAGACCATAAATTCCTGCGATGCCGAACCTCCCATGGCTCCCGAATCTGCCTCGACGGCCACAAACTCCAGACCACAGCGGCTGAAGATCGTGCGGTAGGCCTTGTCGTGTTTGTTGTAACTTTCGTCCAGTCCCGCTTCGTCGATGTCGAAGGAGTACGCATCTTTCATGATGAACTGGCGCACACGCAGCAGCCCCGACTTCGGACGCGGCTCATCGCGGAACTTGGTCTGAATCTGATACCAGATCTGCGGAAGCTGTTTATAGCTGCGCAGTTCGTTTCGTGCAATCGAGGTCATCACCTCTTCGTGCGTCATGCCCAGGCACAGATCGGCTCCCTTGCGGTCCTTCAGGCGGAACATGTTGTCGCCCATTACCTCCCAGCGGCCAGACTCCTCCCATATCTCGCGAGGATTCAGCGCGGGCAGCAGAAACTCCTGGCCGATCCTGTCCATCTCCTCACGGACGATGCCTATGATCTTGTTGATCGACCGATTCCCCAGGAACAGATAGCTGTAAATGCCGGCTCCAAGCTGTCGTACATAACCGGCGCGGAGCAGCAGCTTGTGGCTGGCGACCTCTGCGTCTGCCGGGGCTTCGCGAAGTGTGGGAATAAAGAGTTGTGACCAGCGGTGCATGCGTGTGAGATAACCTTCCAGGCTCAGGAGTGGACTCCCGATATATCTCTGTATTCTACCGTTCCCGAGGACCCGGCATTGCAACTTCATCGGTCATATCAGCTCAAGCGTCCAGAGATCGTGCAGGTGCAGGACGCCCTCTGCACGTCCATTCGAAGTAGTCACGATCAGCGAGGTTATCTTCTTCTCTTCCATCAGGGCCAGGGCCGAAGAGGCAAATGCGCCCGGCTCGATTGTTATCGGATCTGGGTTCATGATCTCGCCCGCGTTGTGATCCAGCGCCTTGCCTCCATCGCGCTCCAGAAGCCTTCTCAGATCGCCGTCCGAGATCATGCCAAGCAGCACCCCGTCTTTGCCGACCACCGTGGTCATTCCCAGCTTCTTGCGAGACATTTCGTAGATCACTTCGGACATGGGAGTGAGGGACAAAACCCTCGGGAGGGCATCGCCCGCATGCATCAACTCACCCACCTTTGCCAGCCGTTTGCCGAGGCGTCCTCCGGGGTGCAGTTCGGCAAAGTCTTCGGCTTTCCAGCCGCGCCTGCGGCTCACCTCGAGTGCGAGCGCATCCCCTAGCGCGAGCATTACCGTCGTTGAGGCGGTCGGGGCCAGATTGTTCGGGCAGGCCTCACACGATACGCTGGCGTCCAGAATCACATCGCTTGCCTGCGCCAGCGTCGAAGACGGATTGCCGCAGAAAGCGATCAGTTTACCCGTCATCCGCTTCAACAGGGGGAGCAGGCGCAGCAGTTCCTCCGTCTCCCCGCTGGCGGAGAGCAGCAGGACGGTATCTCCATGTGCCAGCATCCCAAGATCTCCGTGTACGGCCTCGGCGGGGTGCAGGTAATGCGCCGGTGTACCTGTGGAGCACAGTGTCGCCACAATCTTGCGTGCGATGATGCCGCTCTTGCCGATCCCGGTCAGGATCACTCGATTGCGGCCGGTAATGGCTGCGAGGACCTGGTCTACGGCCTGAGCAAAGGCCGCCTGCATAGGGCCGTCCAGGCGCATCGCCAGCTCAAGCAGAGCTCTTGCCTCGATGCGGACATACTCCGAAGGTAAGGTGTGATTCTGGGAGGTAAGCGGAGTGTCTGACATGGTTCTAAGCCTTCCCGATGCTAGCAGAGGAGCGTCTTTCTCCGGGTTCGTAACCAGCCCTGACTGCTTTCCGTCTAAACTAGTAGAAAGCGCCCGGCTTGATCGTGGAGAACTCCCCCGCGCTGTCCGGGCAGAAAAGTGGAACGGATGCGTCGAGCTTTAATTCTGGGTGTCATGGTCGTGGGAATCGCCCTGCTGCTGTGGGCGGGTTGGCATAACCTGCGTGAGCGCAAACTGGCGATGCAGAAGGCGAGGGAGAATCAGGTTGTTCTCATCCCCGACAAGGCAGGCGCAGCCGAAGGCGAGGATGACCTCGCGCCCAAGATGCGCGGGAAAAAGGCTCCGAACTTTACCCTTACGAACCTCGACGGCAAGAAGGTTTCGCTCGCCGATTACAAAGGACGCCCTGTGCTGATCAACTTCTGGGCCACCTGGTGCGGTCCCTGCAAGGTCGAGATGCCGTGGTTCGAGCAGCTTCGCAACCAGTACGCCTCCCAGGGCTTTGAGATTCTCGGACTTGCCGACGATGCAGATGCAGGCAAGGATGCCATCTCCAAGGTAGCGCAGAAGTCTGGTGTAACCTACCCTATCCTCCTGACCGATGCCGATGGTAAGGTGCAGCAGTCCTACGGCGGACTCGATGTGCTGCCGATGTCCTTCTACGTCGATCGCAACGGCGTCATCGTCGAGCAAACCGCAGGTCTTGGTTCGAAGGACATGATCGAAGCAAATATCAAGAAGACGATTGCATCCGGCACGGAAACCGGGGTGGGTGGACTGTGAGGCAAATCCTTGCGGCAGCTGTGCTGCTGCTCTCCGGTGTCCTCTACGCTCAACAGGGAAGCCTGCCCATGCCGGCCCCCAGGCCGAAACAGTATGTAACTTTTCAGGCTGATCCGCAGGAGCTGAAGACCGGAAAGAGGGAAGTGGTCGAGCTGCGCTTCCGCGTGGCCGATGGTTATCACGTCAACTCCCACACCCCGAAGTCCGAGCTGCTGATTCCTACGGCCCTGAAGCTTGAAGACGCGGCTGGGGTGAAGGTCTCCTCCGCCGAATATCCGGCTGGCAAGCTATACAGCTTCAGCTTCAATCCGTCGGAGAAGCTGGATGTCTACACCAGCGATTTCATCGTGAAGCTCCCGGTCGTAGCCCAGGCCGGAGCGCACATGGTCACTGGCACCCTTCACTACCAGGCGTGCGACAACGCGGCGTGCTACCCACCCAGAAATCTGCCGGTCCGGATAGCCGTAACTGCGAAGTAGCCGTAACTGCAAAGTAGCGCACACGAATTTCACTTCAATCGATAAATTTGCCGTCCCTTTGCGATGGCATCATGGATGGAGAGGGCAAGCGGTAAACGCAATGGAAGACTTCAGACGACTGACCAGGCTGCCGGCATACGTGTTCAACATAACGGGCGAGATGAAGGCCGCCGCCCGCAAACGGGGCGAAGACATCATCGATTTCGGTATGGGAAACCCCGACGGCGCCACCCCGAAGAATATCGTCGACAAATTGATTGAGGCGTCCCAGAAGACCCAGACCCATCGCTATTCGCTCTCGCGTGGTATCCCCCGCCTGCGCCGCGCCATCTCTAACTGGTACAAGACCCGTTACAACGTCGATATCGACCCTGAAACCGAGGCAATCGTCACCATCGGCTCCAAGGAAGGCATCGCCCATCTCTGCCTGGCCGTGCTTGACGATGACGACACGGTAGCGGTCCCGAACCCCAGCTATCCCATCCACATCTTCGGCCCGGTCATCGCGGGTTCCCGTGTGCAGAGCATCAACATCGCCGGTTCGACCTCAGACGAGGTTCTGGCGCGCCTTGAGTACGAGCTGCCGCGCATGGAGCCGCGCCCTAAACTCCTGATCCTCAACTTTCCGGCAAATCCGACTACCCAGTGCGTCGATCTGCCGTTCTTCCAGCGGATCGTGGAGCTATGCAAGGATCTCGGCATCTATATCGTCCACGATCTCGCCTATGCGGACCTGGTCTTCGACGGCTATCGCGCTCCCAGCATCCTTGAGGTTCCCGGCGCCAAGGACATCGCCGTTGAATTTTTCACACTCTCGAAGAGCTACAACATGCCTGGGTGGCGTGTCGGCTTCATGGTAGGGAATAAGACATTGGTTGCCGCGCTTGGCCGCATCAAGAGCTACTTCGACTACGGCACCTTTACGCCCATCCAGGTCGCCTCTATTCAGGCTCTTGAGGGTCCGCAGGATTGCGTTCGCGAGATCGTCGAGAACTACAAGTGCCGCCGCGACGTCCTCGTTCCCGGACTCAACAAACTCGGCTGGCCGGTCGAGCTGCCAAAGGCGACCATGTTCGCCTGGGCAAAGATCCCTGAGCAGTACCGCTCGCTCGGCTCCATCGAGTTCTCTAAAAAGCTGCTGACCGAAGCCAGGGTTGCGGTCAGTCCTGGTGTCGGCTTCGGAGAACATGGAGATGGTTACGTTCGCTTCTCCCTCATCGAAAACGAAGAGCGTACCCGACAGGCTCTGCGCGGAATCAAACAGATGTTTCGCAACGGGTGATGATGTTTTTAATCAGTGACTTGCGTGAGATTGTGCAAGTCACTATTTAGCTTTGCCCCTATTCGTGTACCACGTCTGATTCCAGATTCTGGCGTTACTATTTCGTCACTCTGGTGATGAACGGGAGTATCATCGAAGATGTGCCGAAATACTCGATCGTAGTTCCTTTCCACAACGAAGAAGACAATGTGACGACGCTCTATGACCGCCTGAAGGCTGTGATGGAGCATATCGGGGAGACCTTCGAGCTTGTCTTTGTCGACGACGGTTCCCGTGACCGTACCTATCGTCTTTTGGAAGAGATCGCTGCAGTCGATTCACGCGTACTTGTCATCAAGCTGCGACGCAACTTCGGGCAGACCTCGGCCCTCGCGGCCGGCTTCGACCACGCCCAGGGTGACTTCATTCTTGCCATGGACGGCGACCTGCAGCACTCTCCTGACGAGATACCTAACTTCCTTGGGAAGCTTGAAGAGGGCTACGACGTCGTCAGCGGATGGCGGGCACAGCGCGGAGACAACTTCGTCATGCGCCGCATCCCCTCTCGGATCGCCAACTGGCTGATGGCCACTCTCAGCGGAGTCAACATCCACGACTTCGGCACCACCTTCAAGGCCTACCGCCGCGAGGTCATCCACAATATTCCGCTCTACGGCGAGATGCACCGCTTCATCCCGGCACTTGCTTCCTGGTATGGCGCCAGCATCTGCGAGATTCCGATCTCCAACCCCAGCCGCCAGTTTGGCAAAAGCCACTACGGAATCTCCCGCACCTTCCGGGTCTTCTTCGACCTGCTGACGATCCGCTTTCTCCTCAAGTACATGACGCGCCCTTTGCACTTCTTCGGAACCATCGGCGCGATCAGCTCTTTCCTAGGCGGCGCCCTTGCAGCATGGCTGCTGGTGCTGAAGCTGGTAACCAGCCAGCATGTGATGGACATGCACGGACCGCTTTTCGTCGTCGCCGGCGTCCTGATCCTCGCCGGAGTCCAGATGATCGGTATCGGCCTGCTTGGCGAACTGCAGGTGCGGCATTTCCATACCGCATCGCACCGGGCGCCTTACGCGGTCGACCGCATCGTGCGCCTCCGCTCGGAAGAGAGTCTGCTACAGTAGCCCTCATCTCTTTCGCCAGGTTCGACAAAACTCTTTTCCTGATCTTCGCAGCAATGAGATACATTATTGGCTGTCCAGCTGGTAGCCAGGGCCCCTCCGTGGAAGCTGGATTCTGTTCTTTTTTGCAGATCAGACGGAGGAAGGCATGTCAGCCCGTTACGAGTTGAAGGCTGTACCGGGGCATCAGTTCATCTTTTATCTGAAAGCTGCTAACGGCGAAGTGATTCTTGCCAGCGAGACCTATTGCTCGAAGACCAATGCTCTTCAGGCGATCGAATCTGTCCGCAGGAGCTGTACGCTGGACAATCGTTTCGAGCGGAAACGTTCGTCTCATTCGCAGCCATTCTTCATCCTTCGCTCTGCCGATGACGAGATCCTCGGCAAAAGTGAGACCTATGCCTCCGAAGGCGCTCGCGAGAAGGGAATCAGGTCCGTGATGAAGAACGGCCCCGTCGCGAGCATCCGCGATCTAACGGGCTATCCCCCCGTCGACCTCCTTGCTGGAGTGAAACCCCTGCTATCCTCTTGAAACAAACCGACACGAGAGGCATCGAATCATCCATGCAGGCGATACAGATCTTCCAGCACGGCGGTCCAGAGGTCCTTCAGTTCACGGAGCTTCCCACGCCCACTCCCGGACCCGGACAGGCGCTCGTGCGCATTGAAGCTTCCGGAGTGAACTTCATCGATACCTACCTTCGCGAGGGCCGCTATCCTGCGCCTCTTCCGTATACCCTCGGGCAGGAAGCCGCCGGAATCATCGTTGCTCTCGGCGATGAGACCGCAGTCAGCGGCTTCAAAGTCGGCGATCGAGTCGCCTGGACCACGTACCCCGGAACCTACGCACAGCTTGCGCTTGCCCCGGTGTCGTCGCTTGTTCATGTTCCAGAGGCTGTCACGGCCCAGCAGGCCGCCGCCGCCATGTTGCAGGGGATGACCGCGCATTATCTGGCGCATTCTACCTATTCCATTCAACCCGGTGATGAGGTTCTCATCCACGCAGGCGCCGGCGGAGTTGGCCTGCTGCTGACGCAGATGGCCAAGTCTCTCGGAGCCACGGTCTTCACAACAGTATCGACGGAGGAAAAGGCCGAGCTCTCCCGGGCTGCTGGCGCCGATGATGTGATCCTCTATACCAGAGAGGACTTTGCCGATGCCATCAGGAAGCTCGCACCGTCAGGACTCCGCGTCGTCTACGACTCTGTAGGCAAGACAACATTCGACAAGTCCCTCTCGATTCTCAGTCGCCGCGGTATGCTCGTCCTCTTTGGCGCATCCAGCGGAGCGGTTCCTCCTTTCGATCTGATTCGCCTCTCGCAGACGGGTTCGCTCTACATCACCCGGCCTACCCTCAAGGACTACACCGCCACCCGTGAAGAGCTGGAGCATCGTGCCGGCGAGGTCTTCGATGCCATCGCCAAGGGCGAACTGACGCTCCGCGTGGAACACGTCTATCCGCTGGCCGACGCCGCTCATGCGCACCGTGACCTCGAGGGTCGCAAGACAACCGGCAAGCTTCTCCTCATCCCCTGATCGAAGAAACCTGCAACAATCCTCGGAATTGTACGGGCGTCATTGAGAATTGAGACTTACCATAGGTGTCACCCTGAGCCGCGGCTCGAAGGCCGGAGTCGAAGGATATGCGGCTTTCTCGTAGAGAGGATCGCCCTAAGAGAGTTCTATGAATGCCCTCAGATCGACCAACATTCTGCTTGCGGCCATCGCGCTGCTCCTTCTGGCGCTCGTTCTGCGCCCCGTTCGCGCCCCGGAGCCCGTTCTGGCCCAGTCCACCGATACGAACTACTTCTTCGAGCCGGGCACCTTTCTCGTCCGCGCTCCCGATAACAGCCAGCAGGTCTACTCGAAGGTGGTCGTCGACCTCAGCAACGGCCGCGTCTGGGCCTTTCCTACGCTCACTCCTTCGCCTTATCCCTCCGATCCGGTCTACAACAAGCCCCAGACCTCGCACCCGTTCGAGATCGGCCGATTTGCTCTCGAAGACACCAAAAAGTTCGACCCGCTCAGCCTGCAAAAATAGAACATTCCTGCAGCGTAAGTATTGATAACCACTCACGGCTAAAACCGTCATCCTGAGCAACGCGAAGCATTCCTGCATCTTGCCCGCAGGATTTCCAGATGCTAAGGGCAGAACAGAAACTCTCCATCCCGATAACCAATAGGGGTGATGACACCGGAATGACAACTCCGGCAGGCAGCTGTTGTTACTTTTGACTTCGTGCTTTCATATACCGCAAACTAATAGATATTGCTCTAAACCTGCGGCCGGGCTGTCGTCAACGAGTTCGCGTCGTCTAAATTTACTTTGTAACGCAATGAAATGCTCGGGAAGCGCGGTGAGATTCCGCCACTGCCCCGCAACTGTGATTCGCGCATGCTTGTACTTGTATGAGTGTGAATGCTGCCTGGCTCACTCCCACTGATCCATTCTTCGGGAAGGGAAGAGCCCTGATGGCAGACATGGAACGCGACAGTCAGGAGACCGGTTTCGTTGTCGCACAACAGCCACGTTCCCGAGGGGGGAACGAGGAGTCCAACCTCATGCAAGCATCCGCACGTCCGTTTGCGGTCTCACCTCTCTTCCGTCTTCTTGTCGCTTTTGCGCTCTTTGCCTTCGCCAGTACCTCTTCCCGTGCCGTTATCGTCCGTGGAACCGTTACCGATCCGCTCGGCGCAGCTGTGCCTGGAGCACGTGTTCAACTCATTCAGGGCAAATCCGTAGCGGGCTCTGCCCTCAGTGGTTCCGACGGTTCCTTTGAGATTCGCAGCACCGGCTCCGGAAGATTCGTTCTTCTTACCTCCTCGCCGACGTTCACCTCGGGCATCAGCCAGAGCTTCTATGGCGGACGCACCGATATCGTCAGCCGCAACGTGACCCTTGAGGTTGCCTCTGTCACCGCGCAAGTGACCGTCACCGCGACAGGAATCCCCACGCCCATCCAGCAGGCCAGCTCTGCCATCAATCTCATCCCGTTCAGCGCACTTCAGACCCGCGTCGGAGTGATGGACGATCTTCGCCAGTCGCCCGGCGTCAACTTCGTCCAGTCCGGGCAATACGGCGGTGTAGGCTCTCTCTTTGTGCGCGGCGGAAACTCGGACGCCAACAAGGTGATGATCGATGGTGTCACGTCAGAAGATATCGGCGGACGGTTCGACTTCGGAACCGTCTCTTCGACTGCCCTCGATGGTTTCGAGCTTTACCGCGGTCCGAACAGCGTTCTCTACGGCTCCGACGCCGGAGCCTCGGTGGTGAACTTCACCACGCCCCGTGGCGCTACATCCCGCCCCATCCTCAACTACTCCGGAGACGCCGGGAACTTCCACACCTGGCGCAATGAAGTCACCCTCAGCGGTGCCCGCCGCCGCCTCGACTACTACGGCGCCTTCTCGCGATTCGACACCTCAAACTCCATCCCCATGGATCGCTATCACTCGTCAACCAGTGCGGGGAATCTCGGCTACAACATCACCGCCAACACCTCGCTCCGCTTTACCATCCGCAACGGTGTCTCGGCCACCGGACTTCCCGGCGCTTACAGCTTCTATGGCATTCCGAATCCGGGAAAGCAATCTGATCAGGATCTTTACTCTGGCGCTACGCTCGAAAATCGCTGGCGTGACAGGTGGCACAATCTCGTTCGCTACGGCATCGCTCGTAAGCGCGAACAGGCCGTCACCTTCTATGCTCCAGGAGAAGCCGTCGACTATCCCGGCTTTGGTGGATTTCCCGGTTATACGCTGTACTTTGGAAACATCGTCACCATCGATGGAGCCAATGGAACCTCAGGCACCGGACGCGCCTCCTTCCTCTTCGCCGGAACCGCACCCACTGATCAGTCTTCGCTGCGGGACGAGCTGTACTATCAGTCCGACTTCACCTTCTCGCCGCACTTCATCGGCCTCTTCGGATTCCGTTACGAAGACGAGCGCGGTTCATATAACAATCCCAACTTTTTTGAGTCCCAGGTCGTCAAGCGGACCAACTACCAGTACACACTCCAGTTTCAAGGCGATATTAAAAACCGCATCTTCTATTCGTTTGGCGGAGCCATCGAGCGCAACAACCTGTACGGTACTGCAGGCACACCTCGCTTCGGTCTTGCCTGGGTTCCTGTACGGCCCGGAAACGGGCTGTTCCATGGAACCAGGATTCGCGCCAATGCCTCCACTGGTGTTCAGGAGCCTTCACTCTCGGTTGAGTTCTCCTCGCTCTATAAAGAGCTCCAGGATGCGGACTTGACGGACCTCATTGAGGCTTACCACGTGCGTCCTATCCAGGCGCTCCGGTCCCGCACCTTTGACGTCGGTGTGGACCAGAACATCCTCGGCCAGGCCCTGGTCTTGAAAGCGGGTTACTTCCACAATCAGTTCAGCCATCAGCTCGATTACATCGACAATGGCACGCTTCGGACGGTCTTCGGAATTAATACTCCAACCTCTATCATCTTCGGCGCACTGCTGAACACCCTGGCCTATCGTGCCCAGGGCTTTGAGGGAGAACTGCAGTTCGCTCCCACCCACAGGATCCTGCTTCGTGGCGGATACACCTATCTCGCCTCACTGGTTGAGCAATCTTATTCGACCGATGCCATCGCCAACGGCACCGCAGCCGTCAATCCCAACTACCCTGACACGCCCATAGGAGCGTCGTACCCGCTGGTCGGTCAGCGTCCCTTCCGCCGCCCGCCACAGACGGGCTTCTTCGCCGCGCAGTACACCAGCAACAAATTTTCCGCCGCTCTCAAGGGAGCCTTCGCCAGCCGTGCGGATGACTCAACCTTCCTCTCCTACTCGGACTTCAACGGCGGCAACACACTGCTGCTGCCGAATCGCAATCTCGACTTCGGCTACGCCAAGCTCGATGCGTATGGGACCTACGCCTTTACTCATCACGTAACCGCCTTCGCGGAACTCGGGAACCTGCTATCGCAACAGCACATCGGCCCGATCGGCTATCCATCGCTTCCATTTACGTTCCGCACCGGTCTCAAGGTACGGCTCGGCGGCGACTAAGAGGCAGTGGCTGCCAAAAAACAGCGATTGATCTCCTTGAGATGCAAGGCGGTTATCTCTGCCGATTTGATGGAGTCAAATCAGTAAAAAAATAAAGAAGGAAGACACGAAGGCTCCGGTTCCCCGGAGTCTTTATCTTTCTGCAGGAAATCAAAACTCTGTATGACGGGTTAAAGATGAACAGCAATCCGGTCTAGGCGGCAATCTTTCCTGGCCCGAAGGATTGCGGACCCATATCGAAGCTCCAATGTAAGTCTCATTATGCCAATATTTTGCGCCAAAAATATACCGGATAGGGTAGAGTCGGGAACCGCAACTGAAGCGTCTAATGAGACAGGGAAAGGAAAGTAAAATATGACCCTCCGGAAAATCCTCTTTGCGACTGCGCTTTTTGCCTCCCCTCTCTTCGTCCTCGCGCAGGAAGGACCCCTGACGCAGGCGATCGTCACGGTCAATGCGAAGTCTCCACAGCCATTGACGGCCCAGAATCTGAAGGTGCGCGTCAACAACCACGAGACGCCGCTGACAGCCGTCGAGCCCGTTAAGCCCAATGGAACTCAGGTAGCTCTGCTGATCGACGATGGTCTTCGTACTTCAGTCGGTCGTTTGTTGCCCGACATCCGGAACTTCATCCAGTCGTTGCCGGAAGGAACCGAAATCCTCGTCGGGTACATGCAGAATGGTCGCGTGGTCTCTCAGCAGCCGTTCTCCACGGACCACAAGGCCGCCGCTGCAAACCTGCGGCTTCCGATGGGCTCCCCCGGCCTCAGCGCAAGCCCCTACTTCTGCCTGTCTGATTTTGTGAAGAACTGGCCTGGTAGCAAAGAGGGAGCAAGAGATCAGGGTAGTGTTGTCACAGCGAAGGCTCGTTTTGTCATCATGATCACCAACGGTGTCGATCCCTATAACGGCAGCGTCAGCCCCCTGAACCAGAACAGCGTCTACGTCGATAACTCCATCCGCGATGCCCAACGCGCAGGCGTGCCTGTCTACACCATCTATTACACCAACGCGGGCATTCGCGGAGGAGCTGCCAGCTTTAGCGGGCAGAGTTATCTCGCCAAGGTCTCTGACGAGACTGGAGGACAGGCATACTTCCAGGGAACTGGGAACCCCGTCTCCCTCACGCCATTCTTCGAAAGGTTCACGAAGTCCGTCTCCGAGAGCTTTGTGGCAACGTTCCCGGCGCCTGCCAAGACGAGCAACAACCTGATCGCGCTAAAGTTCTCCACCACGCTCGGCTCTACGAAGCTGCAGGCAGCTCGCTATATTCGTCCAGGAGTCCGCATCACAACCTCACCCTCGGCTAACCGAGAGTGAGGCCGGCGGCCTTATAAATCGACTCAATGTGACGCATGTCCTTGAGACCTTCTTCGCCTGGCGTTCCTGGTGTCTTGTTTTCAAGAACACAGCTCGTGAAGTGATTCACCTGATCGACAAACTGGCTGGGGTCGTGCAGTGTCGAAGCCTCATCGAGCTTCACGGCGGGCGAGCCGCGGTCCTTCCTGTACATCGCGGTCAGCCGCTGTCCCTCGTAGTTGAAGTTATCGAACTCCAGCCAGCCGTTCTCTCCGAAGACCTTGGCGTAACTCGGCATCTGTGCCCCGTACGTCGTGGAGCAGCTCGCGACCGTGCCGGAGGGGAAGCGCATCGTCCAGGAGAGATTCTCTTCGATGTCCTTGAAGCGTTCGTCGTTCCTGTTCGAAGTAGCCACAGCTGTGAAGGCAACCGGCTCCTCGCCGGTCAGGTAGCGCGTAGCGTTCAGGCAGTAGATGCCGACGTCCATCAGCGGTCCTCCACCTGCCAGCGAGCGCTGCGTCCTCCACTCGCCATGTGCGATGTTGAAGCCATTGGCGCTGTCGATCCCCTGCACCTTTCCCAGCGCTCCTGACTTGATCAGCTCGATCGTCTTCAGGGTGTACGGCTCGTAGTGCATGCGATAGGCAATCATCAGCTTCACATTGGCCGACTTGCAGGCAGCAATCATCTGCTCGCACTCCGCAACCGTAACTGCCATCGGCTTCTCGCACAGAACATGCTTCCCGGCCTTTGCCGAGCGAGTCGTATATTCGGCATGCATGCTGTTCGGCAGGCACACGATGACGGCATCGATCGCCTTGTTGTCGCGGATACGATCCATGTCCTCGTAGTTGTAGATTGATTCCTTCGGCACGCCATACTGTGCAGCGATGCGCTCGGCCTTGTCACGGTGTCCGCTCACCAGGCCCGTGATCGCTGAGGTTGAGGTCTTTGCGATGCCGCGCATGTGGTGGTCTGCGATGCGGCCAAGTCCAATGATGCAGTAGCCGATCTTTTTCCCCGCGCTCTGACCAATGAGAGGAAGTGGAGAAAATGTATGGGCGGCGAGGCCGAGGGCGCCCAGCTTTGAGAATTCTCTACGGGAGATCATCACGCTCCTTGTTTCGTTTTATTCAATTGGTGTTGCGCGATAAGGATAAGTCGAAGGAACAAAAAAGGAAAACGACGGTTTTCAATTTTGCCGTTCAGTAACTCTCGAAGGCTTAAAAACAAAGACCCCGGAAGATCTCCAGGGTCTTTGTTTTTGCGCCGAAAGGCGCGTTTCGCCGAGCGCGAAGCTCAGTACATGCCGTCCATGCTGCCGTGGTTGTGTCCACCGGCCGGGGCTTCCTTCTTCTCCGGGATCTCGGAGATCATGGCCTCGGTGGTGAGCATCAGACCGGCGATGGAAGCCGCGTTCTGCAGGGCGGTGCGGGTTACCTTGGTCGGGTCGATGACACCGGCCTTCACCAGGTCCTCGTAGGCGCCGGTTCCGGCGTTGTAGCCGAAGTTGGTCTCCTTCGAGTCGAGGATCTTGCCGATGACGACTGCGCCTTCTTCGCCGGCGTTCGAGACGATCATGCGCAGAGGCTCTTCGATGGCGCGACGGATGATCGAAGCACCGATCTTCTCGTCACCCTCGAGACCCTTGACGACATCGTCGACAGCCGAAGTTGCGCGAATCAGCGCAACGCCGCCGCCGGGGACGATGCCCTCTTCCACAGCCGCACGGGTCGCGTGCATCGCGTCTTCAACGCGAGCCTTCTTCTCCTTCATCTCGGTCTCGGTTGCAGCACCAACCTTGATGACAGCGACGCCGCCAACCAGCTTGGCGAGACGCTCCTGCAGCTTCTCGCGATCGTAGTCCGAGGTGGTCTTGTCGATCTGGGCACGAATCTCCTTCACGCGGCCTTCGATCTCGCCACCCTTTCCGCCGCCGTCGACGATGGTGGTGTTGTCCTTATCGATGGTGACGCGCTTCGCGGTGCCGAGGTCCTCAATCTTGACCGACTCGAGCTTGATGCCGAGGTCCTCGGTGATGGCCTTGCCGCCGGTCAGGATTGCGATGTCCTGCAACATGGCCTTGCGGCGATCGCCGAAGCCGGGAGCCTTGACGGCAGCGACGTTCAGCGTGCCACGCAGCTTGTTGACGACCAGGGTCGCGAGAGCCTCGCCGTCAACATCCTCAGCGATGATGACAAGCGGCTTGGCGGTGCGGGCGATCTGCTCGAGCAGCGGAAGCAGGTCCTTCATCGAGGAGATCTTCTTCTCGTAGATCAGGATGTAGGGATTCTCAAGAGCAGCTTCCATGCGCTCGGCATCGGTCACGAAGTAGGGCGACAGGTAGCCGCGGTCGAACTGCATGCCTTCGACGACCTCAAGCTGTGTCTCCATGGTGCGCGACTCTTCGACGGTGATGACGCCGTCCTTGCCAACCTTCTTCATCGCCTCGGCGATGATGGTGCCGATCTGCGCATCGCTGTTGGCCGAGATGGTTCCGACCTGTGCAATCATGTCGCCGGAGACGGGCTTGGACAGCTTGGAGAGAGCTCCACCCTGAACGGCGCCGTGCTCGTCGCGCTTGCCGATGATGGCCTCGACAGCCTTATCGATGCCGCGCTTCAGAGCCATCGGATTTGCACCGGCGGCAACCGTCTTTACACCCTCGCGATAGATGGCCTGAGCCAGAACGGTCGCGGTGGTGGTGCCGTCACCGGCAACGTCGGAGGTCTTCGAAGCGACCTCGCGCACCATCTGTGCGCCCATATTCTCGAGGCTGTTGCCGAGCTCGATCTCCTTGGCGACAGTAACGCCGTCCTTGGTGATGGTGGGCGAGCCGAACTTCTTCTCGATAACAACGTTGCGGCCCTTCGGACCGAGTGTGACCTTCACAGCGTCGGCCAGCGTGTTGACGCCACGCAGGATCGCCTGACGCGAATCTTCTCCATGCAGAATCTGCTTTGCCATTTTCTTCTCCTCGCGCCGCTTTTTGCGGCTCGCGTTGATTTTTGACCTCAGGGGCTAAAGCCCCCTCAGGGAATCTGCTGATTCACACGGCTGAAGCCGTGTGCTTAACAAAACTTGTTGCCGAACTGCTTGCGCTGAAACGGTCCTCAAAACCTCCTGCGACTGAAGAGCGTCCTCAGCATTCCAAACCAACGGATACGCTCCATGAGGCGACCTCTTCATTCCAGCGAAGAACGCGGCGAAGCCGCCTCCCGCCGTCCGCGAAGCACTACTTGAGGATGCCGAGGACTTCTTCTTCGCGCATGATCAGGAACTCTTCGCCGTCAAGCTTGATTTCGGTGCCCGAGTACTTGCCGAAGAGGATCTGGTCGCCAGCCTTGACGTCGAGCGGGAAGACCTTGCCTTCGTCGTTGGACTTGCCCTTACCGACCGAGATAACTTCGCCCTGCTGGGGCTTTTCCTTGGCGGAGTCGGGGATGATGATGCCGCCACGGAGGGTTTCGCCCTCTTCGACGCGGCGGACCAGGATGCGATCGTGCAGCGGTGTGAATGTCTTCGCCATTTGCTATCTCTCCTTGTTGCTTTTTAGTTCCGAAACGAGAATGACTCGCCGGGTTGAATTCGCGCATCGACCTCGTGGGCAAAATATTGCCCGTAGCCTTTGCAGTTTTTTGGAATTTCCATCGCTGCCTTAATCCCGCCAAAATCTGACCGGGAGGGTATCGCCCGGCATTAGCCCGGCAGGCGATTAGCACTCGATGCTTCCGATTGCTAACGATAGGGCAGGCTCCGTATGGCTGTCAACTGACGTAGTTAAAATGTGAGTGAAACTGACGCAGGGTCTATCGAAGTGAGTTTCTCGGTACTCCTCAGACGCAGTGGCGGGCCCAGAGGCAGAAGTTATCAGCTGCGCTGGCTCCGCACGATGGCTGCCCGTGCTTCGCGGTCGGCCTCTTTGCGGCGCTCGGTTTCACGCTTGTCCCAGTCTTGCTTGCCCTTGGCTATGGCGAGTTCGCACTTCACCCGTCCGTGGCGGAAGTACAGACGTGTCGGGATAAGGGTGTATCCCTTCTGCCGTGTCATGCTCTCCAGCTTGCGCAACTCTCCTTTGTGCAGCAGTAATTTGCGAGTACGCAGGGAGTCGTGATTCATGGTGTTGCCGTGGGAGAAGGGGCCAATGTGCGCGTTCAGCAGATAGCACTCTCCATCCTTCAGAAGCCCATAGGCATCCTTCAGGTTCGCCTTGCCCTCCCGGATGGATTTCACTTCGGTGCCGCGCAGGGCGACTCCTGCCTCAAAGCGGTCTGTAAGGAAGTAGTTGTGGCTGGCCGCACGGTTGACCGATGCATCGCGCTGTCCTGCCGCAACCGGATCCCGATCCTTCACCTTCGGGGCCGAAGCTTTCGGCTGGTAGGCTGCGGTCGGGTTGGAAAGCGAGCGAGGCATGAATCTCTTACTTTAACATGGGCAGAGTGAGCGACCTCACCCACGCGGCTTGCGCTCGTCTAACCGTGAGACGCCCAGGTTCTCCAGCGTTCCACTCTCTGCCATCGGTAGAAACGACCGGTTCTGTGCCGCGAAACGACAAGGAATTTGAAGTCCGAATGCTATACTCACCCGAGCGCACCAGCCTGGCAGGAAACGCCTCCACAGGCAGCGTCCTCCCTTGTCCAAATCCAGGGGTAGGAGCGCACTCCGGCAAACGCCTCACTCTTTTCGGTGTAAAGGACGCAAACGAACGCAGTATGAGTCGTGGCAAGCTCCCAGTTTTCTCCATACCAGTTCGGCATGCCGCACAGTTGGCTCTCGCCCTTGTAGCGGTCCTTCTTCTTGGCAGCTCCTCTCTCCATGCACAGTCGGCCAAGACCTGGGACAAAAGAGGGCAGGACGCGGAGCTGCGTCAGGACTACGACACAGCATACGAAGCCTACCGCCAGGCGATGTTGAAGAACCCCAAGGATCTGAGATACAAGGCGCACTATGAGCTGATGCGCTTTCAGGCCGCAATCAGCCATGTGGATCGTGGCCGCGTGCTGCGCCAGAACGGCGATCTGCAGGGAGCTTTGAGCCAGTTCAGCAGAGCCCTGGAGATCGATTCCGCCAACCAGACTGCCCAGCAGGAGTTCGATCGGGTCACCCACGAGATCGAGACGCAATCCTCATCGACCGGCGCACCGGTGCAGAATCAGCAGATTGGCGTGGATAATCTCGCCGCCATCAGCACCGTCGCCGGTCCCATTGAACTAAAGCCTGTCTCCTCAGAGCCGATCACCCTGCACGCTGTTGAGGACGTCAAGAACATCTACCAGGCGATCGGCAAGGCCGCCGGGCTCAACGTGATCTTCGATCCCGATTACACGTCCAAGCGCATTCCCATCGACCTTGTAAACGTCTCTCTGGCCGATGCCCTGCGGATTGTGGGAACGATCGCCGGAACTTTCTATAAGCCCGTTACCTCGAACACCATCTTTGTCGCGCAGAACAATCGGACCAAGCGGACCGATCTGGATGAACTAGCGGTTCAGACCTTCTACCTGACCAATGCCAGCCAGCAGTCGGACGCGAACGAAGTTTTGACCGCGCTGCGCAATGTGCTCGATCCCAGCTCGAAGATCGTCCTCGTTCCCAGTCAGAGTGCGATCATCCTGAGGGCCACTCCCGATCAGCTCCTCCTGGCCCAGAAGCTGATCGATGATGTGGATCGCGCACGACCAGAGGTCGTCGTCGATGTGGCCATCCTCGAAGTCAATCGCGACAAGATGCGCAAGCTCGGCATCGCCCTGCCGCAGTCCATCACGATCACTCCGCAGGCCAGCCCAAGTACGACTTCCAGCAGTTCCTCATCCTCTTCCACCGGAACGAACTCGCCGTCGAACTTTACGCTCAATACCCTCGGGAACATAAACGCCACTAACTTTGGCGTGGGCATCCCGTCGGCTACGCTCGACGCTCTTTTGACTGACAGCGACACCAGAATTCTGCAGAATCCGAGAATCCGCGCAACCGATGGGCAGCGCGCCAATCTGAAGATCGGCCAGAGAATCCCGGTGGCGACCGGCTCCTACAACGCGGGCGTGGCGACCGGCGTGGCCAGCATCGGTGTCCAGACCCAGTTCACCTATCTTGATGTTGGCGTCCAGATCGATATGACCCCCACGGTCCACTACGACCGGGAGGTATCTCTGAAGATGAAGATGGAGGTGTCCTCGCAGCAGAACACCGTTACCATCTCCGGTGTCGCAGAGCCGGTCATCGGACAGAACGTCGTCGAGCAGGTCATTCAGCTCAAAGAAGGTGAGCCCAGCATCCTGGCCGGGCTGGTCACCAAGCAGGACACCCGCGGCCTCAACGGAACCCCCGGCCTCAGCGAGATTCCATTCTTCAAGTTCTTCTTCGCCTCCAACTCTCGCGAGACGCAGCAGAACGAGATCATCTTCCTGTTAATCCCGCATATTGTTCGTGAACCGGTACTTACGCGCCTCAATACGCGTGCGATCGATACCGGAACCAGCACCTCGTTCCAGTTGCGTCAGGATCCAACGCTTTCCGGACAGGATGAAGACGTGCTTCCGGGAAGGCCGAAGTCTATCGGCCAGCCTTCGACCGCTGCCAATGCGGCCTCGGCGGCAGCTCAGCAGATCCTGCAGCAGGCGCAGCCTCCCACCCCACCCCCGCCAGGCGCTACGCCACCGGCGGCGAATACAGCAAATCCTGCAGCCCAGCCGCCTGCGCCGGGAACCCCCGTTAGTCTCTCGGTGGTCCCGCCTCCAGCGGTCCAGAATGTGGGCAGCACTTTCCAGGTGTCGGTCAATGCCTCGAACGCCAACGATCTATTCGCCGTGCCGATGCAGCTTCAGTTCAATCCTGCCGTCCTGCAGCTGGTCAATGTGGACGCCGGAACCCTGCTGGAGCGTGACGGACAGGCGGTCTCCATCGTCCATCGAGATGAGGGCAACGGCATGGTGACCATCTCCACCTCCAGGCCCCCGAACGTTCAGGGCGTCAGCGGGCAGGGAACCGTGGCCACCCTGACCTTCAAGGCGGTAGCTGCGGGTGACTCGAACCTTGCGCTGGTGAAGGTAGGCGCAAGAAACAGTGCCCAGGCGAACCTGCCGGCAGTTGGCTCGCAGTCCGTGGTACACGTGAAGTGATTGTTGGCTCCAAGTCGTTCCTCCAGCAGCGGGTAGGTGGCGAAGGGCATCGTGAACGCCGCCTTTTCCGTCCGTCCGGCGAGGCTTCGGCACAGAACCCGGAAGCCGGGTTAACCCTGGTGGAGCTGATCGTTGTTGTGGCTATCCTGTCCGTCCTGGCGACCGCCGCGGTTCCAATCGCGCGCTTCCAGGTAAAACGGGAGAAAGAGCGCGAGCTGCGCCGGGACCTGTGGGAGATGAGAGCTGCAATCGATCGCTACAAGGACGCTGCCGACAAAGGAGCCTTCCAGGTGAAGGCGGACTCTCTCGGCTACCCGCCCGACCTCGATACCCTGGTCAAAGGGGTCGATGTTCAGGGCAAGAAAGTTCGTTTCCTTCGGCGCATTCCGATCGATCCCATGACTGGAACCGCTGAATGGGGAATGCGTTCCAACCAGGACGATCCGGATTCCGATTCCTTCGGTGGCCAGAACGTCTTTGACGTGTACTCCAAGAGCCAGAACACAGCGATGGACGGTACAAAATATTCCACATGGTAGCTTTCGCACCATCCCGGACCCGCCGAAGCGAACTCGGCTTCACGCTCATCGAGCTGATGATCGTGATGGTCATCATTGGCATCCTGGCCGCGATCGCTGTTCCCATGTACGTGCAGAGCGTTCGTCATGCGCGCGAGGCTGTATTGCGGGAAGATCTGCGGACACTCCGTTCCGCCATTGACTCTTACACGGTGGATAAACAGAAGGCTCCGCAGACGCTGGACGACCTGGTGGAAGCTGGCTATATCAAGGCCCTTCCGGTCGATCCCTTCACCCATCGGACGGATACCTGGGTCCCAGGGCAGGACGATACTCTGCAAACCATTGATCAGACAGAACCTGGCATCAACGATGTGCACTCCGGAGCCCAGGAGGTCAGCTCCGACGGGTCGGCCTACTCCTCCTGGTAAGACCGTTCGGGCAAATCCATATGAAAGGAAGTACCCTTCCTTGTGAATTATTTTTCCTTTCATGAAATGGGAAAGGATCGCGCCTTCCGCTTGTAGCGCGGATTTTCACGAAATCCGGCTAAGACACAATCGTTGAGCGGTTTGGCCGTCGATGTGCATATAGGTCGGGTATCCCGTCGTTTACGAACGGAACCCGAAAGGATTACGAACGATGCACGTCAAGGCTCTCTCCCGTATTGTGTTTGCTCTCGCCGTGACCTGCTTTACTGCCTCAGCCGCAAAGGCTGATTCGCTGTTCACAGGCTCTCAGGCTGGTCAATGCTGCTTCGATGTCAACCTTCATCAGGTTGACGCCAACAACATGCAGGTAACAGTTAGTCTTACCAATGGCGCCCAGTATTTTGTAGCCAGTGGTTCTGGCAACCATCCCGGTTTTGCGTTCAACCTGGCTAACGACCCCTCGATCTCGATCGCCAGCATCAGCAGCCCGTGGACTCTCTCTAGTTTCAATGCCAGCTCTGTAAACACGAACGGACCCAGCATGGGATCCTTCGATTACTTCATCAACAATCCCGGTCCCGGAGCCAGCCAGCACAACGACGGTCCACTGGTCTTCACGATCTACAGCGCCGCCGGAATCAATTACAGCGACTTCGTCGCCAACAGCAACGGCTATTATTTTGCCGCCGATATCATGAACGCGGCAGGGCAAACCGGGCTGTCCGGTATCAGCGACCCTGGAACCACATCATCCGTTCCTGAGCCCTCATCGATCGCTCTGCTTGGAACGGGTCTTCTGAGTGCAGCCGGCATTGTTCGCCGCCGCCTGACGCAGTCGTAAACAGCTACAGTCTCTTCCGCGGATGCCCCGGCTCCAGCACGATCGGAGACGGGGCATTTTTTGTGCTTCTTGCGTCATGCCCGCCATTTGTATCCTTGCAACATTCAGGCGCATACTACGTCTAAAGAGTGGGAAGCTGCGTCCGGCTGCCGGAGGCGGCCTCACTCAGGAGACTCTGTTATGCGTCGCACAGCGAACCTCGGTCTGGCCGCCATCCTCGTTTTCTCAACAGTCTCCTTCGCCCAGACGCCATCCTCCACGCCGACGCCTCCGGGACAATCAAAGCCCATTCCTGGTTCCCCAACCGCAACTCCGGCCGAAGATAAAGCTGCAAAGGAAAAAGCGAGCCAGAAGGCCGACTCCATTCCCTCTCCGGGAGAAGATCTCGATCCTCACATCAAGGCGGGTAGCGAAGACGATGTCAATGCAATCGGGACGCGCAATATTGGAGGCCGCGGCCTTGGGAACTGGTATTCCACCGATTGGGAGATTCGCAACGGCAAGGCCTACTCGATGGAGATCGAGAAGTCGGCTCACATGGTGACTGATCCGGTTGTCAATGAATACGTCAACCGAGTTGGCCAGAATATCGTGAAGAACTCCGATTGCAAGGTGCCGTTCACCATCAAAGTCATCGACTCCGACGAGATCAATGCGATGGCGCTTCCCGGGGGCTTCTTCTACGTCAACTCCGGCTTGATTCTTGCCGCGGACGAGGAGGCGGAGCTTGCCGGCGTTATGGCCCATGAGGTCGCGCACGTCTGCGCCCATCACGCCGCGCGCCAGATGACCAAGATGAACATGGCGCAGATCGGTTCGATCCCGCTAATCATCTTCACCTCCGGATCCTGGACCGGGTACGGAATCTACGAAGCGACCCAGCTTGCTGTCCCTATCGCCTTCCTGAAGTTTTCACGCGTAGACGAGTCGGAGGCGGACTGGCTCGGTCTGCAGTACATGTACAAGGCAGGGTATGACCCGCAGGCCTTCATTCAGTTCTTCGAAAAGATCGCTGCACTCGAAAAGCACAAGCCCGGAACGCTCTCCAAGGTGTTCTCCGACCATCCGCAGACACCGGATCGCATCGGTCGCTCCGAGGAAGAGATTGCGACGATCATGCCTCCCCGGCCGGACTACATCGTCTCCACATCCGAGTTCGACGACGTCAAGGCACGGCTGGCCCGCATCGAGAACAAGCGCAAGCTGAACGACAAAAAGGACGGCAATCGTCCAACCCTGCGGCGTGTTGGCGGCGGCAATAACGATCCATCCAACCCCAACAACCCTTCGAACTCCGACGACCGCCCAACCCTCAGCCGTCGCGACTAGCGGCAGGGAAGCGTGGCATTCCGAAGCAGCCGCCTTTACGTGGGCGGCTGCGGACTTTAAGGCGGCTGCGCAAACCTTAAATGTTTCTTCTAAAGAAAAAAGGGACGTTGCAAGAGGGGAGATGGTGCGCCCGGAGTGATTCGAACACCCGACCTACTGGTTCGTAGCCAGTTGCTCTATCCAGCTGAGCTACGGGCGCACATTGCATTGTTGCAACCTTTTCAAGATACCGAATTTTGCCTGGAAGAGCAACCGCTCGTGGCCCTGCATCGAGAGGAAAACTAAGATTCTTTTGCGTTTTTCTGAAATCGTTCGCGCGCGCTCGTAATCTCGTCGTAGTTCTCTTCGGCCCAGATCCACACGCCACAGAAGGCCGCGCTCAGGCTTCGTCCCAAGGGCGTAAGGCTGTACTCCACGCGGGGTGGGATGACGGGATGAATGGTCCGGACTACCAGCCCGTCGCTCTCCATCTGTCGCACCGTCTTGGTCAGCATCTTCTGGCTGATCCCTCCTACCAGTTCGCCCAGGCGAGTGAAGCGAACTGTCCCGTGCTCCTCAAGAACCTCAAGGACGAGCATCGTCCACTTGTCCGCCACCCGCTCGATGATCTGCCGGACCAATGCTTCGATCTTCGGGGCAGCCTCTTTCGGTGGATGTTTTGTATGGCTCACCGGGACGGAATTACTGGTCATCGATATCACTCTCCTTTGGGTAAGTATAGATATCTAAAGTGCCTACTTCCCAATGGAGAGTAGCTTTCTTATATTACCTCTGAAGGAGAAACAGATGAATATCTCAGGCAATACCGTCCTGATTACAGGCGGCGGCTCCGGGATTGGCCGTGCTCTGGCGGAGGCGTTCCAGGCGCAGGGAAACCAGGTCATCATTGCGGGACGTCGGCCGCAGGTTTTGGATGAAACCGTCGCTGCAAATCCTGGAATGAAGCCAATCGTTCTCGACATGGAAGACCCTGAGAGCATCCGCAGCTTCGGAGAGAAGGTTGTGAAGGAAGATCCGACACTGAACGTGGTGATCCACAACGCTGGAATTATGCGGCCCGAGAACCTTCTCGATCCGGCAGGAGCCCTGGCTGCCGCCGACGCTACCATTGCGACCAACCTTCTGGGACCGATCCGGCTGAATGCTGCCTTGCTTCCTCACCTGATGAAGCAGCCGAAAGCGACCATCATGACTGTCTCCTCAGGCCTGGGATTTATCCCGCTCGCACTTACGCCGACCTACTGTGCGACGAAGGCCGCGATCCACTCTTATTCGCAGTCGCTGCGCTATCAGCTGAAGGACACCAGCGTTGAAGTGATCGAGCTGGCGCCGCCGTATGTCCAGACCGAGCTAATGGGTAGAGCCCAGGCAAGCGATCCCCGGGCCATGCCGCTCAGGGAGTTCATCAACGAGGCGATGAACATCCTTAAAACCCAGCCCGGTGTGCAGGAGGTCTTGGTGGAACGAGTCAAGCCGCTGCGGTTTGCCGAGCTGAACGGAGTCGAGAAGTATGAGGCGTTCTTCAAGAGCTTCAACGATGCTGCTCCCGCTCCGCACTAAACACACAGCTGTACATCGAGAACAGCAGGAACAGGGCCGTTTGAGACTAAATCATCGGCCCGCTTTTCGCGGGGTCCCTATAATGTTCGGGAATGCGAGCGCGCCGATCGTGGCTTGCAGATGGACGCTATGGCTAACCTCGTCAGTCCTGCCTCTAATCCCCGTTGGAAGATCGTCGCTTACTGGATAACGACCGCTCTAATCGTCCTCGAGCTGGTTATGGGGGGCGTATGGGATATTCTGCGGGTGCCGCAGGTGCGTGGCCTTATCGAACGGCTGGGCTACCCTCTATATTTTCTAACTATCCTGGGGAGCTGGAAGCTGCTTGGGGCTATCGCCCTGATCGTTCCACGATTTCCCCGTCTTAAGGAGTGGGTCTATGCTGGCGTATGCTTCGACCTGACAGGGGCGATTGCGTCGCTTTCGGCTTCTGGATTGGCGGATACTGGCACCTTGGCGTACCCGATCTTCATGACAGGTGTTGCCATCGCGTCCTGGGCGCTTCGCCCGCAATCCCGCAGGCTGGGTGTCATAAAGGAATCAGTTGTGAACTGAAGGTATGGTGCGCCCGGAGAGATTCGAACTCCCGACCTACTGGTTCGAAGCCAGTTGCTCTATCCAGCTGAGCTACAGGCGCACATGACATTATTTCGCCGTCGGCGCAACGGTCGGCTGCGTCTCCGGTGGCGGTGGCACAGTGTACAGGGTAACGCGCTCCACCAGATCAAGCCCGGCGCGGCGCAGCAATTGGTGGATCATCGGTTCATTCAGGCGGGTGGCGTCGTACTCCACGCGAACCGTCTTATTCTTTTCGTCAAACATAAGCGCTCGAACGCCATAGACCTCACGCACCCTGGACAGGGCAAGCATACTTGCTTCCGTCGGTGGCACACCGTACCGGTACAGGACATCCAGCTGTGTCATAACTTCGATCATATCAGCGGAACCCTCAGCCGAGCCATTTCGGATTCGCCGCCGTTCCGTCGAAGCGATTCGATGTCTTGAAGAGCTCGTACCTGCCTTCGCTGGCTGCATCCTTGGTCTTCGCCAATATTGCAGCGACCTGAGATTCAGAGAGAGGCTTGAAAGTTTTGGCTGCTGTCAGCGCCTGATCGAGAATCTTCTCCGAATCGATGCCTGTAATCAGGACAGAGATTGGCAGGGTGAGCCCGTAGTGGAGGGCATCCATCGGTTCGACCGTCTTGCTGTTGAGGATGTAGGAGCCTCCAAAAGTCTTCATTGCCAGCACGCCGATGCCTTGCTTCACCGCAACGGGCAGGACCTCGTGGGTGAACGAACGGAAGTGAGCGTCCATGACATTGATCGGCATCTGCACGGTGTCGAAGTGGAAATTGTGCTTTTGGGCCATCTCCAGCATGCGCAGGTGAACAGCCGGATCCTTATGTCCCGTGAAGCCGATGTAGCGAATCTTTCCTGCCTGGCGGGCTTCCACGGCTGCCTCCATCGCGCCGCCGGGGGCAAAGATGCGGTCCGGGTCTTCCATGCGGATGATCTCATGGAACTGCACCAGGTCGATCATGTCGGTCTGCAGGCGGCCAAGCGACTGCTCCAACTGCTTGTTGTAGGTCTCCTTGTTGCGCCCGTCCATCTTGGTCATCAGGAAGACTTTACTGCGATATCCATCGCGCAGCGCCTGTCCCATGCGAACTTCGGCCAGTCCGTCGCTGTAGTCCCAGCAGTTGTCCAGAAAGGTGATGCCGTGATCAATGGCAGAGCGTGCGAGACGGATCTTCGACGCTGCGTCCGGGCCTCCTCCGAGATGAGCTCCTCCCAGACCGATGGCGGAGACACGCTCGCCGGTCGTGCCCAGCTCGCGGTAGATCATGTCGGGAGCCTCTGGCCGGGTGGCAGGCTTCATCGATGAAGACGGTTGTGACTGTCCCTGGGCGAATGGAACCGAGGCTGCGATTCCGGTGGCGCTTGCAGATTTGATGAAGTCGCGGCGGAGCATACCGTTTTGGATGCCTCCCCTTGGAATGGAGTGGTTTTCCTCGCGAGTAGCTTAGCGCAAGTGGCCGGCTCGCGCGATCAGTGTCGCACTGTAGGCTGCTCCAAAGCCGTTGTCGATATTGACCACGGTCACGTTCGGCGAGCAGGAGTTGAGCATGCCCAACAGGGCCGTAACTCCCTGAAAGCTGGCCCCATACCCGACCGAGGTGGGGACCGCAATGACGGGGGCTCCAACGAGGCCTCCGACGACGGAGGGAAGAGCGCCCTCCATCCCCGCGCAGACGATGACAACGCTGGCGTCCCGAAGTTGCTCGCGGACTGCGAGCAGCCGGTGAAGCCCTGCCACGCCGACGTCGTAGAGTCGTGTGACGGAAGTTCCGAATAGTTCGGCAGTAACCGCTGCTTCTTCAGCAACGGGCAGGTCACTGGTGCCCGCGCAGAGTACGGCAATTTTACCGAGCGGCGCGTCACTGCTTTGACGCAGACTGATGCAGCGGGCCAGTGAATGGTGAATCGCCTGGGGCACAGCCTTCAGGACAAGCTCCGCGGTGGCCTCGTCGACACGGGTCGCCAGGACATCCGAGCCGGCCGCCGCCATGCGGGTGAAAATCTCTGCCGTCTGCTCTGGAGCTTTGCCTGCGGCATAGATCACCTCGGGCAATCCCGACCGCAGGGTCCGGTGATGATCAATACGAGCATGCCCGACGTCTTCAAACGGCAGATGCGTGAGGCGATCCAGGGCGCCTTCGACGCTCAACTCGCCGCGTTCGACCGAAGACAGAAGCTCGAGTAGGCGATTGCGGTTCATTTGGAGCCCTGCTGCGCCTGGTAGGCTGCGATCGCACTCTGCTGGACCACCTTGACCGGAACGCCTTTGGCCTCCGCAGCGAGCCTGCAGTCTTCAAACTCAGGAGCCACGTTGTAGATCTCGCCGGAACGCGATCCGATCTTCATGCGAATCTCGCCGTAGGGTGTGGTCACGGTGACGTGATCGCGGTCCAGGCAGGAGCGGCGCTCGTGGTGAATCCGTACGCCGAGCGTGCTGGTCTCGCGCAGCAGCAGGTCTTCGAGCGCCGCAACCTTTGCGTCGTCAGCAAGAACCGTCAGGTGCGTTCCCATCCGTCCCTTCTTCATCTGCACGGCGGTCGACATTACATCGAGTGCGCCAAGAGCCAGCGCGCGTTCCGTAACATACGCAAGAATCTGGGGAGAGATGTCGTCCACTGCTGTTTCCAGCACGGCCACTGCGGAGTGGCTGGCGCCTGCCGTCTCGCCGACGGAGAGCCGCAACACATTTGGGAAGTCCTTGGGATTACGGGTGCCTGCACCGTAGCCGATGTTCTGCACCCGCATGGCAGGCTGAGGCCCGAAGGTTGGAGAGATTGCACGGATCAGAGCAGCTCCGGTCGGCGTCACCAACTCTTGCTGGACGTGTGCGGAGTAGGTCGGTACATCGCGCAGCAGATCGGCCGTCGCAGGTGCGGGGACAGGGAAGCACCCGTGTGCGCAATCGACCATGCCGCCCCCCACATTCAGCGGGGAGCAGTACCAGGCGTTTACGCCAAGCGCATGAATGCCCGCGCTCGCGGCCACGATATCGACGATGGCATCGACGGCGCCTACTTCGTGGAAGTGGATCTTCTCGATGTCGACGTTGTGAATCTTCGCCTCACTCGCGCCAAGCAGCTCAAAGGCGTGAATGGCGGTCTGCTTGACGGCATCGGGCAGCTTCGCCGCTTCAATCAGCTTGCGAATGGCCGAAAGGGAGCGCCCATGCGCGTGCTCGTGATGCTCGTGTTCATGACTGTGGGAATGTTCATGATTGTGCGAGTGCGTATGGCTGTGCTCATGCGAGTGAGCATGCTGATGGTCATCGTGATAAGGGTGATGTTGCTCGGCGTGAGAATGCGAATGCGTCGCCTGGTCAGCCGGCCTTCCAGCCTCAAGCACCCGCACGCTGGTCGAGGAGATGCCGCTGCGATCTACCGTGCCCATCTCAAGCGACGCTCCCACGTTCAGAACATCTACAGCCTGATGAAGCACATCTGCGGGAACGCCAGCGCTAACCAGGGCTCCGAGAAACATATCGCCGCTGACACCGGCAAAGCAGTCAAGATAAGCAATGCGCATGGCAGCTATTGTTTCACGCGGGCAGGGGTGATGGCCGAGGCTGGCAGGACATCGTTCATCGAGCCGGAACGGTAGCCCTGAGTATCGAGCGTGACGTAGACGAAACCAGCCCGGCGCACGGCATCCGTAATGCTATCGAGCACGTCCATGCTCAGCGCGCGTGGAAGGTCCGCGCGCGCGATCTCAATCCGGGCCAGATTGCCATGGTGCCGCACGCGGACCTGCAGAAATCCGAGTCCATGCAAAGCCTCTTCCGCACGCTCTACCTGACTGAGGCTCTCGCGCGTTACCGGGCGGCCATATTCAATCCGCGAAGAGAGGCAGGCCGAGGCGGGCTTGTCCCACAGCTCCAGTCCGGCCTCGTGAGCCAGTTGACGGATCTCCGACTTGGTCAGCTGCGCCATTACCAGAGGAGCGACAGCCTGATGCTGCGATGCAGCCTGCTGGCCTGGACGAAATTCGCCGCCATCGTCGAGATTCATCCCATACGCCAGATGACGGAATCCACGCGCTGCACGCTCTGCCTCCATGCGGGTGAAGAGCTCGTCCTTGCAGTGAAAGCAGCGTTGCGCGTCGTTACGCTGATAGTTGGGGTTCTCAAGCTCTTCGGTCAGCAGAATATGTGTGGGGATGCCGTGATGCGCAGTGAAGGCGAGCGCTGCTGCCAGCTCCGCACGCGGAAGCGAGGCCGAATCGGCGATGACCGCAAGCATCTTCTCGCCCAGAGCCTGGTGAGCTGCCCACGCCAGAAACGCTGAATCCGTGCCTCCCGAATAGGCGATCATCACACTTCCCAGTTCACGAAGCGTGGTATCCAGCAGGGCGCGTTTTCCGGCAAGATTCATAAGCCTGTCTCTCCGTAGATGCTAATGGAACGCATCGCGATCTGTGAATGGCCTCATCCCAGCGAGTTGAGCCTCTGCCACAGCTCGGGATCGACCGGAACCCCAAGACGCATATTTTCTTCGCGAACGTGAAGCGTTTGCTCTCCCGGATACCGGACAGGCCGGCCTGAATCTTCAGGCTTTGCATCGTGCAGATGCTGCAGGATGGCGTCGGCGATGTGATTCAGTTCAGCAACAGATGCGATGTTCGAGGGATCGATCGCGAGAAAGATCTGGGACTGCCCCGCTTCCAGCGTGGGTTCCAGGGGAAGCTGATAGGTTGCCAGTCCTCCCGACAGCATGGCAGCCATCATGTCCAGAACGAGAGAGAGTCCGGAACCCTTCCAGTAGCCGATAGGGAATGGCCGTTGCGAAGCCTCAATCGCGGCAGCATCCTGGGTCGGCCGGCCCTGCTCATCGAATCCACCGGGCAAGGGAAGAGGCTCTCCCCGCTTTGCATAGGACGCGAGTGCGCCATAAGAGAACTGGCTCATCGCCATATCGAGAACAACGTGCCGCCCATCTGCCCGCGGAACCGCGATCACCAGCGGATTATTGCCGAGCGTAGGCTCGGTTGAGCCCCAGGCAGGCATGTTTGCCAGGGTGTTCGACCAACATATAGCAAACATGCCCTGGTCGGCCGCCTGCCAGCCAAAGGCACCGCCCCGCATCCAATGATTCGAGTTGGCCATGGCAACCGCTCCCATTCCATCTTTGCGAGCCAGCTCAACGGCCCTCTGCATGGCGAGATAGGCATTCACGTTGCCGATGCCGCGATTGCCATTCCAGCGCTCGATGCAGCCGAACGCTGCCGTACGCTGGGGTCTGGCATGGACATCGATGCTGCCATTGGCCACCATGGCTTCCACACGGGGAAAGCGATTCAGACCGTGCGAATACACTCCATCGCGCGTCGTCTCCGCAAATAAGCGCGCAGAGAGCCGTGCTGCCTCCGGGGGAAATCCGAGCCGCAGCATGGCTCGTTCCAGCATCGCAAAAAGATCGGCAAAAGGAACACGAAGCATAGCTCGAGTGTAGTGGATGCCGCGGCGGCAGAGATGTTGCTACCGCACCAGCGCCGGCAGTTTATCGCTCATGCCGAAGAGAAAGATCGCGCCGATGACAAAGCTGTACGCGGCCGTCAGCGACGTAATGAACATCTGCAGCCTGGGACGATGGGTACTTCTGGCAAAGATGCCGGATGCGGACGCCGTCATGATGGTGTTCATCACCAGCAGCCCGGCGATAAAGCACAACAATCCGAGAAATCCGCGGCTGGTGCCGCCCAGGTTTGCTGCCAGCAGAAAGAGAAGAAGCTGCGATGGCGTCTCCGCGCCCAGACCGTGCACAATGCCGACCAGCACAACCGAGCTTTGGTCATAGCGAAAGCGAAAGGGTTCAGGCCGCGGCAGATCCGGGTTCCGTAGCGAACGCAGCTTCCATCCCGCAAACTGAGCCGCTGAGACCAGCAGGGCAATGCGGCTGACAGGAACAGCGTGGCGATGAGCTTCAGGCGAAGGCCGGCGGAAGAAACTGATGAGCACGTAAACCGCAAGTACGATCAGCGTAGCGCCGACCAGGCGCTCGCCAACGGCATCCATATTTCTCGGAAGCCCGAGGTGCAGGAAGATCACGGCGGCTCCGAGAACAGCCACCGTCAACGCATGCCCCAGCGCATACAGAAGGCCCAGCCGCATGCCTTCGCGCCAGGTCCGCTGCACGCTCGTGATGTCCGTAATGGCTGCCAGGTGATCGTAGTCGAACCCATGACGAAGGCCCAGCAGAGCGCAGGAGAGCAGGGCGAGTTCGAGCGCAGAGGACATCTCTGGTAGGGTACGAGGTGCCATCGCAGCACGCAACCGGTGGTCTTCGGATGCCATGCGCAACAATGGCATTACTTTGGGGAATAGAATTGAATTTGAATCGGTAAAAGAGGTCTTCTGGATGGATTTGGAATCGATCGTCAGGGCAGCAGCTGCGCCGCGCCCCCGAACCCCGCGTCCCATCATTATGATCGGTTCCGGCGGCATCGTGCGCGACGCGCATCTCCCCGCATATGCCAAGGCTGGCTTTCCTGTGGCTACGCTGGTGGATCTCGATCTGGAAAGGGCTGAATCGCTCGCGAAGGAATTCAACATCCCACGCGGCTTCGCCTCTATCGCGGAGGCGATCCGGTTTGCTCCCAAAGATGCGATCTTCGACATCGCTACACCTGCCCGGGTGCTCCCGTCCATCCTCTCGCAACTCCCCGACGGCGGCGCAGTTCTGATGCAGAAGCCCATGGGCGACACGCTGGCTGAGGCGGCGGAGATCCTTCGCATCTGTCGCAGCAAAGGGCTGACCGCGGCGGTGAACTTTCAGCTTCGATGGGCGCCCAATATGCTAGGGGCGCGGGCCATCACCTCCTCCGGAGCGCTGGGAGAAATGCATGACATGGAAGTGAAGGTCAGCGTCCACATGCCATGGGAGCTTTGGAGCTTTCTGAGCACAGCGCCGCGCCTTGAGATCCTTTACCACTCCATCCACTACGTCGATCTGGTCCGAAGCTGGCTCGGGAATCCGCGCCGCGTCTATGCAAAGACGGTGAAGAGCCCGCAGACGCCCGCTCTGGCCGCGACCAAGAGCGTCATTATCCTGGATTACGGCGAGGACAAGCGTGCCTTCGTCGCGACCAACCATAGCCACGACTTCGACCCGCATATGCAGCGAAGCTTCGTGCAGTGGGAGGGAATGACAGGTGCGATGCGGGCACAGATGGGGGTCAACCTGAACTATCCCGCTGGCCTGCCCGACAACCTGCAGTACATCCTGCGCGACGGCACCGGGTGGAAAGATGCGCCGATCAGCGGCAACTGGTTCCCCGACGCCTTCATGGGATCGATGGGCTCACTGCAGGCCTATGTGCAGGGCGACGCCGATACACTGCCGACCAGCGTCGAAGATGCAATCGACACTATGCGAACCGTCGAAGCCGCCTACCTCTCAAGCGAGCATGGAGGTACCGAGCTTCCGGCAATCGATTAAGCGAGGTCCATTCAGGATTCTCGGGCCTGCTTCGCCTGTTCTTTAGCCAGGCGGAGCGCCTCCATCGAGAGTTCGTGCGCCTTCTGCGAAAGCTCGTGGGCCGTAAGATGGTCAGATTTATCATGTGAGGCCGCGGCGGTCATATGAGCATGCGCTGCCTGTTTGTGCAGTTCGACGATGCGCGCTTGGTTAGAGAATGTCATTTATGGTGCTCCTTTCGAGGGGCGACTCAAATCAGCGCCCCATCCAACCGCCGTCGACTGTCAGCACCGTGCCCGTTACATAGTCGCTAGCGGAGCAGCTCAAATAAAGCGCGGCCCCGGCAATATCCAGCGGCTGCCCCCAGCGTCCTGCCGGAATCCGCTCCAGAATCTGGCGGTTGCGCGTCTCGTCCGCCTGGAGAGGTTCCGTATTCGTGGTTGAAATGTAGCCCGGTGCAATCGCATTGACTTGGATTCCCTTCGGTGCCCATTCGTTGGCCAGTGCCTTGGTAAGCTGGGCAACGCCGCCCTTGCTGGCCGCGTACGCGGGAACCCGGATGCCGCCCTGGAAGCTCAGCAGGGAAGCGATGTTGACGATCTTGCCCGGAGTGTTACGGGCGATCATGTCGCGTCCGGCAAGCTGCGAGAGCTGAAAGACGCTCGTCAGGTTGACCTGCAGGACCGTTTGCCAGTCATCCAACGGATATTCGATTGCATTATGGCGGATGATGGTCCCGGCATTGTTGATCAGAATATCGATCCTGCCGAAGCGCTCCTTTACCTCGGCAAACAACTGTTCCGCTCCTGCTGTTGAGGAGAGGTCCGCCTGAAATGCCGCAGCTTGCTCGCCGATCGCCTCTGCCGTCTCGGTCGCGGGACGGCGATTCCCATGAACTGCGACGGTGGCGCCTGCCTGGGCAAGTGCTTCAGCGATGGAGGCTCCAATACCGGTGGCGGCGCCGGTCACGAGGGCAACTTTCTGGTCGAGGCGGAAGAGATCGAAGATGTTTTGCATACATCGTCACTTTAAAGGCCGCTTCGTCTGTGCAGCAAATTTCCTGTCGATGGGCTGTTCATCCGCGGTTCAAACTACCCGTGCGGTTATTGGCGATTGATTGACGGTCCGGAATCCCGTCTCGTATCGTGAGAAGGTTATCTCCGCGCCGAAGCGGCGCCTTCGATGGGACCGGAAATGACGAGCTTTTCCTGGCCCGGCTGCACGCGCTTTAGGGCATATGGCTTAGGTCCTGCTCGAACAGGGACGATATTCTTGTCTTATGCCCCTGAGAGAAGCTTTTGCAGAGAATTGCTGCACCTTGAGGAGAATGCGATGAGGCTGTATCAGATGGCAGATTCGGTCCGCTACGGGCTGATGAACACGGAAGAGCTGCGCGAGACGTTTCTTCTGGAAGACTTCTTCCAACCCGGTGAGATCGAGTTCGCTTACGTGGATCTGGATCGCACGGTGATCGGGTCGGCCGTCCCGACCGTCTCGCCCCTCAAGCTTGAGACCGAGCCGGAGCTGCGAGCCGAATTCTTCCTCGAGCGGCGTGAGCTTGGGGTCCTGAACGTCGGAGGCTCCGGAACCGTTACCGTCGATGGCAAAACCTTCGAGATGGACAAGCTCGACTGCCTCTATGTTGGCCGCTGCTCGAGGAACGTCAGCTTTGCGAGCAAAGACCCGGCTAAACCCGCCGAGTTCTACCTGCTCAGCTATCCCGCGCATGCACAGTATCCGACCGCGATGGTGAAGTTTAAAGACATTAAGCCGGTGGAGCTTGGTTCGGTCGAGACCTGCAATAAGCGCAAGATCTACAAGGCGATCTACAAGGAAGGCATCCGGAGCTGCCAGCTGGTGATGGGCTTCACCATGCTCGAGCCGGGAAGTAACTGGAACACGATGCCACCGCACACGCACATGCGGCGCAGCGAAGTTTATTTCTACTTCGACGTGGATCCCGCGCATCGTGTGCTTCACCTGATGGGGCCGCCGGACGCGACCAGCCACCTGGTGATGAAAGATAAAGAGGTTGTTGTGTCGCCCGGTTGGTCCATCCACGCCGGTGTCGGCACGAAGCACTACACATTCTGCTGGGGTATGGGCGGAGAAAACCAGGCGTATGACGATATGGATGGCGTTGCCATCGCGGAGCTTCGATAGAAAACAATGAGTGAGTCGACAAGTCTAAAGATTCGTAAAAAAGAAGAGAGCAAGTGGGATCTGGTCAGCCTGGGCGAAGTGATGCTTCGTCTCGATCCGGGCGACGTTCGTGTCGCGACGACGCGACAGTTTCAGGTGTGGGAAGGCGGTGGCGAATACAACGTTGCTCGCGGCCTTCGCCGCTGCTTCGGCCTGAAGACGGCCATCGTGACCGCGCTCGCCGACAATCCGGTCGGTCGCCTCGTCGAGGACCTCATGAACCAGGGCGGCGTGGACCAGAGCCACGTGAAATGGGTCAAGTATGACGGCGTCGGCCGCACGGTTCGCAACGGTTTGAACTTTACGGAGCGCGGATTTGGTGTGCGCGCAGCGTTGGGCTGCTCCGACCGCGGCAACACCGCAGTCTCGCAACTCAAGCCGGGTCAGATCGACTGGGACGAGATCTTCGGCAAGGAAGGCGCTCGCTGGTTCCACACCGGCGGTATCTTCTGCGCTCTGAGTGAGACGACGCCTGAGGTCTGCAAAGAGGCCCTGGTGGCTGCCCGCAAGCATGGCGTCATCACCAGCTATGACCTCAACTACCGCGACTCTCTCTGGAAATCGATCGGCGGCAAGGCGAAGGCGACCGAGGTCAATCGCGATCTTGCACAGTACGTCGATGTCATGATCGGCAATGAAGAGGACTTCACCGCAGCGCTCGGCTTCGAGATCGAAGGCGTGGGCGACGACCTGGGCGAACTGGATTCGGCCAACTTCCGCAAGATGATCGAGAAAGCCGTCGCGACCTACCCAAACTTCAAGGCCGTTGCGACCACGCTGCGTCATGCGAAGACGGCGAGCGTCAACGACTGGGGCGCGGTCTGCTACTACGAGGGCCAGTTCCACGAGGCTCGTCCGATGCCTGATCTCGAGATCTTCGATCGCGTCGGCGGCGGCGACTCCTTCGCCTCGGGCCTGATCTACGGCTTCCTCAACGAGAAGGGCGCTGACTGGGCGGTCAACTGTGGCTGTGCTCATGGCGCGCTGGCGATGACGACCCCCGGCGACACGACGATGGCAACCTTCGACGAGGTGCAGCGCGTGATGAAGGGCGGCGGCGCTCGCGTTCAGCGGTAGGCAGAATCTTATCAATACAGGCCCGGCTGAGCGAGATCTCAGCCGGGCTTCAGACACTTCAGGAAAGAGAGTAATTCCCATGACGAAAGCCGCTGTATTGGCTTCATTGAAACAGATTGGACTGGTTCCGGTGCTTCGGGCCGAGTCAGTCGACAAGGCGCTGGCGCTGGTAGAGGCAATTGCCGCTGGCGGCGTTACGGCAATGGAAGTCACGATGACCGTTCCCGGCGCGATCCAGGTGATGCGCAAGCTGGCGGAGCAGCGTCCCGACCTGCTGATCGGCGCAGGCACGGTGCTCGACGCCGAGACAGCTCGGGCCTGCATCCTCGAGGGCGCAAAGTTTGTCGTCAGCCCGGCGCTGAACATCAAGACCATCGAGATGTGCCATCGCTACTCCATCGCTGCGCTTCCGGGCGCCCTTACTCCGACCGAGGTGATCACGGCCTGGGAGGCTGGCGCCGACGTGGTGAAGATCTTCCCGGCCAGCGCGATGGGCGGAGCGAAGTACCTCAGTTCGCTGAAGGCTCCATTGCCCCAGGTGGAGATGATCCCGACCGGCGGCGTCTCGCTGGAAACGGCAAAGAGCTTCCTCGATGCCGGAGCCTTTGCGCTCGGCGTCGGTGCCGACCTGGTGAACACCAAGGCGATGGCCGAGGGCAAGCCCGAGATCGTGACCGAGAGCGCAAAGAAGTATATGGCGATCGTCAGGGAATTTCAGGCAGGGAAGAAGTAGCCCTGAGTTCTATTCGAATCGACAAAAAGTTTTATGCAAATGAGAAAGGGCCCGGGATATTCTCCGGGCCCTTTCTCTCGCTGCTTTGACGGCGGTTAGAAATGCACTCGGAGTACGAACTCCATCGTGCGTGGATCGGTAGCGCTGGTTACCTGACCGAAGGCATTCTGGAATTTACCGGCCGAGCTGAAGTTCGGCTGATACGATCCGTCCGGCTGCTGAGCGCCCAGAGCAGGACTGGTCGAACCGCCAATCTGAAAGGGCGACAGATGGTTCGGAGCGTTGAACATCTCAGCGCGGAACTCCATTCCAATCTGTTCGTGAATCGCAATATTCTTCTGCAGCGCTACGTCCCAGTTGTCGAACAGCGGTCCTTTGAGGGCATCATAGCCCAGATTGCCGTAGGTTCCGGGAGCCGGCGCCTGAAAGGCAGCGGGATTCAGGTACTGCTTGCCGTCGCCGGTGTGCGAATAAGGATCGCCAACCAGATTCGGCCGCTGTGCAACGCTGGAGGTCGTAACCAGATTGCCTGCTACCGACAGGCCGGAGGGTTGAATAACGTTAATGGGCAGGCCGCTCGCGATACGGGTAATGCCCGAGAGCTGCCAGCCGCCGAGTGCCTGTTTATACCACTCGTGCTCATGCTGCCAGAACGGAATGGGATAGACATAGCTCGCAACAAATATCTTTGGCTGGTTGTAGTTGGCCGGACCGTAATCGGCGTGAAGGTTGGTGCTGTCCTGCGGCTGGTAATCGAAGCTGGAACCGTTGGTCAGAGCACTGGACCAGGTCCAGGAGACCGTAGCAATACCGCTGCTACCGAAGCGGGACTGCAGGCGCACTTGCATCGAGTTGTAATTAGCCTCTCCGCCGTTGGTGTACTGGTAGATTTCGCCATAGCCCTTGTAAGGACGGAGTGCGTTGCGCTGCTTGATCGTTGGATTGGCTTGTTCGGTGCCGGCGGGAGCCTGGTTGAGGTTCTTACGATAAGTAAGATTCGACGAATTCGAGCCTACATAGTTAATCTCAAGGGAGGTGTTGTTGAGCAGTTTCTGTTGTATGCCCAGGCTATAGCTGTGAATCCGCGGGGGCGCAAGATTGCGTGCCGCAGAATTGCCAATATTCGTCGGAGTTGCACTGAGGCCGATGCTGCCCAGGTTATCGGCATTGCCGGCGCTGGCGAGGCTGGCAACTGCGGTGAAGGGCAGTTGTGAAGAAGCGCCGTAGATGTAATTCCCTTCAACACGCTCGTAGGAGATGCCGTAGCCGCCATGCAGAACAGTCTCTTGCCTGCCGGTTACGTCATAGGCAAACCCAACGCGTGGCGCAAAGGTGTTGTAGACGGTGTTGACGATACCGGAGGGCAGATTATGAAACAGCGCCTGCACCTGCGGGTTGTTGTAAACCGAAGGTGCGACGACTTGCTTGGCCTTCTCCGAGAAACCGGTACCAGGCAAAACCAGGCCATTGTACGGAGAAGGATTGGAGGTGATGACACCGGTTGTCGGGCTAACGGTCGCAGCCTGCGCCGGATCATAGGAGTTGGGATCGAAGAAGGCGGTGTTGTTCGGCCAGCTGTAGATCGGCGGCATGTACTGCCAGCGCAGTCCCAGGTTCAGGGTAAGCCGGCGATTCACGGTCCAATCGTCTTGCACGTAGGTCTCGAACTGCGTGAAGCGAGCTTGAATCTGTGGGATGTTGCTGCCTTCGGTGTACTGTGTGAAGTTGCCGGATACAAGACCAGCCAGGTTCGCAAAAGTAAAAGCTCCATTCAGCTGTGGTGGCGCGGTCTGGTTCTTACGGGCGCGCCAGAAGTAGGCCCCGACCTTCAGTGTGTGATTGCCCAGTACGCGGGAGAAATCATCTTTCATGGCGTAGATGCGCTGGTAGTTGTCGAACTGTCTCGGTGACACGCCGGGATTGCCATAGCCGGAGATTGTGATCTGTGGGATGATGGCAGACGCGTTGTACAGGGTTGCATACGTCATGCCATAGTCAGAACGGTTGATGGACCTGTTGCCGAACTGTGGATTCGCCCGAATGTTTCCGCCCTCATTGATGATGTTTCCCGAGTAAGAGGCCACGGCCGTGTTTACGGTCTTCGCATCGAAGGTGTGGGTCCAGGACACAGAGCTCGTAAGGCCGGGGATAGTTCGGTCATAGATGACAAAGTTGGTCGGATTGCCTACGTTGAGCACGTTGTCATGAACGAAGTGCCCGCTGATCGTGTTTTTCTCGTTGAGGTTGTAATCGACCTTGACCAGATACTCCGACTGATTGTTGTTCCCCAGGCTTAGATAACGGTAATTTCCGCTGGGATCCTGCAGTACGGATGAGGCCAGGGCGCGACCAGTTGCGGTGGATGGTCCAGTAGCAATGGCATCTGCAATGGCTTGCGGCGTTGGGACCGTCACATTGGTTACGGTTGAAGTACGCAGGCGCTTGAACTCCTGAGCTGCAAAGAAAAAGAGTTTGTCGCGGTTCTGGTTGAAGACGCCGGGAATCCAGACGGGACCGCCGATGGTGTAGCCAAAGTCGTTGTAGCGCAGGGGAGCCTTGATGGGCTTCTGGCTGTAAGAGCTGATGGCGCGGAAGGGATAGGCCTGAATCGCATCGTTGCGGATGTATTCGTATACGTTGCCGTGGAAGTCGCGCCCTCCGCTCTTGATAGCGACCGAAACAGTCGCACCGGAGGTGCCGCCGTAGCTGGCATCGTAGCTGGAGGCGACGTTACGGAACTGCTGCAGCGAGTCCGGCGAGATGTTGACGAAGTTATTGCCGCCGCCGCCGTTATCCTTGTTGTCGACACCATCGATGAAATAGTTCGCGGAATCGGTGCGGATACCGTTGACCGACTGAGAGCTGCCGCTCACACCGTAAGTCCCGAAGAGGGCGAAACCGCCCGCGATCGTTTGCGATACGCCAGGCTGCAGGGTCAGGAGCTGGATATAGTTGCGCCCGTTTAACTGGATCTGGGTGGCTTCGGTGCTCGTAATGACGCCGCCGATCTCAGCACTCGTGGTTTGGATAGGAACGATGCCGGCTTGCACCTCAACAGATTCGGTGGCCTGACCGACCGCAAGTTGTACGGGAACATCGGGCTTACCGCCGATGTCGACGTTCACTCCTGCCAGCACCGACTTCTTGAAGCCGTTCATGGTCGTCGTAATGGAGTAAACGCCGACCGGAATGTTGAGGACAGTGAAATTGCCATCGGCATTGGACTTTACGGTACGGCTCGCTCCGGTGGCTTCGTTGGTAACGACGATATCCGCATCGGGGACGGCAGCTCCGGTTGGATCGGTGACCGTTCCGGTAATCTGCTGTCGATCCATAGATTGGGCCAACATCAGCCCGGCGGATGAAACAAGTAAAAGAAACGTGAAGACCATGAATAGACGCTTCATTACGACCTCCTGAAAATGAACGAACTTCAACAGCGCCATAAAATGTGCCCTCTTGTGGCGGCACCATTTCAAAGATGAATTGGCATTTATTACGCGAGCAAAAAAATATAGAGGTCGGGGTGGCTGTGTCAAATAAATAATTGAGCTCCCGCGGAGCCAAAAATGTGAAAAACTCGTCCTTTGCCAGACAAACTGCTTCTGCGGTCCGGATTAAATTCGGATAGGCACATAATCCCCGCTCACCCACAGCAGGGGAACCGGGGAGACGTTCCCGATAGCAGGTGAATTTTCAATAGGCTGAGCGATGTTGCACATCCTCCATTCGATGGAGGAGTGGAGGAATCTCCGGCAAATCGCCCGGAGACGAAATTTAGGATTTCGGGGCAATCGAGAGCGGGGTTTTGACAGGCTATTCGGTACAAAAAGGAAGGCCGCTGCACTCGGCAGCGGCCTTCCTGTCTACGTTGGTTTCGTTTAGAAACTGGCGCGGAGTGACAGCTGAATCTGACGGTTCGCTCCGATGCCCACCTGGTTGCCAACGGTTGCCGACTTTACGCCCCACGATGAGCCTGCCAGGGACTGGGTGAAGGCATTGCCGGGCTGGCTGGCTGAAGTGAGCGTCTGGTTCAGGCGCACGTTGCCGGGGTTGGCGAAGTTGGGGTGGTTGAGGACGTTGTAGATCTCCGAACGGAATTCGATGTTGGCGCGCTCGGTAAGGTGGAACTGTTTTGAGAGCGTCAGGTCGAGTTGAGCGAGATTAGGACCGCTGAGGTTGTTACGCCGGAAGTTTCCGAAGGTTCCCGGCGCTGGTGTCGTAAAGGCCGCCGGATTCAGGTAGTTGTATCCATTCTTCAGGTAGGGGTTGACTCCGGGGACGATGTCGGGACGACGGACGTTACGGCTGTTTCCGCCTCCGGGGACGTTGACGACGGCAGTGGTCTGGACGACTCCATTGGTTACAACGGGCGAGCCGAAGACCTGTCCTGCGATGGAGGTTCCGGGATTGCCGACATAGGCAAGATCGGGCCGCGTGATCAGGACATCGATCGGCAGGCCACTGCGGAAGTTTGTGATGCCGCCGATCTGCCATCCGCCTGCGAGCACGTCCATCGGACCGGAGAAGCTGAAGGTCCTGCCGTGGCCGAAGGGGAGGTCATACAGCAGATTGACGTTGAGGCTGTGGCGAATGTCAAAGTTGCCACGGCCATACTCCGGCCTGGCCCCGAAGACCTGAATGGGAGCCTGAGAGGTATTGGCTTCGTTCGATCCCGAGGAGGTTCCAAGCTCCTTGGCCCAGGTGTACTGCGCACCAAGGGATAGCCCCTTGGTGAATCGGCGCACAAGCTGGGTCTGCAGAGCGTTGTACATATCCGTACCGCCCGAAGTCTTGTAGTCGACCTCGGCAAAACGGCCGCCGAACTCGCGGACTGCCGTTCCAGCACCGGTCGTGGGATTGGTAGTTGCCCTGGTAATGAGGTTGGTGACAGAACGCATAAAGAGATTGCGTCCGGTCGAGCCAACGTATCCAACCATCAGCTGCATATCGCCCGGCAGCCTCTGCTGGATGGAGGCAGTGTAGGTGGTGACGCGCTCAGGAATCCGGTAATTGGGTGAATAAGCGCGCGGCTGGTAGCCCAGGGTGGGGCTGTTGATGTCGTAGTTCGCGTAGACGTCAGCCTGCGGATTGATCGGGTAGACTTTGCCGGAGGTGAAGGTACGGGTGACGCGGTCGTTGGCTTCGGGCTGGATCTGATCTTCGGTCTGGCCTGGTCCGTAGAAGACGCCGCCGCCAATGCGGAAGACGGTGTCGCCGTGCAGGGTATTGGGAGCCCAGGTAAGGGCGAGGCGGGGACCGAAGTTGGTCTTGCTGCTCTTGTACCAGTCACCGGAGTACTTGGGATAGATGGTTCCGGCGACCATGTCGAAGATGACGTCCTTGTTGCGGGTCTCATGCAGGGGCGAGTAGAACTCGTAGCGCAGACCGTAGCTGAGGGTCAGGTTAGGACGCAGCTTCCACTCATCCTGGGCATAGCCGATGTAATAGGCCTGCTTGACATGGGCATTGCCGCTGAGACCGGTGAAGGGGCTCTTGTCGCTGAGATCGCCGTAGAACTGGATCTGCGAGGGCGAGTTGGAGAGGAAGGAGGAGACGTTCTGGTAGGTGTAGGTGGTTCCGCCGATCTGGTCGTTATAGAGACCGACGGGACGAATCTCCACACCGAACTTCAGGTTGTGATTGCCCTTGAGGACGGAGAGGTTATCGATATAGGAGAAGGTCTGGCCGGTATAGGGCGCGCCGACTCCGTTGAACGAGCTGGAGAGCGAAATGAGAGAGCCGACGTTCGTCAGGCCGCCGACGGCGATACGGGTGCGGCTGAGATCAGCGTTCGGGCTGGGGCCGGGGATGCCGAGCACGCGCATGTAGATGCCGTTGTAGCCGAACTTGGTCTCGTTGAAGATGTGCGGCGTCCAGACCTGGGTCAGGGCAAGAACACCGTTCTGGGGAACGGAAACCTGGCCGAACTTGCTGAGTGAGGCGTCCTGGATCTGCGACGAGGTGCCCTGGTCGCGGTTGTAACGCGCATACATGCTGAAGCGGTCGTTGATGTGATAGTCGAAGCGAACGGCGCCGAAGTCTTCCTGGATGGTATTGGCCCCGATGGTGGTTACGGTCTGCTGCAGAACGCCGGGAACGATCGGGTTGGGGTCAGTAGGGAATGAGCCGAGCAGGGAATAAACCGCGCTGTTGGGAGAGACCAGCGAACGGGCGTAGTTGGACAGGGTGGCCTGGGTATAGGGGGCTGCCCAAGTCTGGCGCAGACCTTCGTAGTTGCCGAAGAAGAAGAGCTTATCCTTGAAGATGGGACCGCCAATGGAGCCGCCGAACTGGTTGAGGCGGAACTTCGGATTGCCCTTGCCGCGCTGGTTGAAGGTGTTGCGGGCGTCAAAGAAGTCGTTGCGGAGATACTCGAAGACCGAGCCGTGCAGATTGTTGCTGCCGGACCTGGTGATGAAGCTGATCTGTCCTCCGGTTCCCGTACCCATCTCCGCGGGATAACTGGAGGAGTCGATACGGAACTCCTGAACGGCCTCGAGGGACTGCTGGAGGCGGAAGAGGGAGCCGAGCTCGCCGTTCAGGTTGCCCGGGGACGTGTCGATGATTGAGGTGGCTTCGATACCGTCGAGGCGGATAATGTTCTGTTCGACTGCACGACCGGAAAAACGGATGTCACCGAAGGTTCCGGAGCCGGAGTTGGTTGCTCCGGGAACAAGCAGGTAGAGCTGAGAGATCTGGCGGCCGTTAATGGGTAGGTCCTGGATCTCGCGCGCGCTGACGTTGCCTCCGATTCTTGCGGACTCGGTATCGAGAGCTGTGGTGCCGGACTCTACGGTGATGGTGCTCTGCGAGCTTTCTACACGGAGGGTGAAGTTGCGATTAATCTCCTGGCCTACCTGGAGAAGAATCCCCTTGGCTTGAAGGGTGGAGAAGCCGGTGTGGGAGACCGTCAGAGTGTAGGTCGATGGCGGAAGCTGGACGAGGGTGAACTGGCCGGAGTTGTTGGTGTTTGTCGTGCGCTGACGACCGGTACCCTCGTCGGTGAGGGTGACGTTTGCGTCAGTGAGCGCGGAGCCTGATGGGTCTGTAAGGAAGCCGGTGATACTTCCTGTGCTGGTCTGGGCAAAACTCTCGGAAAGAAGTACGAACAGAATAAATAGTAGACGTAGGGGTTTCATTGGGCCTCTTCGGTCGAGTATTGGAGGGCCATATGAAAATCGCGTTAGTTTTCGATGAATAGCAGAACTATTCAGCAGGTGGTGTGTCTAAAATGCGCAGGTTTAGCGGTTACGTTAATGCACGGTGAAAATGAATCATGGGTGGGGACGAGTGACCCAGAGGAGAGGCTGGCGGATGGGGAAGGTGCGGTCCAGTTCGGGGTTCGAAGTATCGGCTGGAAGAGTACGCCAGGTCTCGGCGTATTCAGGACGGCTATAGACGCGGGCGGCGAAGAGAAGGGCGGGACGCCGAAGGGGAAGCTCATTGAAGAATTTTGCGTCGGCGCGGTACGGCCACGATCTGCGGTCGGCGATGAACGGATATAGCTTTGCTATGGCAATGCGCATGCCGGGACCGTCCTGCAGCTCATAGTCCCAGACGCTCTCAAACCGGGTGGAGAGCAGTTCGCAGCAGCCGGCGAGCATGTCGAGATTGAAGAGGCTGTTGCGGTAAGGATTGGGAGTTGTGAGCTCGCGGGCAAACGTTCCATCGAAGGAGATCTGGGCGCGGAGGGTTGTAGACCGGAACTGGTGGCGCAGTGTGGTGAGCGGGCTATCGTCCTTGAGATTCAGTCGCGCACAAGCGGCTGCCTGAAGGAGCCAGGAGGAGCCGTTGTGGTCGTGCATGTCGCGGGCGAGCCCGGCGGTGCGTGAAGAGTTGAGCCAATCGAGATAACCGGTAAACCACTTAACGGTGGTTACTCCATCTTCAGGGGACAACGCGTCAGAGTTGGAGAGAAATTGAAGGCTCTGCGCGACCTCGGCCAGGTGAACGGCCTCAACCAGACCCTCGGGACGGCCGGTCTTTGCAGGCGGAACGACCTGGGCGTATTCCAGGTTGGGAGTCATGGAGGTATCAGGGGCGACGAACCAGGCGTGAAGATGGGCGGCGGCGTGCTTGGCGTAACGCTCCTCTTTGGTGAGGACATAAGCTGCGGTGAGGGCTGGGACGATATGGGCCAGCGACAGAAGGGCGTCACGATGAGCGGTGAAGGTGCCGGGCTCAGAGTAGTAGTCGTGAGGTGATCCCGGGGAGTTTGGGGAGGGCAGGGTGGTGAGCGGGGCAGGCGGCTGGGTGAGCGCATGATCGGCAGCGGAGAGGATGCGGTCGTGATCGATTCCGGCTACGTTGGGACGGGTGGGAGTTCCGGTCGAAGGCTGAGCGGAGAGATTGCGGGCAAGCAGCAGGGTGGCTGTGTGGCAGGCGAGGCAGGAGCAGAAGTGTCTGCGTGTCAGGGACATGTCAGCGACCTTGCCGGGAAGAGTATCACGGTGTCGCCGGGATGGGAGCGGCTAACACTGTCATGAAGGTCTGCGTCCAAGATAGATAGAGTGTTCCGCTGTACCCCGATGGTATGGTGGATGGAGATGATTCTGGACTTCGGCAGAACGAAACAGGAGCAATGGGCGCGCGGGGCTGGAATAGCGCTGTGCCTGCTGGTTCTTGTGTTCGCGTTCGCGGCGAAGCTCTCGTGGTATCAGCCGAAGAGCATCGGAATGCCGGTAAGGACGTTGTCCTCGAGCAAGATGTGGCAACATGAGGCGAAGATTGCTGCCGCCATGCTGTCAGCGCCGGAAGATTCAGGAATGGCCGCGGGAATCGTGGCGAGCATCGCTTCGTTGTTGTTGTTTGTGGTCGCGGCACAGCACATGCTGGAGTTTCGACCCACGGGTGAGTGGATGGAATGCGAGACTGCGTTTGCGGTCCGCCGCGCGAGGTTCGCCCGAATCTCGCAGTTCCGAGCACCCCCAGTCCGTTAATTTCTTCTTTTTAAACGGGTTATCGGTTCCTCTGGCGGAGGCGTGTCTCTGTCTGGATGCCGACAGATGCAGTTCCACCTCTAAAACGAAATGTGAGTGAGTTGGCTATGGACTGGTCCTGGTGTGCTCGGCGGTGTGCGCTGCCTTGTGTTTGTGCCGCCTTGTTGGTGGGAGCTGTTGCGGGGTGCAAGAAGAGTGAAGACGGAAATACGGCGGAGGCGGCTACGACGCCCCGGGTTGCGGTTGTGCCGGTGATGCGCCAAGCGCTGACGAAGAACCTGACGGTCGCGGGCGAGTTTATTCCTTTTCAGGAGGTAGAACTGCACGCCAAGGTCGCAGGGTATATCCGGAAGATCAATGTCGACATTGGCGACAGGGTCCGCAAAGGACAGGTGCTGGCGACGCTTGAAATTCCCGAGCTTACGGCGCAGGTCTCAGGCGCCGAGGCCGGGATACGGCACAGCCAGGAAGAGATTGCACTTGCCAAGAGCCAGGTGGCGCGGGCCGAGGCCGATCACAATGCGCTGCATATCGCTGCCGAACGTCTGAAGCAGGCTGCAGCGGCCCGGCCGGGAATGATTGCCCAGCAAGAGATCGACGATGCCGAGGCGAAAGACGCCGCATCGGAGGCGCAGGTGGCCGTCGCCAAGGCTACCGTGGCAGCCCAGCAGCAACAGGCGGATGTCGCCAGGGCTGAGCATCTGCACTACTCATCGCTCGCGAGCTACTCGCGGATTACGGCGCCGTTCGATGGGATTGTGACGTGGCGGTACGCCGATACGGGAGCCCTGATTCAGGCAGGGACCTCGAATGCAGGATCGATGCCTGTGGTGAAAGTCGCCGAAGTGAAGGTGCTGCGCTTGCGCATTCCGGTTCCGGAGTCGCTGGCAGGTTATGTGCGTGAGGGCGACACAGCCGACGTTCAAGTGCAGGCGACAGGCGACCACTTTACGGGCAAGGTAGTGCGGACGACGGGAGCGTTGGACCGCGCGACGCGAAGCCTGCAGGTGGAAGTAGACGTGCCGAATCCGAAGTCGAAGCTGACCCCGGGGATGTACGCAGATGTGACGCTGCAGATTGCAGGGAATCCGAGTGCGCTGACGATTCCGGTGCAGGCGCTGGATCAAGGGTCGAACGGAACGTCGGTGCTGGTGGTCGACGGAAGCAATGAAGTGCAGCGGAGGGCGGTGCGAGTGGGGCTGACGACTCCGGACAAGGTACAGATTCTGGATGGCGTTCACCAGGGAGAGCAGGTGATTGTGGGCAATCTCGCCTCGTATGAGCCTGGGCAGAAGGTGAATCCGCGGGCGAGCGCCATGGCGGGCAGCGGGAAGGAGGAGTAGCGAATGTCAGGATTTTCGATACGCTATCCGTTCTTCATCATCATGATGTGCCTGATCGTCGCCGTGGTCGGTTCGGTGACGGTGGCGCGCATGCCGGTGGACCTATTTCCAGATATCAATATTCCTGTTGTTGTCGTTGCGACGTTTTATAACGGGATGCCTCCGGAGCAGATTGAGGCGAGCATTACGAACCCGTTTGAGCGCTTCTTCACTCTGGGAAGCGGCATCGATCACATTGAGTCACGGTCGCTAACAGGCGTCAGCCTGATCAAGGTGTACTTTCAGCCGGGGACGAATCCGGATGCGGCGGTGGGCACGATATCGAATCTGGCGATGGCGCAGTTGCGCCGTCTGCCACCCGGTACGCTGCCGCCGGTAGTACTGAAGTTCGACGCATCAAGTCTCCCTGTGTGTCTGATTACGCTGAAGGGCCAAGGGTTAAATGAGACGGAACTGCACGACCTGGGTCAGTACACCGTCCGTAATCAGATCGCCAGCGTGCCCGGAGCTTCGGTTCCGCAGCCGTTCGGAGGAAAGTACCGGCAGATCCAGGTCTATGTAGACCCGGTGAAGCTGCAGGCAAACCAGTTGAGTCTGATGGATGTGGTTCGGTCGGTGAACGAGTCGAACGCGATTCTGCCTTCCGGTGACGTTCGCATTGGGCCGAAGGACTTCAATATCTATACCAACGCCCAGGCTCCGACGACAGCGGACATCAACCGCATGCCACTGCGAAGCGTGGGAAATGGGCAGCTGCTGGTCTCAGATATTGGTACGGCAAAGGACGCTTCGGCCATTCAGACCAATATCGTGCGCGTGGACGGACAGCACTCGGTCTATCTGCCGATTCTGAAGCAGGGCGGTGGTGGAAGCACAATCGCGGTCGTCAACGGAGTTCGAGCTGCTATCGGCAAGCTGCTGGACGTGCCCAAAACGCTGGTCACGAAGGTGGTGTTCGACCAGTCGGAGTTTGTAAAGACAGCCATCACAAACCTGGGGAGCGAGGGCGCCATCGGCCTGGTGTTGACGGCGATGATGATTCTCGTCTTCCTGGGGAATTTTCGCGCGACGGTTGCCGTCATGCTCTCGATTCCGCTCTCGGCGCTGGCGGCATTTCTCGCGCTGAATATGGGGGGAGGAACCATCAACAGCATGGTGCTGGGCGGACTGGCGCTGGCGTTCTCCCGGTTGATCGATAACTCGGTCGTCGTGCTGGAGAATATCTTCCGCCATATGGAGATGGGCAAACCCGCCGAGCAGGCTGCCGAAGAGGGGGGCCGCGAGGTTGCACTGCCGGTACTGGCGGCGACGTTTACCACGGCGATTGTGTTCTTCCCGGTGGTCTTCCTTTATGGTGTCAGCCGGTTTCTGTTTATAGCGCTGGCGCTATCGGTGGTTCTGTCGTTGTTCGCTTCGTTTGTGGTGGCGATGACGGTGGTTCCGCTTTTCTGCGCAAAGTTTCTGAAGAATGCGCATCATGAGGCTGGGCACCACGAGGGGGGCAATCCCTTCCAAAGGTTTGTCCGCTGGTTCAACCGCCGCTATGACCGGGGGCTGATGCAGTACGACATCCTGGTACGGCGAAGCCTGCTACGCCCTGCAGCGGTTGTGCTGAGCGTGGTGGGCGTCTTCTTCTTCAGCCTTGGCCTGTATCCGTTTCTTGGGCTGGCGTTCTTTCCGCGAACCGATCCAGGACAGTTTGTCATCAACGTGAAGGCTCCGACGGGCACGCGGCTGGAGGTAACGGACCAGTACATCGCGCGTGTGGAGAAGGATATCCGCGCCGTGGTTCCGGCGAAGGACCTTGGCATGATCGTGTCGAACATCGGCATCACCCCGGATTTTTCGGCAATCTACACCAGCAACTCCGGACAGCACACGGCATTTGTGCAGGTCAGCCTGAAGAAGGAACACGAGGTCAGCAGCTTTGAGTATATGAACCGGGTGCGCGCAAAGCTACACGATGATCTTCCAGAGCTATCGACGTACTTCCAGACCGGCGGCCTGGTGGATGCGGTCGTCAATCTTGGATTGCCGGCTCCAATCGACATTCAGGTTGGCGGAAGCAATATGGGCGAGGCCTATCGGACAGCCACAGATCTGGCGAAGAAGATCAAGGGGCTGAAGGGTGTGAGCGACGTGCTGATTCCGCAGGATCTGGACTATCCGGGGATTCAGCTCAATGTAAATCGAGAGATGACGGCCAAGCTGGGTCTGACGCCGAGAGAAGTGGTAGACAACGTCATCACGGCACTGAGCTCGAATGGCATGATCGCTCCGAGTTACTGGGTCGATCCGAAGAGCGGAAATAACTACCTGTTGACGGTGCAGTATCCGGACACGCAGGTGAAGTCGATGACGGATTTCCAACAGATTCCATTGCGGTCGAAGGATGGGAAGAGCGTGACCACGCTGGGTGAGGCGGCCAGCGTAAAGTACATCGATACCCCGACCGAGGTGGATCACTACCAGTTGCGTCGCGTGATCGATGTGTACGTGTCGCCTTCGAGCGAAGACCTGGGAGGCGTTGCAAGCCGCGTCGACAAGGTGATTGCGAACGAGCATATTCCGGACACAGTCCGGGTGGCAGTGCGCGGCTCCGTCGAGGGGATGCGGCAGTCTTTCAAGAGCTTCGGCATCGGACTGATCCTGTCGATCGTGCTGGTTTACCTGATCCTGATGGCTCAGTTTGCGTCGTTCGTCGATCCTCTGATTATTCTTCTGGCGGTTCCACCGGGCATTACGGGGGTGATCGTCTTCCTTCTGGTTACACACACGACGCTGAACGTGATGTCGCTGATGGGAGTGATCATGATGACCGGCATCGTGGTCTCGAACTCGATTCTGATCGTCGAGTTCACACGCACGCTGCGAGGAGAAGGAATGCCGATCGAAGAGGCTGTGGGAATGGCGTGCCGGGTGCGTCTGCGTCCGGTGCTGATGACCTCGCTGGCGACGATTCTGGGCATGGTTCCGATGGCGCTTGCGCTCGAGGCAGGCAGCGAGCAGTATGCACCGCTGGCACGAGCCATCATTGGAGGGCTTTCCGTATCGGTCATTGTGACGGTCTTCGTCGTTCCAGCGGCTTATCTGCTGGTGCATCGCAAAGAGGAGCAGAAAGATGGAGCTTTACAGCAGCAGCAGGAGGAAGCCCGTGAACAGGTTTAGAACGGTTGTTGTTACGGGAGTTCTTCTGTCGGGTGCAGGCGCTTCGGGCTGGGGACAGGGTACCGGTGGTACTCCTGCTCCCGTGAAGCTGACGGTGGCCGATGCCGAAGCGATTGCAATCAAGAATCATCCGCAGATTTCTACAGCGAAGCTACTGGCGCTGGCCGAAGGAGAGGTAACGCGGCAGGCAAAGGCAGCGGAGCTTCCTACAGTAACCGGCAGCCTGACTGCGGTCGACGCGCACGATGGCGGGCGGCTTACGGCAGGCGTGCTGAACAATCCGGTTCTGTATACGAGAGCGGCGGGGGGAGTCTCCGTGAGCCAATTGATCACGGATTTCGGCCGTACACGAAATCTGGTGAGCAGTGCGGCACTGAATGCACGGGCCCAGCAGTCGAGCGAGCTTGCGACCGAGGCGGATATCAAGCTGGCTGTCGATCAGGCGTTTTATCGCGCGCTGGCCGCCCAATCGGTCGTGAACGTAGCGAAGAAGACAGTGTCGTTTCGACAGGATACGGCGAACCTGGTTGGCTCTTTGGCGAATGCGAAGTTGAAATCGACGCTGGATGAAAGCTTTGCCGAGGTAAATCTGAACCAGGCCCAGGTGCTTCTGCTCGACGCGCAGAATGAAGAGGATGCGGCGTTCGCAGATTTGAGCAATGTGCTTGGGTATGAGCGCCAGCAGAATTTTCAGCTGGTGGATCGTATGGGCCAATCGAAGGCTCCTGTGCAGGATATCGATTCGCTGACGATGCTGGCCTTCCAATCGCGGCCCGATCTTGCTGCTTTAAATGAGCAGCAACAGGCGGCGGAGAAATATCGGAAGGCGGAACACGAGCTGTGGCGTCCTACGATCTCCGCTTTGGCGGATGCCGGAGGAGCGCCGGTGCGGTCGGATGCGATTACATCGAACTGGTATGGAGCAGCCGGGGTGAACATTAATATTCCTGTGTTCAATGGCGGACTGTATTCGGCCCGGGCAAAAGAAGCGGATTACCGGGCCAGCGCGGCGCAGGAGCAGGTTCGTGCGTTGCGGAACACGATCGCGCGAGATGTCAGGGTGTCTTGGCTGGCTGCGCAATCGGCGTACCAGAAGATTGGCGTGACGGCCAAGCTTCTAAATCAGGCCAATCAGGCGCTCGATCTGGCGCAGACACGGTACAAGCTGGGGCTGAGCAGTATTGTCGAGTTGAGCCAGGCGCAGCTGGCCCAGACATCGGCAGAGATCGGCAACACGAACGCGCGATATGACTACCAGCGGTCGCTGGCTGCGATTCGTTACCAGACGGGGCAGTAGGGCGTTGCGGCGCTTGTCGGCGGGCTAATAGGGACGCATTCCAGGTCCGGTGGAATGCGTCTTTGCCAGTAGACGGAAGCTGCGATTCAGGTCGCTGTCGTGCTGTGGCGACCATGTCATCACAAAATCGACGAAGGCGTCCTTGGCGAGCAAGGGGCAAAAGGCGAGATCGCGTGTACGTGACTGTTGCTGGTTGAGAGGGAGCAAAGCGATCCCCTCGCCAGCCTGTACCATCACGGCGACACTGGACCAGACACTGGAGATGCTGGCGATGCGCGGGGAGAAGCCAGCCTCGGAGCAGAGTTCGATGACCTTATCGAAGACGGCAGGCGAGGTATCGCGGGAGGAGAGCACGAAGGGCTCGCTTGCGAGATCGCGGAGGTCGACGGGGCCGGGCGCGACGGGGTGCCCCTTGGGAACGATAGCGACGATGGGATCCTGATGGAGGATCTCGGAGATGAGGTCGGTGCGGAACTCGGGTTCGACGCGACGGGTAAAGCCCACGTCGATCTCTCCGGTGACAAGGGCCTGCCACTGACGGGTGGAGGTCATCTCCACCATGGAGAGGCGTACGCCGGGATGCTGCTTGCGGAAGGAACGGATGAGCCGGGGGAAGTTGACCCCTACGCTGCCGGCGAAGAAGCCGATGCTGAGGGAGCCGATCTCGCCACGCTGGGCGCGGCGCGCGGTCTCTACGGCGTGGTCGGCATCCGCCAGGATCTGCCGCGCTTCGGCGAGGAAGAGCTCTCCGGCGGGGGTGAGGCTGGTCTTTCTGGACGAGCGGGTGAAGAGCTGGACGCCGATCTCCTGCTCGAGGTCTGAGAGCTGTTCGCTGATGGCGGATTGGGCGACGTGGAGCCGGCGGGCGGCTCCGCTGAAGCTGCCGTTTTCTGCGGCGGCGACGAGGTAACGAAGGTGGCGCAGCTCCATTAGGTCATGATATCGGTTTTTCCGATAGATGGTGCCGGAAAGAACTACGCGACAATTGTCAGACCAAAGAATCAATATAGAAGCTGGAAGATTTTTCCCGCTTCCGAGTAAAAGAGGCGTCCAAAACAGATGTGGATTGTTAAAGTTGCGCTGAATCGGCCGTATACGTTCATAGTCCTCGCGCTATTGATCCTCATTGCTGCGCCTGTGGCCATTCTGCGGACGCCGACGGATATCTTTCCCAATATCAATATCCCGGTCATCTCGGTGGGCTGGCAGTATACGGGGTTGAATCCGGAGGAGATGGAGGGGCGCCTCACCACCCCGTACGAGAAGGCGCTGACCAGCCTTGTCGACAATATTCAGCACATCGAATCGACGACCTATAACGGGGTCGCGGTGGTCAAGATCTTCCTGCAGCCGGGCGCTTCGCTGGATACGGCGAACGCACAGGTGACGGCTGCTTCGCAGTACATGCTGCGGCAACTGCCTCCGGGAACACTGCCACCGGAGATTATCAACTTCTCGGCTTCGAGTGTGCCGATTCTGCAGATTGGCGTTTCTGGACAGGGGCTGTCGGAGTCGCAGCTGAACGATTATGCAGCCAACTTCATTCGTCCGCAGCTGGTGACCGTACCGGGTACGGTGATTCCTCTGCCCTATGGAGGCAAGCAGCGTCAGGTCAATATTGCGATGGATCCGGCGGCGATGCAGTCCAAGGGAGTTGCTCCGGCAGACCTGCTGAACGCCGTTGGGCAGCAGAATGTGGTGACTCCGTCGGGGACCATCAAAATTGGCCAGACGGAGTATGACGTCCGTACTAACGGTACTCCGCGCACGGTAGAGGAACTTTCGCGGATTCCGGTGAAACAGGTAAACGGGACGACGATCTATCTGCGGGATGTCGCGAGCGTAAGCGACGGTTTTCAGGTCCAGACGAATGTGGTTCGACAGGATGGCCGGCGCGGCGTGCTGATCTCCATCCTGAAGAACGGAAACGCCTCTACGCTGGATGTGGTGAAGGGCGTCAGGGATGTGCTGCCGCATGCGGCGGCCACGGTGCCTCCGGAGCTGAAGATGACTCTGCTGTCGGACCAGAGCATCTTTGTGCGTGGAGCAGTTGAGGGCGTCATTCGAGAGGCGGTGATTGCCGCCGTCCTGACGGCGATCATGATCCTGGTGTTTCTGGGAAGCTGGCGCTCGACGCTGATCATTGCGGTCTCGATCCCTCTGTCGATTCTTACGTCGGTGATTGTTCTAAGCCTGATGGGCGAGACGATCAACACGATGACGCTGGGCGGCCTTGCACTGGCAGTAGGAATTCTGGTGGACGACGCCACGGTCACGATTGAGAACATCGAGCGATTTCTAGAGGAGGGATTTCCGCTGCGCGAGGCAATTCTGGAAGGGGCGGCGCAGATCTCCGTGCCTGCACTCGTCTCGACGCTCTGCATCTGCATCGTGTTTCTTCCGATGTTCTTCCTGGGCGGCGTAGCGCGGTACCTGTTCGTTCCGCTGGCTGAGGCAGTCGTCTTCGCCATGCTGGCCAGCTATGTCCTCAGCCGTACGCTGGTCCCAACGCTTGCGATGTTTCTGCTGCGTGAGCACAGCCATGTGATGCCGGGCAACGGTTTCTTTGCCCGTTTCCAGCGTGCGTTCGAATATGGTTTTGAGCGGATCCGTTCGGGATACCACGGATTGCTGGCGAGGCTGGTGGCGAAGAGGAGAGCCTTCGTTCCTGCATTTCTGCTGGCCTGTCTTGCAGCGTTTTTACTGGTTCCGTTCATGGGAGAAGACTTCTTTCCGGACACGGACAGCGGTCAGTTTATCCTCCATGTCCGCGGTACGCCGGGGCTGCGTATCGAAGAGACGGCCAGGCTGTTTGACTTGGTCGAGGATGAGATCCGGCGGGAGATTCCCGCGGACGAGATCGACAATATCCTGGACAACATTGGACTGCCGTACAGCCCGATGAATACACAGCATCTGACGAACGGGACAATAGGGGCAAGCGACGGCGATGTGATGGTGACGTTGAAGGAGCATCATCATCCGACGGAGCGTTACATTCGCGTGCTAAGAGATACGCTGCCGCGCAAGTTCCCGAATGCCACCTTCTACATGCTTCCGGCGGACATTACGACACAAATTCTGAACTTCGGCCTGCCTGCGCCGATCGATGTTCAATTGGAGGGCAACGACGTCGAGGCAAGTAAAGAGCAGGCAGACAAGATTCTGGCCCAGCTGCGTACCGTCCCCGGACTGACGGACCTCCGTATCCAGCAGCCATTCAACTATCCCACCCTGGATCTGAATGTCGACCGGACCAAGGCGGCGCAGGGCGGCTATACGGAGCGTGACGTCGCGACCAGTGTTCTGAATACGCTGAGCGGAAGTTTCCAAGTTACTCCAATGTTCTTTTTGAACTGGAGAAACCACATTAACTACTTCATCGTGGCCCAGACGCCGCAGTACAAGATGTCCTCGATCCAGGACCTGAGCAATATCCCGATCAACCGCACGACGGCCGGCCCTCCGGGCAGCTCGACGGCGCCGGCAATCCTTGCCAATCTTGCGACGGTTAAGCGCGGTCATGAGATGTCGGTGATCAACCAGGTCAACCTGCGCCGCGTTGTCGATATCTATGGCAATGTGCAGGGCCGCGACCTTGGAGCCGTGAGCAGAGACATCCAGAAGATTCTCGATAAGAATAGAAAGGACCTTCCGCGCGGCACCTTCATCACCCTGAAAGGCCAGGTGGAGACGATGCGGGCTTCATATATCGGGCTGATTGGCGGACTCTTCTTCTCGATCGTCCTGGTCTACCTGTTGATCGTTGTGAACTTCCAGAGCTGGACCGATCCATTCATCATCATTACGGCTCTTCCGGCGGCGCTTGCGGGCATCATTCTATTTCTGTTTCTGACAGGGACCACCCTGAGCGTTCCTGCTCTGATGGGAGCCATTATGTGCATGGGCGTAGCGACGGCGAACAGCATCCTGGTGATCTCGTTTGCCAAGACGCAGCTGGAGGAGCATGACAATGCGATCAGGGCCGCCATCGAGGCTGGGACGACGCGTTTTCGCCCGGTCATTATGACGGCCCTGGCGATGATTATCGGCATGGTTCCTATGGCGTTGGGGATGGGTGACGGCGGTGAGCAGAACGCGCCGCTGGGTAGAGCAGTGATTGGTGGACTATTGTGTGCCACGGTCGCGACCCTGGTGTTTGTTCCAAGCGTGTTTGCACTGATTCACGGAAGTGAAGGGCGTCGGAGAAGCCGCGAGCGCAAACGGCTGGTGAAGGAGCACGCATGAGCCACAACGGTGGAAAGAACCTGGAGGAAGGTATGCCCGTAGAACAGACGACGGATTCGGCACAGACGGATGTCGTCCCGGCTCATCGCGAGGAGGCTTCGAGTAATCCGCCTGAAGGCGGTCCCGGCAGCGGCAAGGTAATCGGCATTTTATTTGCTATAGCGTTGATGGCGGCGATTGTGTATGGGGTCCGTGTGCGCTCCTCGCAGGAGAAGGAGCTTGCAAAGGCGACCGATGAAGCTGCAATTCCCACCGTGAATGTGACGCATCCACAAACTGGGTCGGCCGCGCAGGAGCTGATCCTTCCGGGCAATGTGCAGGCGTTTACCGAAACGCCGATCTATTCGCGCACGAATGGCTACCTGAAGAAGTGGTACTTCGACATTGGCTCGCGGGTGCGTAAAGGACAGTTGCTGGCTGAGATTGAAACCCCTGAGGTCGATCAGCAGCTGCAGCAGTCGAGGGCCGAGCTGGAGAGGATTGAGGCCAATATGCAGCTGGCTGGTGTGACGAGCAATCGTTGGCAGAGCCTGCTGGCCAAACACGCTGTCTCGCAGCAGGAGGCCGACCAGGCACGCAGTAACTACATTGCTGCGCAGGCCGCCGTAGATGCCAGCAAGGCGAACGTACGGCGCCTGGAGCAACTGCAGAGTTATGAGAAGATCATCGCTCCGTTCGATGGCGTGATTACCGTTCGCAATACGGATATAGGCGACCTGATCACGGCAGGCTCCGGCTCGACGAATCCTCGCGAACTCTTTCATCTGGCCGCGACAGGAAAGCTGCGCGTGTATGCCTCGGTCCCTGAGATCTATGCCGATTCGATTCACAACGGCGATAAGGCATACCTGACGCAGGACTCGAATCCGAGCGTGAAGATTCAGGGTGTGATTGTACGGAATGCAAATGCAATTGATCACGCGACCCGCACGCTGAATGTGGAAGTGGACGTAGACAATCACGATGGCGCATTGCTGCCGGGAGCGTACGTGTTTGTGCACTTCCATATACCTGGCGGAAGCAATACGGTTACGATTCCCGCCAATACACTGCTGTTCCGCTCCGAAGGGCTGCGTGCGGCCGTGGTTCGCAACGATCATGTGCAGCTGACGCCGATCACGATTGGACACGACTATGGCAGTACGCTTGAAGTGACGTCGGGGCTTACGGAATCGGATGAGATCGTGCTGGATCCTTCGGATTCGCTGACCAATGGAGCGCCGGTGCGGGTGAACCGTAAGGCGAAAGGAAGCCGATGAGAGATCGTGCACGATCAGCGCTGATTGCGTTGGCGGGGAGTCTTTCCTTTCTGATTTCCGGCTGCCGCGTCGGCCCGGAGTACGTTCGGCCCACAGCGCCGCTGGCGCCGGAGTTCAAAGAAGCTCTCCCGAGTAACTTCAAGGCTTCAGATGGATGGAAGATCGCGCAGCCCAGCGATGCCCAGTTGAAGGGCGACTGGTGGACGCTGTTCAACGATTCACAATTGAACGAGCTTGAAGCCCAGGTGGATCCCGCGAACCAGACCTTGAAAGAGGCAGAGGCAAACTTCCGCGCGTCGCGCGCTGCGGTTCGATTCTATCGGGCCGATCTTGCTCCTACCGTCTCGGCAAATCCGGGTATAGGGGCGATTCGGAACTCGACCAATCAGCCGTATTTCAACAAGTCTGTTGCCAGTAACGGGACGGGAGACTTTACCCTGCCGATCGATCTGAACTACGAGATTGACTTGTGGGGAAGGATTCGTCGCAGCATTACGCAGTCGCGGGAGCAGGCACAGGCATCGGCAGCGGATCTGGAGACGACGCGGCTGTCACTGCATGCGGAGCTTGCGATTGACTACTTCAATCTGCGCTCGGCCGATGGGCAGCGGAAGCTGCTGGACGAGACGGTGAAGGCTTTTCAGGATGCCTTGCAGCTGACGGAGGATCGTTATGAAGGAGGCGCAGCTCCGCTGTCGGACGTGACGCAGGCGAGGACACAGCTGCAGACCGCGCAGGTGCAGGCGACCGATGTAGACATCATGCGCGCACAGTATGAGCACGCGATCGCGATGCTGATTGGTAAGGCTCCTGCGCAGTTTACGCTGCCGCGCAGCCCGGTTACTGTTGCCGGGCCGGCGATGCCGGAGATTCCCGGAGTCCTTCCTTCGCAACTGCTGGAACGGCGGCCCGATATCGCTTCGGCTGAGCGTCGCATGGCGGCTGCCAACGAGCAGATTGGAATTGCGCAGGCTGCGTTCTATCCGACGCTTTCGCTTTCGGCTGCTGCAGGATTTACAGGAACATCGGCGCTGAATTGGTTTACATGGCCCAGTCGCTTCTTTGCAGTTGGACCGACGCTGTCGCAGACGCTATTCGACCATGGACGAAGACGCTCTGTCAGCGATATTGCCCGAGCGGACTATGACGGTACAGTGGCTTCGTACAGGCAAACGACACTCACGGCATTTCAGCAGGTAGAAGACAGCCTGAATGCGTTGCATGGACTTGAGATTGAATCCGGCCAGCAACAGGCGGCGACGTCGTCGGCCCGGCAGTCACTGGATCTGTTTAATACTCGCTACGAAGGTGGGGTCGACACCTATCTGCAAGTGATTACGTGGCAGACGGCGCTGTTGCAGAATGAGCGCAACGATATCGATATCACACGCCGCCGTCTTGAGGCGAGCGTTTTGCTGATCAAGGCGCTTGGTGGAGGATGGAATACATCGCTGCTTCCGCAACAGCCTTAAATGCGCTCATTGCCCTCTCTTGAGGAGTCTCCTCCTGAGCGACGCTTCTCACAGTTTTACAGCGAGCGGCAGAGTCGAAGGGATCTGGGATCTGCTGGCTTAGCCACCATTCCCGACCACAGATCCTTCGACTTCGCGCTGGCGCTACGCTCAGGATGACACCTCCGGAACCGACGTTCAAAAAGTGCAGCCACTTTGCTCTGGAGGCCGCTGCGGATTATCCGAGCGCCTCGGCTATGGCTTTTCCTGCGGTGACCGTATCGGCTGTGCCGCCGATGTCGCGGGTGCGTGAGGATGGAACGGGAAGAACCTGCTCGATGGCGTGGAGGATGGCTGCTGCGGCGTCTTCTTCGCCGAGGTGATCGAGCATCATGGCCGCGGACCAGATCTGCGCGATGGGGTTTGCTACACCGAGACCGGCGATGTCCGGGGCCGATCCATGTACAGGCTCGAAGAGAGAAGGGAACCGGCGTTCAGGGTTGATGTTGCCTGAGGGGGCAATGCCGATGGTTCCCGTGCAGGCGGGACCAAGGTCCGAGAGGATGTCGCCGAAGAGGTTGGAGGCAACGACGACGTCGAAGCGATCCGGATTGAGGACGAAGTGCGCGGTGAGGATGTCGATGTGGTATTTATCCCAGGTGATGCCAGGATAGGACTTCGCCATGGCCTCGACCCGCGTGTCCCAGTAGGGCATTGTGATGGAGATGCCGTTGGACTTGGTGGCTGAGGTCAGATGCTTCCGGGGCCGTCGCTGTGCAAGCTCGAAGGCAAACTTCAAAATGCGATCGACGCCGGTGCGCGTCATGATGGTCTCCTGGATGACGACCTCGCGCTCGGTATCGGTGAAGATCTTGCCTCCGATGGAGGAGTATTCGCCTTCGGTGTTTTCGCGCACGACAAGGAAGTCGATATCGCCGGGTTTGCGTCCGGCGAGGGGGCAGGGAATTCCGGGCATCAGGCGGACGGGGCGCAGGTTCGCGTATTGGTCGAACTCGCGGCGGAACTGAATCAGCGAGCCCCAAAGAGAGATATGGTCCGGCACTCTTGCGGGATCGCCGACCGCGCCGAAGAAGATAGCATCGTGCCCGCCGATCTGCTGCTTCCAGTCCTCGGGCATCATCTGTCCATGCTCAAGGTAGTAGTCGCAGGAGGCGAAGTCGAACTCGTCAAGCTGGAGTTTGAAGCCGAACTTCCTTGCGGAGGCTTCGAGCACGCGCACACCTTCGGGTACGACCTCTCTGCCGATCCCGTCGCCGGGGATGACTGCGATCCTGTAAGTGCGGTGCTTCTTGTCGGGCGTGGACATGCGGACTGCTCCTCCAAAGAGACAGATTTGGTCGTGCTGCGTTGATTATTCGTCGAAGACGGCGAGGGGCGTCTCTGGATCGAGCACCTGATTCACCCGGTAGAGGTCGAGGGTGCCCGACCAGCGGGCCACTGCCATGGTTCCCACTGCAGTACCAATTGTATTGGTCAGCGCACGTGCCTCGGACATGAATCGATCGATGCCGAGGATAAGGACCATGCCTGCGACTGGGATTTTGCCGAGGGAGGTGAGAGTGGCCGCCAGCGTAATGAATCCTGACCCGGTGACGCCGGCTGAGCCTTTGGAAGCGACCATCAGGACTCCGAACAGCACGAGCATGTCTGTGATGGTCAGGTGCGTGTTGGTTGCCTGGGCGATGAAGATGGCAGCCATCGTGTAGTAGATGCATTGTCCATCGGGATTGAAGACGATTCCGGCAGGGACCACCAGACCTACGGTAGAGCGGGCGCAGCCGATGGTTTCGAGCTTGAGCATTAGTTGCGGCAGGACGGATTCAGAGGAGCTGGTTCCGACGACGGTAACGATCTCGTCCTTGAGGTAGCGTAGGAAGCGCCAGAGGCTGAAGCCCGAAGACCTGGCGATGAGTCCGAGGATGATCGCAATAAAAAGGAAGCAGGTGGTGTACATCGTCAGCATGAGCTTGCCGAGAGACAAGATAGAGGCGAAGCCATATCTGCTGACCGTAAACGCCATGGCTCCCAGGGCGGCGATCGGGGCAAAGCGCATGATGATGCCTACGATGCGGAACATTGCCTTCGCGAGGAGATCAAGAATCTTGACCAGAGGCATGGCCTCGTCACCCATGCGTGCCAGTGCGATGCCAAAGAGGATGGCGAAGAAGAGGATAGGAAGTACCTCATTCTTTGCGAGCGAATCTACAGCGCTATCGGGAATGATGTGCAGGAGAAATTCGCTGATGGATTGCGGGGGAGCGGCGGAGACGTAGCTTGAGAGCACCTTGGTGTCCAAGGTGCCAGGATCGACGTTCATACCGACACCGGGGCGAACGACCGAGACCACTCCTAATCCGATGAGCAAGGCGAAGGTGGACACAGCTTCGAAGTAGATAAGGGACTTAATGCCGACGCGGCCCAGGTCGGCCAGGTTTTCCATGCGGGCGATGCCAAGGATAACGGTCAGAAGAATGACCGGGGCAAACACCATCTTGATGAGCTTGACGAAGCCGGTGGCGAGCGGCTGGAGCTGGAGTCCGACGGAAGGCACGAAGAGGCCGATCAATATTCCAATAACAACAGCGAGAAGGACCTGGAGGTACAGGGAGCGAGAAAGAAGTCTCATTCAATTCATCACTTCTTTTATGAGAGAGAGGAGATACAGAATACAACCGGCGTCATTTCCGGATTCACGGAAGGATACAACGGGGCATTCAGTTTTGTCAGGCGTGCGTAAAAACAGGATCGATATGGGCGGCTGAATAGGACCTTAGGGCACGATTCGCGCGGTGGCGTGGAAGAGCTGATACCTTGAGTAGCGGTGAATCTCCCCTGCTTCCGCTTCGTTGGTCTGCCACAAAACCTCGACCTGTTTGGGAAGCCATAAGTCATCGGGAAACTGAGGAATGGTTACTTTGCTGAAGTCGATGGTCGAGGTGATGCGTCTGAGGTTGAGCTCAGGCAAGGGAGCGCGGAGATCGGTGCGGAGACGAAGGATGTGGAAGTTTTCTGCGTCGATCCAGGCGAAGCCCTGGTAGAGCAGAGGAACCGTTCCGGCACCCGTATCGATCTGGGCGGGCTTTCTGACTTTGTCCGGGATCTGAGCGAACGCGATTACCTGGGTGGGGCGGCCATCGACCTTCTGGGTTCCGAGATAGCGAAACGTGGATTCGGCCCGGTTGCCGGAAGCGAAGATCATCCAGAGCGCGGCGAAGCCGATTCCCCTTGGGGCGGCAACGGCAGGGCCTTTGCCCTGGCGAGTCTCCTCGAGGGTGATGCTGCCGTCTTCTTCCTTGCTGGTGCGGATGATGTACTCGAAACGATGCGTGGCACCGGTGCTCCACTGATCGGGTGCGGTGGGTGACTGCATGGTGGAGGCGCCGGGGCTACCCGAGATCCTTACTGAGGTGGGAGCGGAGATCTGGGGTTTAGTCTCCTCGGCGACCTCTTCGCGGCAGAGGAGGTTAGGAACGCGGGGGAGCTGAGCATTGATACCCTCGCCGGTACTTTGGAGGATGGTATCGAGCTGGCCTGAGTCGGGTTCCGTTTTGAGGCCGTTCAGCTCCTTGACGGTTTTCGTGAGCTGAGCGGTGGGAAGATCGATATAAGGTGTCGTCCGCTCATACTGGTGCATCGCCATGGCCTGAGCGGGCGTGATCTGCTGGGCTCGGGACGCAAGAGGAATCAGCAGAAGAAGGTATGCCGCAGGTGGGAAGAGGCTTTGCATGGCCGGAAGATCGTAGGGGTGAGCGGAGAGGAAAGTCAACGAAGATGCATTGTGCAGGCTGTAGGCGAGATTTTATCGATGGATGGACCGGGCGGGGCGTTTAATAGTGTCATGGGGATTCAGTGGCCCAAGTGGGCGCTTGCTGTACTTTTTCTTGCGGACGGAACGGGATTCGGATTGTGGGCGGCGCATGTTCCCGTCTTCAAACAGAATCTGCATCTTACGAACGGCGCGCTGAGCACGGTTTTGCTGAGCCTGGTGGGTGGGGCGATTGTGACGATGCCGGTGATGGGGCATCTGATCTCGCATTTTGGGAGCAGGAAGATCGTGCGGGTGGTCTCGCTGGCCTATGTGGTGATGCTGGCGTGCCTGGCGCAAGCAAATTCGCACACGATGCTGGTGATAAGCGCAGGGCTCTTCGGGGGAGCGAAGGGGGCCTTCGATGTCTCGGTGAATGCGCAGGCGGTGGCATTGGAGAACCACTATCACAGATCGAGCCAGAGTCTGCTGCAGGGGTGCTGGAGTCTGGGTGGGTTGTTCGGTGCGGGCGTGACGAGCCTGCTGCTGAAGCATGGGCAGACACTGCGGTTCAACCTGTCGGCGGGATCGTTGGTGCTTGTGATGGCGGTGCTTGCGGTGCTGCCGTTTCTGATAACGGAAAAGCCTGGACATCGCGAGGAGGAGAAGAAGAAGGGGTTTATGCTTCCGGATGCTCCGCTGCTGCGGCTAGCGATGATTGCCTTCTTCGGACTGTTTGCCGAGGGAGCGATTGGCGACTGGGCGGCGGTGTATCTGCGGTCGAATATGAAGGCGAGCCTTTCACTGGCCGCGGCGGGGTATGCCTCGTATGCTATTGCGATGGCATGTGGGAGGTTCGCGGGCGACTGGTTTGTGCGCAGATTCAGTCACGGGGCGATCCTAACCGGAAGCGGAGCGCTGATTGCATTCGGGTTTGGATGCACGCTGATCTCGCCGTCCATTCCGATTGCAGTCTTTGGACTGGTGCTGACGGGTATGGGGATTGCGAATGTTTTTCCCGTGATGGTGACTCTAATTGGCAGGAGTACAAAGATGGCGACTGCGCCAGCGATCTCGGCGTTGTCGACGATCGGGTACTTTGGCTTTCTTGCCGGGCCTCCGCTGATCGGATGGCTGGCTGTGATGCTGGGGCTAGAACGCGCGCTGGGGATGGTAGTGCTGGCGGGTGTGGTGGTGGCTGCGGGGCCGATATTACTGGCGATGAACAACCGCGAGACGCAGGTGGAGGCGGGGGTATGAGGGGTGACGTTCTATGGATGTTGGCGGCGATCCTGAGTGAGGTGATTGCGACCTCGTCGCTGAAAGCTTCCAACGGATTTACAAAGTTGTGGCCCTCTGTGGTGGTGGTGGCTGGATATGGTGCGGCGTTCTATTGTCTGTCTCAAACCCTGAAGACGATTCCGGTGGGGATTGTGTATGCAATCTGGTCTGGCGTGGGAACGGTGCTGATTGCACTAGTAGGATTCGTGGTCTACAGGCAGGCGCTGGACCGCGCGGCAATGATGGGGATGACGCTGATTATTGCGGGCGTGCTGGTAATGAACCTCTTTTCTAAGTCTGCAGCGCATTAGGCGGGAGGTGCGCTGGAAAGCTGTAACCGTTCTCCCATTTACTGCATCAGTGCAGAAGGAATGACCAGAGCCTGTCGCCAGTTGCACAGATAAGGTACTGGTGTCCGTCCAACTCATAGGTCTGCGGGGCATTCGTTACCTGCCCGATACGAGTGTGCCAGAGTGGGGTGCCATCGGCCTGATCATAGGCGACCAAGTTTCCTGCACCGTCTCCGGTAAAAAGTAGCCCCCCCGCAGTGGCCAGCAGGCCTCCGCCGCCCATGTTTCCATTGGCGAATGGATGTCTCCAACGCGCTTTGCCGGTTTTGTAATCGATTGCCGTCAGATAGCTGGCATACGTTCCCACGGAGATCTCCTGCTTGCCGCCAAGGCCCATGGAACCTCGTGGATCGGGGTCGGTAAGATAGACGACCGAGAAGCTGTTGACCTCATAGGTATAGAGAAGGCCGTAACGCGGCGAGAACGCCGGAGGCTCCCAGTTGATGGTGCCGCTCGAGTTGGGAGAGACCAGCGAACCGGCGACGGTAGCATCTTTTCCGGGATCGCGAAGAGGGCCTCCGGCTGGAGTCAGTCCCTTCGCCCAGTTTGTTGTCTTGCCATATTTGCTGGTGACGAGATGCTCCCCGGTGACCCGGTCCAGTGTGAAGTAGTAACCGTTGCGCGCGGCGGTCGCCACCAGTTTGCGCATCTTGCCATGGAACATGCCATTGAAGAGTACTGGCGTCTGGGCGGAATCGTAGTCGTGCATGTCGTGGGGCGAGGTTTGAAAGTACCAGGCCATCTTGCCCGTATCCACGTTGATGGCGATGAGCGTGCAGGTGAAGAGATTGTCTTTGTCTCCCCGTAGACCTGTCGTATAGGCGGGAGTGGGATTACCGGTCCCGAAGATATAGAGATGTGTCTCCGGATCGTAGGCGCCGGTGATCCACGTTTGCGCTCCGCCATGTCGTGCTGCATCCAGGCTGGCCCAGGTATCGGCTCCGGGATCGTCTTTGTTCATGGGAACGGTATAGAACTTCCATTGCAGCTCGCCTGTCTCTGCATCGTAGGACTGAAGAAAGCCGGGAGAATCGATGTCATTTCCTACGCCCACAAGGACGTGGTTGCCGATCACGATGGGCGCCGGAGTGGCGAAGTAGCCCTCTTCCACATTCGCGATCATCTTGTGCCAACGTTCCTTGCCGGTCTTCGCATCCAGGGAGACAAGGTAATCGTCCGGAGTCTCCATGTAGAGGTAGCCGTTCCACATTCCAAAGCCGCGATTGCCGATATGGGTTCCGCCGCGGGTCTTCCAGAAGTAATGCCACAGCGTGCGCCCACTACGAGCATCGATCGCCCAGGCGTTGTCGGGCATGGTGACGTACAGGGTTCCATCCACCATCAGGGACGAGCCTTTGATGCTGCCGGAGTGGATGTTCATATCACCGGCCCCTTCACCACCGATGATGAACCGCGACGAGGGCGACGTGGAGCGACGACCGTTGGCGGCGTTTGATTCATCACCAGGCGTGAGCTGAGCTGACCATGACAGCCCAAGATTCTTAACCGTCTGGCGATTAACTGCAGTCAGCGCGCTGTATCTCTTGCCTGTGTAGTCGCCATTGTAGGTGGGCCAGGAATTCTTGAGCGGCTTCAGGAGTTCTTCAGGCGACACACCGCCTCCCTGCCCGAACAGAGAGCCAGAGAGAAGCAGAATGCTGACAAGGGAAAGAGCGCGATTGATCTTCACTTCAGGGTCACCAGATATGCAGTCACGTTATGGATGTCATCGTCGGTGTAGGTCGGCAGCATCTCGCGATGCTTCTGCAATGGATCATGCACGACGACCTTTGGAGTGGCTCCGTTGCGAGAGTAGCTGTGTTCCGTGCCGTCGCTCGAACGAAGCGTCACCAGGAAGTCGTCGATGTGAACCAGAGCTCCGGAGACGACCTGTCCGGGAGCTACTGTTATATCGACGGTCGCATTTCTTATGCCATCCTGGTTGATGCTTCTCTCACCCAGGATCCACCGCGCCTGCAGAGCCCGTGGTTCCGGGTAGCGGCTCGCAAACCCTTTCAGATCGCTGGTGACAGAGTGACAGCTGGCGCAATGAGCGGTGAAATACGTCTGGCCTTGCTCTGCATTGCCAACGACGATATCCAGTGGCTTCAACTCGCCGGGTGGCGTGCCCTGACTCCCAATCGTGCCAATCACGGTTCGGATATAGGCGGCGACAGCTCCGGCATCTTCATCGTTCAGACCTATATTTGGCATACCTTGGGCTTGCCGGGCTCCCTGGATAATTGGAATGATCTTTTCGCCATGCTGATCGGTAAGCGCGACCTGTGAGCGCAGCAGGTTCGGACCTCCCATATCCCCGCCGCGGAGGTCCATTCCATGACATGCCTGACAGTGCACGCCGTACAGCGTCTTTCCCCGTGCTACGGCAGCAGGATCTTCAGGTGGCCTTGTCTCACCGGAGTTGAAGGAGCTCGTTTTACGCGGCTTCTCTTGTCCAGCCAATGCTACGGGCGCCATCTGCTGACTCCACCAGAAAACCGCAGTCAGGGCTACCGCAACCGAAGTTCCGGAGACAGCGACGGGAAGATGACAGGTAGATGCGCCTTTAGCAACGCGGCGAAGATGGCGAGCAAGGATATTGGTCAAAGGCATGATGTCAACTGGCCGGGCACGAATCCTGAAAGCAGATTGATGCGGTAATCGGCATGTCTGCCATCATAACTTCTCTTAGCAGTCTTTCGGATAAGGCTCTTGCACTATTGATCGTCTCTGATGCTGCGATCGCGCGGTTCAGATATGTCTGCGATCTGAAGAGGCGGCTCCAATCGATAGGACATTTGTCTCAGTGGCGTTGCATGGACTTCCCGCAAACCACAGGGGCTGCGTGTACTGTTAGGGATACTCGGCCTTCGACGAAGCGTTGTTTGTGGCAGCCCGAGATAGGAAGTTGTTCCCTGGAGTTTTTCGGATGAGCGTTTGTAGAAAAGCTGGAACGTCTTTTCTGCTCCTTTTGCTGAGCCTGACTGGCGGGACGTTGAGGAGCATCGCACAGCAGAGCCGCTCGGCACCCATCATTCCCGAACCGGCAGATGCCTCCCGCGGCAACGGCATGCTGAACCTCAATCGTGGGCTTTTCTTTGACGCTGCCAGTGCAGATCCCGACGCCCGTTCTGTTGAGAGGTATCTCCAGTGGCTTCTGGAAAGAACTCACAATGCAGGCCTGATTGAAAACTCTCAAGGTTTAGTCAAAGGAACTCCCCAACTTCGATTCGTTCGGCGTCCTGCTCATCAGTTCGTGAATGGAGGCGAGGATGAGAGCTATTCGCTGAAGATCTCTCCGGCTTCCGTCGTGATCTCTGCGAGCAACCATGCTGGTTATCTTTACGGCGCCATCAGCCTGTGGCAGATGTTGGCGCACAATAACGGCCAGCTTGCTGTATGGCAGATCGAAGATGAGCCGCGCTTTCGTTGGCGTGGCCTGATGCTCGATTCCGCGCGTCACATGCAGAGCGAGAAATTTATCCTAGAGCTGCTCGATTACATGGCCGAGCATAAGCTGAACCGGCTTCACTGGCATCTGACCGACGATCAGGGTTGGCGCATTGAGATTAAACGATATCCACGCCTGACGTCGGTAGGAGGGTATCGACCACAGACGATGCCGCCGTACCAGCCAAACTCCCTGACGCCGAAGGGTCCCTATGGCGGCTTCTATACACAGGAGCAGATTCGACGCATCGTGGCCTATGCTCAGGCTCGCAACATCATTGTCGTCCCTGAGATCGAGATGCCAGGCCATGCAACTGCGCCGCTGGTCGCGTACCCGGAGTACGCAAGTTCGCTGAACCCGATCACCCATATGCCAGTTGGATGGGGAATCTACCCGAACCTCTACAACCCGAAAGACGAGACGTTTACCTTCCTTGAAAACATCCTCACAGAGGTGATGGAGCTCTTTCCCAGTGAGTACATCCATGTGGGAGGAGATGAAGCTATCAAGAACCAGTGGAAGGAGAATCCTGCCATACAGCAGAAGCTCCACGAGCTCGGACTGCATGACGAGGATGCTCTTCAGAGCTGGTTTATCGCGAGGATCGAGAAGTTCATCAACGCGCATGGCCGCAAGATGGTGGGATGGGACGAGATCCTGCAGGGAGGACTGTCGCAGAACGCAACCGTAATGTCCTGGCGCGGCATGGAGGGCGGGATCGCTGCGGCCAGGCAGGGCCACGACGCGATCCTTACGCCCTACCGCCCGCTCTACTTCAACTATCGCCAGAGTGATGCCATCGATGAGCCCGCCGGACGCGATCCCGTAAATTCGCTGGGCGACGTATACAACTTCCGGGCCGATCCCACAGAGCTGACACCCGCAGAGCAGAGCCACATCCTTGGCGTGCAGGGCTCCATCTGGACGGAGTACATCCTGACCGAGGATCGGGTACAGCACATGCTCTTTCCTCGTGCGGCCGCACTTGCGGAGATGGCCTGGTCGCCGGCAGGGAACAGAAACTACACCGATTTTCTGAAGCGGCTGCCTGCGGACCTGCAACGCGCGAAAGACGCAGGCCTTCAACCTGCACTCAGCGTCTTCGAGGTGCAGGCGCACGCTGTGCCTGCCGTCACTGGCGATCGCGCCACTCTTACGTTGAGCACGCAGGGCAATTTTGGAGAGATTCATTACACTCTGGACGGCTCTTCCGTTGGCCCGGAGTCACCCGTATATACGCAGCCGGTATCGGTGACTTTACCCAGGCAATTACACGCCCTGGCCTTCGAGGGAGGCACCGCATTGGGAGATCCGGTCGCGCAGCAGATTACACTGGCGTCCGCGGTCCGGCGCGACAGCCGGGAGTTGGACCCATGCAGGAACAATGCCGGAATCCAGATGGAACAGGACCCTCCGCGTAATGCAGAGCGGCCCGTCTTCCGGGTGGTGTTTTCAAATCCCTGCTGGATCTATCGCAAGGCGGATCTGGGCCTCTTTCAGGGCGTGCAACTCGGAGTGGGCAGTATCCCGTATATCTTTCATGCTCAAGGGAAGCCGCTTCCCGTGTCCAGCGCGGCATCCACGACAAACGCGAAGATTGCAATCCACATGGATAGCTGCAGTGGGCCTCAGCTTGCTGAGGTTCCGCTACAGCCGGCATATCGGAAAGATGGCCTGACCTCACTTCCAGCAGTACAGTTCACCTCGCGACAGTCCGGCCAGCATGACCTATGTTTCGCGGTGGAGGATGCCGATCCAGCGATCGTCTGGCTTCTCAACTATATTCAACCCCAGGTGCAGTAACCCAGATTTACAGCGAACAGTAGCAAATGACCCGATTCGACTGATCTCTGGTCGAAAGCCTTCCATCCTCTATGGATTACTAAGGGCGTTACACATGAAAGTAGTCACTTTCGATGGATTCGAGATTCCGGCCGCGCGTCTCCGGAAAGACAATCAGCACCAGGAAGAACTGCAGAACCATCATGACTGCAAAGAAGTAGAAGGGAACAGCGTGCGAATGTACCGCGACCAGTGGAAAGGCAAGTGAGATCGCGGCATTCAGTACCCAGTGCGTCATGCTTCCCAGGCTCTGGCCAGCAGCGCGGACGTTATTGGGAAAGATTTCGCTGATATAAACCCAGACCACGGCGCCCTGCGAGAAAGCGAACGACGCTATGAAGAGGATCAGCATCCAGAGAAGCCGGTCACGGTGCTGTGCTGTCTGGAAGATAAACCCAGTCGCCGCAAGCGCAAGCGCCGTTCCGACGGAACCTATGAGCAGCAGAAAACGCCGCCCGAAGCGATCGATGTAGTTCATTGCCAACACTGTGAATAGCAGGTTGGTGACCCCCACGACAACTGCCTGAATATTTCCTGACAGTTTGCTGAAGCCAGCTGCGGCGAAGATATCGTTCAGGTAGTACAGAATGGCGTTGATACCTGAAAGCTGGTTGAGCGCTGCAATGCTGACGGCCAGGAATATGGGCTTGCGCAGATTCCTGGCAAACAGGCGGCCTCGGGTCGTCTGAGCCTCGTTCCTGAGAGCGAGTGCGATACGGGAGTACTCCTGCTCCGGATCTTCGCTTCCAATCTGTTCGAGACTTGCCCGCGCCTCCGTCTCGCGGCTGCGTCCCAGAAGCCAGCGTGGGCTCTCCGGAATGCTGAACAGCATGAAGAAAAAGAAGGCCGCGGGGATCGACGCAACACCGAACTTCCACCGCCATTCCATGTCGCCGAAGTGCATCATCGAGATGATGAAATTGGAGACGTAGGCGACCAGGATGCCCAGCACGACGTTGATCTGGAACATCCCCACCATGCGGCCCCGGTGTTCTGCAGGCGATACCTCGGCGATGTACATCGGTGCAACCACCGAACAGCCTCCGATTCCGATTCCGCCAATGGTGCGGAAGACGAGGAAAGAGGGCCAGTCCCAGGCCAACGCGCATCCCAGCGCCGAGACGATATAGATCAGTCCCAGCATCTTAAGGCAGGTGCGGCGTCCGAAGCGGTCACTCGGAATCCCGGCAAAGGCAGCGCCGGGAATGGTGCCCAGCAGCGCGCTCGTTACCGTGATGCCAAGTTGGGCCGGAGTGAGGTGAAACAGTTGTGTGATTGCGTCTGTAGTGCCAGCGATGACGGCAGTATCGAAGCCGAACAGCAATCCGCCTAATCCGGCGGTGATCCCGATCTTCCAAGTGGATGCACGCATTTTGTTGACTGGGTCTCCTGTTGGGAAAATAACAGTTCTGTGCAGCTTGTCCTTTATGACAGAATTCGTCCGTCTCAAATCAGCATACAAAGACGCGTTTGACGAAAATTATTGATAATTGAGGCGAGACGTGGAAATTATTGCCCTGAACTGCTGGGTTTAGGTACATCATTTCGATAGGGCGCATGGAAAGGACAGATGAGCAGAAGGAAAGCGGGACCTTCCGCAAATAAGGAAAGCACGAAATCTGCCAGCAGGCATGTGGAGCGGCGCATCGACATCCGTACTGTTGCCGCCAGCGCGAAAGTGTCTGTTGCAACTGTGTCGCGCGTCATCAACAATATCGCCAATGTCGATCCAGCTCTGAGCAAACGTGTCTGGGAGGCGATCTCAAAGCTCGGTTACATCCCGAATAACCAGGCGCGCGCTCTTGTCAGCGGCCGCAGCCGATTGCTGGGCGTCATCATCTCCGACATTACGAATCCCTTCTTCCCGGAGCTTATCCAGGGATTCGAAGAGGAGGCCGTAGCCGCGGGATATGAGACTCTGATCGGTTCAACGGGCTATGACCTGCGTCGCATGGAAGCCTGCGTCCAGCGCATGCTGGAACGAAAGGTGGATGGCGTTGCCGTGATGACCTTCGGGATAGAAGAGCCGCTGCTGGAGCGGTTTGCGCTGAAGAAGATTCCCATGGTCTTTATCGATGTTGCTCCTGAGAAAAAGGGCTTCTCCGCCATCCACATCGACTATGACCACGGAATCCACGAAGCTGTGCAGCATCTCGCTGTGCTGGGGCACAGAAGTATAGGTTTCATCGCAGGACCGACGGGCTTACATTCTGCGCAGGCGCGTGAACAGGCCTTCCGATCTGCTGTGACCTCCATCGGCCTCGATCTGCCAGATGAGTATGTCTATGTGGGGGACTATACGATGGAGGGCGGATCGAAAGGAGCCGAGCACCTGCTGAAGCTTCCCGGACCGCCAACCGCAATCGTCTGTTCGAACGACATGACCGCAATTGGTGCGATGCACGCTGTTTCGCGGCTGGGAATGAAGATTCCGGGTGATGTTTCCCTGATTGGGTTTGACGATATCGGCATCGCGAGGTATGTGCTTCCGCCGCTTACAACGGTCAGAATGTCCGGGCGTGAGATTGCAACCAATGCTGTCAGAACTTTGATTGCAAGTCTGAAAGAGGAGGACAGCCGGAAGGCAGCCTATGAGGCAGTAACGACGCGGCTCGTTGTTCGCCAGTCCACCTCGATCCCAAAGGGTAGCCTCGCAGGCCTGTCTAAAAGAAGGCCTGCGAGATCAAAGAAGTAAAGCTCAGTCAGTCGAAAGTTCCAGGATCTGGATCGAGTATGCAGGAACCGTGTGCTCGAACGTCTCCTTGATGCCTGTAAGCTCCGATCTCACCGGCACGATCCTCTTCTGCTCAGTGATAGAGTTTGTCTCAGCCGGGTTATTTCCTCCAAGCGTCTCTACAATCCCCGTAGGCTGCACTCTCTTGCCTTCCAGATGAAGCGTAACCGTTTGAGGCACAGAGTTGCCATTCACCAGCTTCAGATACAGCTTCTTCTGCGCACCTGATGTAGTCGCGGAGTAGAAGAATCGCTGTGAAAGGTGATCGGCTGACGAGGTTGGAACCGTGTCTCCCAGATATTTTGCGAACAGCACCTGAGCGTAGTACGACGGCGACCCATAGCTGGACATGGCATCATAGCCAATCAGATCGCTCTCCCACTGCATGCCTCCAGGATTGACGTTCACGAACATGGGAGCATACGAAGCCATCACAATCAGATCGCTATTACGTTCGAAGCCGGTCATCAGGGCTGCATCGCCCAGAGCTGAGTTGAGATTTGGCGTCGGAGAACCTTCCCGAGTGGCCCACTCGCCTACAAAGATCTTCGGTCCATTCCTGTCTGCTGTGTCGTACTTGCTGGCGTGTTCGTAGCTCTCGACTGCACGCAGATAATAGTGATCATCCTGAACATCCGGCTTGATTCGCTTCAACGGCATGGTGGCGATGGTTTTGAGATTGGGATAACGGGCTTTGATGGCCTTATCGAATTGGGCGAAACGCGACTCGTAGCTGCCCGAACGGTCAAACCAGTCCTCGTTTCCGATCTCGACGTAGTGCAATGGAAATGGTTTTGGATGGCCTAGTTGGGCGCGCTTCTTTCCCCACGGAGTATCGGTACCGCCAGTGGCAAATTCGATCTCGTCGAGTGCATCCTGAACATAAGGTGTGAGAGCAGGACCGGCATTCACATGCGCCCCTTTTAGGGAATATCCGGCGTAGACCGCGAGCACAGGCTCAATGTCCAGGTCTTCGGTCCACTCCAGAAATTCCAGAAGACCCATGCCATCCGAAGACTGATAGCGCCACGGACTAGGATGAGTCGGACGATCTACCAGCGGGCCAATGGTCGTCTTCCAGTCGAAGCGATCCTGAATCTCATCTCCCTCCAGGTAGTTTCCACCGGGAAGACGAAGAAACTTCGGATTCATGGCCTTCATCTTTTCCATCAGGTCCGGCCGGTTCCCGTTATCGCGGTCCTTGTATGTCGGCGGAAAGAGAGAGACCAGACTGATCCATACCTTGCCCGGATGAGATACCGTCAACTGCAGGTGATTCTTGGAACTGGGTTCTACCTGCCCTGTCTTCAGCAGGACCTCGTATCTCTTCCACTGGCCGGAGATCGCTCCACTGGCTGCAGACGCGACGACCTTTCCGCTGTCATTGTTGATCAGGGACAGGTTGATCGGTCCTTCATCAGCCTGGTCAGTCTTCGCATAAAACGAGGCTTTGTAGGTTGTGTTCGGGTGAACCGCCATTCCCCAGTAGCCTTCGTTGTAAACGCCCAAGGGGTTTTGTGCATCTGCCTTGGCCACGTCGATCAACAGGCTGTTCTGGAGCGCTTCGCTTGGACCGTTGGAATCGTCGATCTCCATCTTTCCGCTGCTGTTTCCGTGCTCAACGACAAACCAGTGGGCTGGCTGCGAATGCCGGCGTCCACCAAAGGTTCGGTTTCGAACCATCTCCGCATACAGGCCGCCATCGTAAGAAAAGTTAATCTCTTCTGTCATCAGGCCGTATAGCATCGGGCTTACTTTGTGAGCGGGGCTGTCCAGTTTGATAGAGATGGCTGCTGTCTGGCCTGACTGCGCATATGCGGCATTGGATAGCAACAGTAGCCCAAGGCTCGTTGCCGCATAATGAAGTCGATAGCGTCGAGCGCCCTCCCGCACGATCGGTAAACGCAATTTCAATGTGCTGTCCCTCCCGGTTCCCACATGTGGTTTTTATTTGAGTAAACGTTATTACAGTTTCTGAAGCATTACGGTAGTCGCTCCTTTTTGCGAGCGTCAACCCCATTCATTGCAATCGATCGGACTTCTGCAGCGGTTTGAGCGGGATTTACCGACTTCTTTCGGCATGCCGTGTCCTGTCAAAGCCCCTTAGCCGTGAGGCGGGGAAGAGGAGGGCAAAACTGTCTGTTCTGGAAACAAAATCGTATAAATATCGCCCATAAATTAGCTTGACAAATCCGAGGGCGTTTATTTAAGCTGCGACCGCTTCAAGGAATCAGGCTCCCCCTGCGGCGAAGACCGCATGATTTTTACAAGACGTGAAATAAAGCTCACAGGGTAAATTCGCTCGAAACACTTTGTTTGCAGGATTTATCTCAGGTCAATAGAAAACGTTTTCCAGAAAATCGCATTTTCCCCATGCATTGACTGGAAGGACAGATTGCTCGCTGTAAGACTGCAGGATGTTTTTGGAGGGTCACACCGTGCGCCGAAATCTAAGTTTCTTGCTCGTTGTTTTAAGTATGGTGCTGTTTGCGCCATCCAGCTGGGGCCAGGAGAATGCAACCATTACCGGAACCGTAATGGACTCTTCTGGAGCCGTCATCGCCAATGCCGATCTCACGCTTACGAATCCTGCAACCGGTCAGACCAGGAAGGCGGTCTCCAATAACGCTGGTATCTACCTCTTTGCCAACGTCGGCATCGGACGATTCAAACTGGACGTAACAGCCCCGGGATTTCAGAAGTACACCAAAACCGACATCGTCGTGAACACAGCTCAGACCGTCAAGCAGGACTTCGAGCTGACGGTCGGCAGCGAAACCCAGACCATCACGGTCGAGGCCAACGCACTGCAACTGCAGTCCGAGACCAGCGAGGTCAGTAACCTGATCAGCGGTGAGCAGGTGACGCAGTTGGCGACGAACGGTCGCAACGTCGTCTCCCTGGCGGCGCTCGGCATGGGCGTCTCCAATAACCTGCCTGCGTTCGGGGGCGTGAACGCGCTCACTTCGGCAAACGGGATCAGCTTCAACGGAACAAGAACCTCGCACAACGTCTACCTGCTGGATGGCGGCGAGCTGAATGATCGCGGCTGCGGTGGCTGCTTCAGCTCACTCCCTTCAGTCGACGCACTCGCACAGTTTCAGACACTCGACAGCAATTACAGCCCCGACTACGGACTCGGGTCCGGCGGAACGATTCTGATGGTGCTTCGCTCCGGAACCAGCAAATTCCATGGAGGTCTCTGGGAGTTCAACCGGAACGAGGCATACGATGCCAACCACTACTTCACCAATCTTGCCGGCCAGCCCAGGCCAAAGTTTCGCTTGAATAACTTTGGCGGCAACATCGGTGGCCCGCTCTGGATTCCGCACATCTACAATAATGCGCGCAATCGCACCTTCTTCTTTGTCAATGAAGAATGGAGAAAGCTGGTGCAGGGAAGCGCCCCGTCAACTGTAAACACCATCGCATCGAATAACTTCGCTCAGCCCGGACAGGATCTTACCTATCAGGTGCCGTCCAACGGAACTGTTCCGGTTGTGCCCGTTACCAGTGATCCTGCAAAGCTCGCGATCTATGCCGGGAGAGGTTTGACCCCCGGACAGCCTTTCCCCAATAACGTCATTCCCCGGGAATTGATTGATCAGAATGCAGTACTGGAGTTGAATGCGGGTACCTTCCCGAAGCCGAACTTCGGCGCAAGTCAGTACATCTCATCGATTCCTCAGCCGACGAATGTGCGAGAGGACGTCGTTCGTATCGATCACGCCATCAACACGAAGCTGCAGTTGATGGGACATTACCTTCACGACGGTGTGGATCAGACCTACTATCCTCCACTCTGGGGCAACAGCTCCTACCCTACGGTAGGAACGGCAATGAAGAATCCATCATGGTCGTCGACGATCAAGCTGACTCAGACTCTGTCGCCTAACCTGCTAAATGAGACCGCATTTCTCTTCAGCGGCAACACCATTCATCTCGATCCTGTTGGCGTATCGGCAAAGCCACAGGGCTGGACGGCAACCAGCTTCTTCCCCGGAGCAAACAACTTCGGCAACCGCATGCCCGAGATTCAGCTGGGTGGACCGTACAACACCAACTGGAGCTCGAGCTACTTCCCCTGGAAGAACTCTTACATGGGGTATGAGGTTCGTGACGACCTCTCATGGAACAAAGGCCTGCACCAGTTCAAGTTCGGCTTCTCGTGGCTGCATGCTGTCAAGAACCAGCAATTGCAGGCGAATACCCAGGGAACGGCGGTCTTCAACAACAGCTCATTCTCGAAAGACTCGTATATCAACTTCCTCTTAGGCGATGCGGCCAGCTTTACCCAGCTGGAATACCTGGCAGGCAAACACTGGGTAAACAACAACTATAGTTTCTATGTGAACGATAATTGGCGCATTGTTCCTCGCCTCACTCTCAACCTGGGACTACGGTTCGACGGAATGCCGCATGCCTTCGAGCGCTACGATCAGTTCGCGAATTTCGTCCCGAATCTATACGATCGAACCTTGCCATATCCATTGAACCCCGACGGAACTCTCAACCCTTCTTCTCTGACGGCATTCCAGGGACGCCCGTTCTACCTCAATGGAATGCGTGAAGCAGGCGTTAATGGATTCCCACGGGGGAATGTGCAAAATCAGTACCACACTTTCCAACCACGTATTGGGTTTGCTTACACTCTTCCTGGTTCAGGAAGCACCGTGGTTCGCGGCGGCTTCGGTATGTTCTTTGAGCGTGTGCAGGGGAATGACGTTTATAACGCCGCTCTCAACCCGCCGTTCGCCTATCAGCCTTCAGCAAACAACGTGTACTTCTCGAACCCGCAACAAAGCGCTCTGACCGGTGCTACCACCACACAAGCATTTCCATCCACGATGACTACGCTGCAGTACGATTACACTCCACCAGGGACTGCTCAGTTCAGTCTGGGAGTTCAACGTCAACTCGCTCCTGCAGTGATTGCCGTTGTACAGTACGTTGGCTCCCTGGGCTGGAGCCAGAGCAATGATCGTGCTATCAATACTCTCCCTCTGACGAATCCTAATAATCCATCGAACCCCTACGATCTACGCCAGGGAGTTGCGGCGGGCAGCCTCAATCCAAATCTCTATCGGATCTATCCAGGATTCAGCTCCATCAATCAACAAGAGAACCAGAGCAACTTCAGCTATCACTCACTTCAGGCGGGTATGCGGATGGAGAACCGGCATGGGGTGACCTTCCAGCTCGCCTACACCTACTCGCATGAGATCGATATCGTTGCCAATGATCTCGGCGCTCTTTCCAATCCGTTCAACCGGGAATATGACCGCGGCTCAGGAACGTTTGATCGCCGTCATATCTTCACAGCAAATTACATCTACCAACTCCCGTTCTTCCGTGACAGCAGCAACGGTTTTAAGAAAGCCGTTCTGGGAGGCTGGGAGCTGTCGGGAATCACCGTTGCGCAGGCTGGAGCGCCGCAACCGCTCCGCTACACCGGTGTGGACACGCTTGGTCTTGGAGGCGGCACAACGAACCGGCCGAACCAGGTCTCGAGAGTCCGGTATCCCAAGACCAGACTGGCGTGGTTCGATAAGAGCGCCTTTGCCGACCCGACTGCTCCATGGAACGGCGGCCCGAATCAGGGATTCGGGAATGCCGGCAAGGATGCAGTCCGACTGCCCGGGCTCTTCAACTTCAACATGGCGCTGTTCAAGTCGTTTGCATTCACCGAGTCTGTAAGACTCCAATTGAGGTTGGAGACCTTCAACACCTTCAATCACACACAATTCAATGGAATTGATTCCGCATCCAACGACGCGAACTTCGGACAGGTCACCTCGACCTATGATCCGAGAACGCTTCAGTTGGGAGCTAAATTCTCCTTCTAACCCAAATCCACTGAATCGGGGATGCCGTGTCGTCGACGGCATCCCTGATTTATTTTGCCGTTGAACCGAGCGCCGACGTCTCGATGCCTTTTCCCTCGGTAATCGTCACTAACTGGTTCGTCTCAATGCCGGTGAATCGTTCGACCAGACCATTGGTCCAATGGACTTCCAGGTCTGCGTGAGTGTTTTCACCTACTCCAAAGTGCAGCCGCCGGTCATTGACGGAGTAAAAACTGGATTGCCCTAGCACGGCCTGAGCCTGCGTCTTGCCGCCATATTTCGCTATCACCCGTGAGCCGATGGCGCTCCGATTGGACGTTGTCCCTATCAGAAGGACCTTCAGCCATCTCAGATTGTTCTTTAGATCGTTTCGCAACAGCGATGGTGGCTCGTTCAGATTTACGACAATCATATCGACATCGCCATCATTGTCGAAGTCGCCAAACGCGCATCCCCGGCTGCAGTGTGATGCCGCTATTCCAGGGCCAGCTTCATCGATCAGCTCCTCGAACTTCCCATTGCCAAGATTCCTAAAGATGAACCGTGGAGTCTTGAGTGGGTAGTTCGGGAGTGCCCTTTCTACCTCTGGGTAGACAGAACCCGTGACTACTGCAAGGTCGGGCCATCCATTGTTATCGAAGTCGGCAAATCCCGTGCCCCAGCATGTGTAACGTGTCTCTACACCGAACCCGCTCGCAAGCGTGACATCGGTAAACTCCCCCTTGCCGTCGTTCCTGTAAAGCACGTTGGTGTCGTCGGAGAAGTGCGTCTTGAAGATGTCGAGGTGACCGTCCAGGTTATAGTCGCCAATAGCAACGCCCATCCCTGCTTGCTCGGCTCCATCGGCGCTGAAGGCAACACCTCGTTCTGCTCCCTCTTCGCTGAATGGAAGCCGATGTCGATTGAGCAGAAGCAGGCTCGGAGTGGAGTCGGAGGCGACGTAAATGTCCGTCCAGCCATCCTCGTCCAGGTCCGCAGCGACAGCAGTCATCGAATAGGTGCGCTGCGCTTTTGCAACCCCCATCTCCTGCGTCACATCGCGAAAGGTGCCGTCTCCCTGATTGCGATAGAGATAGTTTCGCGGCATGGGAAGCCCTCGCGGTCCGCAGTTAACAGCCACTCCCTTGAAGTTGCAGTATGGATTGGCGCCGGGCTTTGGAATCCGATCCATATGCAGATCAACATAGTTGGAGACGAACAGATCCAGGTGTCCATCCCGGTCGTAGTCGACGAATGTGCATCCCGAACCCCACCTGGGCGCACCTCCGTACAGAAGGCCTGCCTTCGCAGTTACATCCGTAAAGGTGCCGTCGCCATTGTTGTGGTAAAGAATGTTCTGCCCGTAACAGGTGACAAAGATATCCTCGAAGCCATCGTTGTTGTAGTCGCCGACAGTCACCCCGCTGGCCCATCCATGATGGGTCAGGCCTGCCTTTTCGGTGACATCTGTAAACGTCCCATCGCGATTATTTTTGTACAGCCGATTGCCCGAATCCGATGCGCCATCTGACAGCCGCTTTCCGGAAAGGACAAATACGTCAAGCCAGCCGTCATTGTCATAATCAAAAAACGCGACCCCACATCCCACCGTCTCCAGGATGTAATTCTTGTGCTCCAGCCCTCCGTATATAACGGGGAGAGTAAGTCCGGCCTGAGCCGCGACATCGGTAAATCGGGCGTCAAATGGAATCCCCGATGGCTTGCCGCGGGGAACCGGCTTCACGTTTCTGGTAGCCACGCCTTGCGCCAGGCTGATGGTGGACGCAGCGCCCATCCAAAGAAAGCTGCGACGGGATATTGTTGAGGCCTTATTGTTCTTCATCGTCTCCCGCCTGCTGGTCGTGCGACATTCTGCTACTGCTGCCTTGCACTGCCTCCGGAGATCTTTTCGATCAGGCTGTCATCGGTCTTCTGGTGAAGCTGTTTTGTCTTCGTCAGTTCTTCCGCGGCTTTCTGCTTTTGTCCCACGGCAGAGTAAACGCGAGCCAGCCTGTAATGCGCATCCGGTTGCGAAGGGTCCAGCTCAATTGCACGACGGAATGCCTCAATCGCCTCCTGATTCTTTCCTTGGTTCATATACACGCAACCGATGTCGAAGTGAGCCAGGCGGCTTGCCGGTTGTAGCTCAAGAGTCTTGTTCAGATACTGCTGCGCGACTTCATTATCGTTGTTGTGGAGTGCAATGTCCCCCAGGTAAAGATATGCCTGCGCATATCCCGGGTTATTCGCAACCTCGGCCTTCAGCTCCGGAGAAGCCTTGTCATACTCTCCCTGCTTGTAATACAGATACCCCAGTTCGAAGTGCAGTACCGGCTCCTGCGGAGAGGTGCGCGCCGTCTCCGCCAGCTCCTCAATTGCCTCATCTGTCTTCCCCATCCCATCCAGCGCCTCTGCCATCAACATATGGGCCTGTGCCGACTCCGGATTGATTGCCAGCATGTCTTTGAACTGTGCCATCGCGCAGTCATACTGCCTGCTCCACAGGCAGCTTTGTGCCAGCACGTTTTTCAGTTCCAGGTTGGAGGGGTCGCGTTGCACGGCCGGCCTCAGGAACTCGGCGGCGCGTTGATATTGACGCAGCCCGTAGTAGCTCATCCCGATCAGAATCGCACTCCGCTGATCCCCAGGATTTTGCCTGGCGACCTGTTTCAGAACGCTGATCGCGTTCTCGAAATGCCCTTGCTTGAACTCCGCAATTCCGAGGTTCGACTGGACCTCCGGTTGATACGGCTTAAGCTGTAGCGATCTGCGGTACTCGGCGACTGCAGCAGGTAATTTATTTTGCTGTGCCAGAACCACTCCAAGGTTGGCGTGAACGACGGCGTTTGTAGGATGAGATTTCGCCAGTTGCCTCCAGACCTGTTCCGCGCCAGCATAATCGCCTGCTTGCATCAGTTGCGCGGCGTGGGTTAACTGACTGTCCTGCGCGTGCAACGGAGCAAGGCTCGCAACCAACACGAATCCGCCAGCGGTCCATAGCATGAGGCTCCGGAGGCAGCGAAGTTTTGGCCGGCAGCTCCACCACCGTGGTGCTTGAGATACACGCAACCTCGTCTTTGCACTTGTCATTCGCAAGCATTTTAGCGCTCCTGCATTCGTGTGGACAGTCATTCCAATCAATCTGCTTCGTCATGTATCAAACCGCAGGATATAAAGGTGTGAGTTCCTCTTGGCGTTCGGAGTTGATGCCAAAGAATTCTCTTCAAGGAGTCATCGTGCCTCTTTCAGGTATTCTCCGCTGCGGCGTTCTTGTTCTCCTGGCCCCGACTATTCTCAGTCAGGAAGCCCTGGCGCAGCACAAAGCTCCTGCTCCACTGGCACCGCCCGCTGGAAAGCCGAAGGCCTATCAAGTTCACCGTGCCACGGAGCCTGCCGTGATCGACGGAACCCTGAATAAGCGCGAATGGAAGCACGCCAAATGGACCGATGACTTTGTCGATATTGAGGGAGTCGTCAAACCGAAGCCCCGTTTCCGCACCCGCGCAAAGATGCTTTGGGACGACCACTACCTCTATATCGCCGCCGAGCTGCAGGAGCCCGATATCAAGGCGACGATCACCCGACATGATGCCGTGATCTTCCATGACAACGACTTCGAGGTCTTCCTCAAGCCGTTGCCGGAGCAGGACGGCTACTTCGAGTTCGAGATGAATGCTCTCAATACCGGCTGGGACCTTTATTTGGACAAGCCTTACCGCTACGGCGGTCACGCCGACAACAGCTTCGAACTCGACGGCCTGAAGACAGCCGTCGCCCTTCATGGAACTCTGAATAACTCCACCGATACCGACCCAGGCTGGACGCTGGAGATTGCCATCCCCTGGACCGCCTTTGCCTCCCGGCAGTCTGTCCCCCAGCCGCACGAGGGCACCACCTGGCGCATTAACTTTAGCCGGGTGGAGTGGAAGCCGGGCAATCCCAAAGAAGACAACTGGGTATGGTCTCCCCAGGGAGTTGTCAATATGCACGTGCCGGAGCGCTGGGGGTATCTCGTCTTCAAAAAATAGCTAGAAAAGCGATGGCCGGGATGACCCTCCCAGCAGTGTTGGGCTGAGATTCGCAATCGTATGGTGACCCTCGGGCCCCCCCCACGCGAACAGCAGATAGAAAACCGGCAGGCCTCCTGCGCGGACGGTCAGGCCAGCAGCAAACGACTGCTTCAGATGATCGAACGAGATATCGTCCCGTCGCATCGCAATCTTTGCCTCATCGACCGAGAACATCGCTCCGATCGGAAGCTTGCCGATGGAATGCTCGATCTTTCCGCGCATCAGCATCATGTTTGGTCCGCGGAAGCGATAGTCCGGATAGCTGGAGAGCATGGAGTCGCTATTGATGTCCGAGCCTCCGATCGTCGGATCGAAGTAGAAGGGAACCCTGCTGCCGGCTCCCGCGACCGACTCCGACAAGAAGAAGCGAAGTGTGATCGCTCCCTCCAGATTCTGCGTGGTCGATACCCGGGGACAGGGAAGTGCAGAGCTAGTGGGATTTGAGACTGAACAATCATCAGGACCGTTGTGCGAGCTCGGACCGGTATCGCGTCCTCTGCTGTATGCTTTCCCCAGGCTGCCGTAGAACAACCGATAAAGCGGGATCTCGTGACTGAAGTCGCCCTTCCACCGCCGGAACGAATATGCCGAATCTCCCGCCGAGACAAACTGCTGGAACTGAACCCGATAGTTCAGCCGAAGAGTATCCGCGAATAACGCAGGTTGTATCTGTATTCCCTCCATCGGCTGAAAGTAAACAGATTGACTTGTCAGCCCCGGCGCATCAGCTTCTGTGAACCGCTGCTCGATCGAAAGAATCGATTTCTCGCTTCCGCTGCGGACCGAAGGGAACCTGCCGTTCAGCTCCCCGGCCAGCGCAAGGTGCAATTGCGGAAGAAACCCGTTCAGTGGAACCGTCGTGCTTACTCCGGTGATATTCTCGCGGAACCCGAACGTCGTCTGGCTGGCTTGTGGGGTGTTTGGGCCCAGGCCATAAAAGTCCACGCGGTTGAGAGATGTTGTATCGCTGTACAAATTCAGCACCGGAGCAGAGCCGAAAAGCGGACCTCTGGGGACCTTGACGGACCCTTGTCCTGGATAGACTGGTCGTGGAAGACCGCCAGCGAGACGATAGCTCTTCATAAAGCCTCCGACTCGCCATGATCCGTTCGGCGTTGCGACACCGTCAGCGTTCCAGTTCAGTCGCCATCCGTTCTTCAGGTTTGCGTGCTCCACAAATGCCAATCCTGCACCGAATCCATTTTGCGGTGCAAGATTTCCAACGGCGATGTGAACGGGCTGTCCCATCACCAGGGTCTGTCCGCAGTCCATCATGCTGCCCAAGCTGAACTGACCGCACTTCTTCAGGGCCTCGCCTTCCACACGAAAATCACGTGCAAGCCTGCTCTCGTCTTGAGCAAAGGCGCTTACGGAGAGGAAAACGATAGAAAAAAGAAGGGAGAATCGCATCATCTCTTCTTTCTGCTGCGCGATGGCTCAGTCTTTTTAGCGGCCTTCTTTGTGGTTAGGCCAGTCGCCGTCTTCTTCGTTCGGCTGGCTGTCTTTTTTATTTGTGTAGCGCTCGTTTTCTTATTGGCACTGGCGGCCAGAGCCAGCATGCGGCTTGATGTTGCCTCCTTCTTCCCACTCTTCTTCGCCGCTTTCTTTAAAGGCTTCCGGATGCTCTCCACTTTGGGACCGATCTTCTCCACCTGCCCGGCCCACACTCCGCTTTGCAGCACAGCCGTCATCGCCGCGATGTATCCGGCTGCCTCGGCTTCAGTCTTGACCTCTCCTTTTGGAATCGTGCGACGCTGTTTCCGACTCAACCGTTCTTCTACGTGCTTCAGATGCTCCACCTGAGACCGGATCAGGTCCGAGATGGGGCGATCCTGGTTGAAAGCTGTCTTTGGTGGCGCTGCCACGCGTATAAGCATTGTCGGAAGTCTCCTCTCTAGTCGAGTGCAAAGGCTGGACAATCATTGTCACTTCGCATCTTCGTCAGGCTGATCGATTCGAGAAACATATTTGCCGCCTTTTCGCGGTCTGATCTCTCGTCGTATTTCCCGATAAAGTAATCAGTCACCGTGGCCGGAATGGAGGCATGCTCAAACACCTCATTGATTACCGTCCCCCGCGCGATCCACGGCGAGACCAGTATCGCCGGAACCCGCACGCCCAACCGGTCGAAGTGAAAGGGATCGGGTGTTCCCGTCGCGCTGGGCTGGGCCACAAACCCATCCGGCGTACACGCTGGCGGAGATACATGGTCGTGGATTCCGCCGTGCTCGTCGTAGACGATCAGCAGAGCTGTATTCGGCCAGAGGTCGGGATTATTGCGAATGGCGTTATAGACGCTCGCGATAAACTGCTCGCCTGCGCGGACATCGTGGTCCGGATGCTGGTCGCTGGCCAGCAGCTCGCCCGCTCCATTCGGGTCTTCGTGATCCGTATAGTTCGGCTCGATGAAGCAGTAATCTGGCAGTTTGCCCGAGCTACAGGCATGTAGAAAATCTTTGAAGGTACCAAACAGCGCCGGTTGGTTCTGCAGTAGGTTTACCACCTCGAGGGAGGAGCTTGCCTGGTCGTAGTAATAGAGCTTGCTGGTACGTCCGCTGGCCAGCATCCGTTCGTAGATACTCTTGTACTTCCTGTTCCAGTAAAAGATGTCCATGCTCACCTGGCCAAAGGACGTGCCGTAATGAGCAAAGGCGCGGTTGCAGAGTGTAGGCCCGGGAATCGATGAAAACCAGCGATTGAAGACCGCGAACTCCGTTGCCAGGGTCGTCAGCACCGGTAGTTTGTCCGGAGTGAAGTAGGACATGATCTTGCGCGAGTGCTTCACATTGCGTTGCTGGTTGTAATAGCTCTTAATGAACCCCTGCATGTTTGGCTGGCGCGCAGGATTCTGGGATTCGGTGACTCCGCCAAAGATCTGCAGATCGACCGCCGGAAAGTGATGGTCCGGATCAGGATCGAGTTGACTCTGGTACTCGGCGTCATCGGTCACCTTGATCATGGCGCCGGTGGAATCGGGATTCGCCTCATTCCCCGTCAGGCCATCGATTTGTGGATGCTGGGCCTTCAGGGCACCAAGCATGTGATCGAACGATCGATTCTCCATCATCAGGACGACGATGTGTTCAAGATTTTTGATTCCGGGAAGTGAGCGATCCAGCATGAAATGTCCTTTCACAATCGGTCGTCAGTAGACGTATGGGAATAGCCCATGCGCTCCTCGTGATCTGGCCGCTCAAGGCCCCACTTCTTTTGAAGATAGCTATCATAGGGCAAACTCTGCCAAAAGAACATCCTCGACCTCCACGAAATAGCGTTTAGGAGTGTCAAGCGAGATGCGCCCTGAGTAGACTCCGCCTCCACATTCGCCTGCTCGAACGGAGTGATCAACCCGACCATAGTGCAGCGGGTAGAGGAATCCGTTTTTCTCCCGGAATGCCTAGGCCAGCATGACAGAGGAGCAGATTAGGCAGGCGTTTGGGTATTGAATGGTGTTGGAAATTTTGGATATAACTCGAATAATTAGAATATTTTGCGTGAAATCGATGGGGAGGGGATGTATCGAGTGGAAATTCCTAAGATTCATTCGTCTCTCAAGTGAGTGCGCCTTCTTTTTGCCGAAGCTGTCGGTGGGGACAGCAACACTCGCTATATCAGAGCAATAGGGCGAATGCCTCATTACGGACTTTGATGTCTGCTGGTATTTTGCCTCCAGAGGAAAATTCTCGTCATGTCTATTGAGATCGTTTTATCCGACGATATCCGGTTTGAGCATCTGAGTCAGGGCCAGAACGCCCGCTTCCCTGAAACAGCCCATGATCGCGCAAGCAGAGTCGCCCTTTGCGATAGCACGGAGGATGTTGCTGAAGTGCTCGAGCGTTTCGTCCGCGCCGGCCTGCGGCCAACGGTGCGCTCCGGCGGACATTGCTATGAGGACTTCGTTGACAACAACCCAGGCGGAGCGATCATCGACCTCAGCCTGCTTTCTGGCACTGCTCCTCTTCCCCACGGTCCGAAATATCGGCTTGGAGCGGGCACGAAACTCGGACAGGCTTACCCGGACCTTTACAAGCGCGACCTGGTAACTATCCCTGGTGGAACATGCCCTCCCGTCGGCGCTGGCGGACATATCTCCGGTGGTGGTTACGGCCTCCTCTCACGCCTGCATGGAATCACGCCCGATTGGGTGAGTGCAGTCGATATTGTCACGGTTGACCATGCAGGAAAAGCGAAGATTGTTCGCGCCGACAAAAGGCAGAACAGCGATCTGCTTCGAGCGTGCCGCGGTGCCGGCGGAGGAAACTTCGGCATCATCACGAACTTCTACTTCGACACCCTGCCAAAGGCCCCGACCGAGGTCCTGCGAGGCAGTGTCAGCTTCGGCTGGGATGGTATGACGGAAGAGCGCTTTGAGCGAGTCCTCTATCTGTTCAGCAACTACTGGGAGACCCGTGGCAGAGATCCTGAAACCTGGGGCCTGTTCTCCATCTTCAATCTCTCCCACCGCAGCTCCGGGCATCTTGGCATGTCCGTAAACTTCACGAACCCGGACGGAACCGTCAACGACACCCGAGTGGTGGAAGAGTTCCTCGCGATGTTCGATGAGTGCAAGCCAGTGGCGCAGCTTTCGGTCCATCCCGCGATGGCCGAGCATCACCCTGAACCACCCCCGTCAGGAACGAACCTGTGTCTGGCCAAACACACCCTGAACAAGATGGCCTGGATCGACGCCAACAGCGGACGATCCGGAGGCGGCAGGGGTGGTCCGATCGTGAATCACCGTCACAAGTACAAATCAACCTTTATGAAGAAGAGCTTCACTCCTGAAGAGGCTCGTTGTTTCTATAAGCACCTCACCCGCGAGATTCCAGGAGCCGACCTGTCCAGCAGCACCGTGCTCGCAGACTCCTTTGGGGGCGCTGTCAACAAGAAGGAGAAATACGAAGAAACCTCTGCTGCACAGCGTGATTCCATTCTGAAGCTGCAGTTCATCTCCACCTGGACTGATTCTGCACAGGACCAGGGACATGCGCAGTGGATGCGGGACTTCTACACCGAGCTCTACTCGATCGGAAAAACAGGAAGTAAGCATGCCGGAACCCCCTTCTGGGGCGATCAGTATCAGGGCTGCTATATCAACTATCCGGACGCCGATATGCTGCAGTACGACTTCTGGCCTCAGCTTTACTATGGAACTGATGACCTCTACCCATTTCTGCAGAGCGTGAAGCGGCGCTACGATCCCAACAATATCTTCCATCACGCCATGTCGGTACGTGTTTGAAGGTGATGCGGTAAAAATCTGGCTGAGAGAGGATAAGCCGCCCGACTCATCCTCTTCTCTTTTTATCAGCGCCCTAACAAAACGCTGATAGTGGACAGCCTTACCCTCACTTCCATATAGTTGTCTTTCGCTCGGGGGCTTACTTCCGATGGTTGCGACCATTAATGATTATGGTCTGACTGTAATACCAGAGGTGATGTGGCGAATTGCTTGCACGTGTATGTGTGAAGCTTGGTGACGAAGTAGAACAAATCTTTAAATCCGGGAGTTCGATCGTGTCTAACCTGCCGTCTGGAATCAAGATCATTGCACCTGTCTCGTCCGAATTTGCGGAAATCGTTTCGCCGGATGCGATGGCGTTTCTTGCAAATCTTCAGCGCAAGTTCGGTGCTCGCAGGAAAGAACTGCTGGCCGCGCGCGTTGCGCGCCAAGCGAGGCTCGATGGGGGAGAGAAGCCGGATTTTCTTGCAGAGACCAAGCACATTCGGGAAGGGAAGTGGCGCTGCGCACCCATTCCGGCCGACCTTCAGGATCGCCGCGTCGAGATTACCGGACCAGTCGATCGGAAGATGATCATCAACGCGCTCAACTCGGGATCGTATGTTTTCATGGCGGACTTTGAGGATTCCTCAACACCGTTGTGGAAGAATCTGATTGAGGGACAGATTAACCTGCGCGATGCCATTCGCCGCGTCATCTCCTTTGAAGACGAGAAGACCGGTAAAAGTTACAAGTTGAACGAAAAGACCGCGGTCCTGTTTGTCCGCGCCCGTGGCTGGCACATGGTGGAACAGCATGTGCTGGTGGACGATGAGCCGATGTCTGCCTCTATCTTCGATTTCGGTTTGTATTTCTTCCATAACGCAAAGGAACTGCTGGCGCGTGGCAGCGGACCTTACTTCTATCTTCCGAAGATGGAGTCTCATTTGGAGGCGCGTCTGTGGAACGAAATCTTTGTGGAAGCGCAAAATACGCTCGGAGTTCCGCAAGGAAGTATTCGCGCAACCTGTCTGATCGAGACGATTCTGGCGACGTTCGAAATGGACGAGTTCCTCTACGAGCTTCGCGACCACTCCGCCGGACTGAACTGCGGCCGCTGGGATTACATCTTCTCCTATATCAAGAAGCTCGCCGGCGATCGCTCCATTGTGCTTCCCGATCGATCACAGGTGACCATGACGACCCATTTCATGCGTAGCTACTCGAAGCTGTGCATCAAGACGTGCCACAACCGCGAGATCCATGCCATGGGGGGGATGTCGGCTTATATCCCGATCAAGTCCGATCCGGTCGCGAACGAGAAGGCTCTCAGCCAGGTACGTGCCGACAAGGAGCGGGAGGCAGTGGATGGCCACGACGGAACTTGGGTGGCGCATCCGGGGCTGGTTCCGGTGGCGCTCGAAGTCTTTAACCGTGTGATGCCTCAGCCCAACCAGATCGATAAGAAACTCTCGGACTTTGAGGCGACAGCGGCGGACCTGTTGGAGGTTCCACAGGGTGAGATCACGGAAGCCGGACTTCGCCAGAACGTTGCTGTAGGGCTGGGATATGTGGAAGCCTGGCTGAGAGGTATCGGCTGCGTACCGCTCTTCAACCTGATGGAGGATGCTGCGACCGCAGAGATCAGCCGCGCCCAGTTGTGGCAGTGGGTGCATCATGGGGCTGCGCTTCAGGATGGACGCAAGGTAACGGTGGACTTATGCGATCAGGTTATCGATGAGGAACTGGCAAAAGTGAAGCCTTCGGTGGAACCGGAGCGCTACGCGGCCTACGAAAGAGCGGCCGCACTGATGCGGAATCTCATTCGCAGCGACAGATTCATTGAGTTCCTCACGTTGCCTGCCTACGACGAGGTTCTGAAGACAGAGGTATTTGCCTAGCGCTATGCTCAGGCGACCCAGTTTTGCAGAGGCATTATGTCTTCCTTGCTGACATCAGCCGTTATCTCTGAGCTGCGCGAGATCGTAGGCGAAAAGAGCCTGATTACAGCACCGGCTCAGTTGCAGACCTACGAGTGCGATGGGCTTACAGCCTTTCGCACTCCTCCGTTGGCTGTTCTGCTTCCTGAATCGACCGAGCAGGTCCAGAAGATCCTGCGGCTGTGTCATCGTGAGCGAATTCCATTTGTTGCGCGCGGCTCTGGAACCGGGCTGTCCGGCGGCGCTCTTCCTTCGGAAGGCTCCGTCGTGATCAGTCTCTCGCGGATGAACCGCATCCTTAATATCGATATACCCAATCAGCAGATTACGGTCCAGCCCGGCGTCATCAATTCCAATGTGACTGCGGCGGTAGCGGCCCAGGGATACTTTTACGCTCCTGATCCAAGTTCTCAAACGGTCTGCTCGATCGGCGGGAATATCGCCGAGAACGCAGGGGGAGCGCACTGCCTGAAGTATGGCTTTACTGTGACCCATATCCTCGAGATGACCGTCGTGCTTCCCAATGGCGATCTGGTGAAGATGGGCGGAAAGACGCTCGATGCGCCTGGTTATGACCTGTCCGGCGTATTTATTGGAAGCGAAGGGACCCTGGGGGTCGCCACCGAGGCTACGCTTAGGATCATGCGGCGCCCGGAGACGATCCAGGTCATTCTTGCAGCGTTCGACTCCATCTCTGCAGCGGCGCAGTCGGTTTCGGATGTGATTGCGTCAAGGCAATTGCCCGCAGCTATGGAGATTATGGACCGCCTTTCCATCGAGGCGGCGGAAGTCTCGGTTCATCCCAACTATCCCGTCTGTGAAGCCCTTCTGTTGATCGAACTGGATGGACCGGAGGCAGAGGTGAATCTGCAGATGGATGCCGTGACCGATATCTGCAGGAAGAACGGAGCCTCGGAGACGCGACTGGCGGTCGATGAGAAGGCGCGATTGCTCGTCTGGAAGGGACGCAAGGCTGCCTTTGCTGCTGCTGGAAGGCTTTCGCCAAACTATATCGTTCAGGATGGCGTCATTCCACGCACTTCGCTTCCGGTTGTTCTCGAAAAGCTGAACTCAATGGCAGCTGCAGAGGGGCTGCGGGTGACGAACGTCTTTCATGCCGGCGACGGTAACCTCCATCCCATCGTCCTCTACAACCGTGACAACCTCGGTGAAGAAGAAAAGGCAATTGATCTGTCGCTGCGCATCCTGGACGTGTGCGTGGAGGCCGGCGGCTCCATCACCGGCGAGCATGGCGTAGGTCGCGAAAAACAATGCAGCATGAGCTATATGTTTGCCGATCCGGACCTGGAGACTATGCAGAAGGTGCGGCGGGCGTTCGATCCGCTGAACCTGGCAAACCCCGAGAAGATATTCCCCACACCGCGGCTCTGCGGTGAGCGGTCAAGAGGAGCTTATGTGGCGCATCCTCTTGAGGCGAGCGGTATCGCGGAGATATTCTGATGCATTCTTTCGTGGAGTCATGGGTCCGTGAGGCTACAGCGCATTTTGGGGAGACGGTTTCCGCAGCCAGCCCAAATGCTGAGTCGGTTCTTGCTTCTCCAATCGACGTAGAACAGGTTTCGAAGATACTCGCCTTTGCAAACGATCGCCGGTTGAGTGTGGTCCCGGTAGGCGGCGGCACCAAGCAGCAGTGGGGAAGGGGAGCGGCTCCTCACATCTATCTATCTCTGGCTCGCCTCGATCGTGTGATCGAACATCCCTGGCAGGATCTTACCTGTACGGTTCAGGCAGGGTGCGCATGGTCGAAGCTTCAGCAGGCGCTCGCCATGCATGGCCAGTTCGTCGGTCTGGACCCGCTGTTTCCCGAACGCGCAACCGTTGGAGGGATCATAGCGAGTAACGACTCCGGAGCATTGCGCCTGCGTTACGGCGGCCTGCGCGACCTGGTGATTGGTATGACGCTGGTGCTTGCGGATGGAACCATCGCGAGGACAGGCGGCAAAGTGGTGAAGAATGTCGCAGGCTACGATCTTGCAAAGCTGTTGACAGGAAGCCTTGGGACGCTCGCGGTCATCACGGAGATCAACTTCCGCCTGCACTCTCTTCCTCATCACCTGCGGAGATTCTCTGTCTCCGCGCCACAGGCGTCGCGGTTTTCGTCTCTGCTCGCCTCCATTCGCGCGAGTCACCTACTGGCGCAGACATTGCAGATAACGTGTAAGCCAGAGATCTCCCGTATGAGCATCGTGCTCGATGCTCATGCCGCAGCTCACCAGGAAGAATTGCTTTCGCGGATGGTAGCTGACGAAGGGCTAAGCCTGGAAGAGATGCCCGCATCCAGCGATATGGAGCGGGATGCGCTCTTCCAGGCCGATGCAACCGTTCTGAAGATAGCGACCATGCCAGCGCAGGTATGCGAGACAGCCGGTCTGCTTCAAAAGGTATCTCCGGCGCTTGAGGTCGAGTCGGTCTCGCAGGCTCATGGGCTACACACTGTAGCAATGCGAGGTCCGTCGGCGAGCGTGATAGAGGCTATTCATCGAATCCGTTCAGGGATGCTGCATCCGGAATCGACGGTATCGGTCCTGCAGATGGCTCCGGGTGTCGATGTCAAGGCGCTTGAGATTCCAGCACCTGCTTTGAATGTGATGCAGGCAATCAAACAGCAGTTCGACCCGGAGAATATTCTTGGTCCGGGAAAATTCTTTTAGCGGCGGCATCAGAGAATGGCTCAACTTACTCAAATCGAAAAGCCTGAAGCGGGAAAGAAGGCAAGCCGCTTCGACGATCACAATCCGCCGGCGAAGGAGCTTCTATCAGACTGCGTTCATTGTGGATTTTGCCTGCCCGCGTGTCCGACCTATGTGCTTTGGGGAGAGGAGATGGATTCTCCTCGAGGACGAATCTACATGATGGCCAAGGCGAGCCAGGGTGAAGCATCTCTGGATGACGTCTTCGCCACGCACATGGATAACTGCCTTGGATGTATGGCGTGCATGACTGCCTGTCCCTCTGGAGTCCAATACAACCAGTTGATCGAGAGCACACGATTTCAAATTGAACGGCACGTGCCTCGATCCGAAGGCGAATCTTTCTTTCGCCGAATGTTGTTCGCGGTCTTCCCCTATCCTGGCCGATTGCGTTGGTTGGCGGTACCGGTCTTTCTGTATCAGCACAGCGGTCTTGAGTCTCTAGTACGCAGCAGTGGGCTGCTGAAGCTGCTGCCTGAGCGCCTGGCTGCGATGGAGGCGCTCCTTCCCAGAGTCTCGAAGAGTACATTTCGGCGCTTGCCGAGGCTTACTTCTGCATCCCGGAACTCTACGACCTCTGCGATGAAGCCAACAGTTCGGGTCGGAATGCTTGCGGGTTGCGTCCAGCAGGTTTTCTTTCAGCATGTGAATCAAGCAACCGTACGCGTACTGGCTGCCGAAGGCTATGAGGTGGTAGTACCTCCCGATCAGTCGTGTTGTGGCGCATTGATGGTTCACTGCGGTGTAGAGCAGGACGCGCGTGCGCAGGCGCGCAAGCTGATCGACACCTTCGAGAACGCGAATGTGGACTATATCGTGGTGAATGCCGCAGGGTGTGGATCTACCATGAAGGAATATGGTCATCTTCTGAGTGATGATGCTGACTGGAGCGATCGGGCCAAAAAGTTTTCTGCGAAGTGCCGCGACATCTCCGAACTGCTACTTCTGAATCCCCCACGGCAGACTCGCAATCCGCTTCCCATTAGAGTCGCGTATCAGGACGCCTGTCACCTTCGACATGCACAGGGGATCTTTGACGAGCCCAGATCGTTGCTTCGTGGAATTCCTGAGCTTCAGTTGTTGGAGATAGGGGAACCGAATCTGTGCTGCGGATCAGCGGGGGTCTACAATCTGCTGCATCCCGAACCGGCTAGGGTGTTGGGAGATCGAAAAGTCGACAACGTGCTTTGCGTGCAGCCTCAGGTTCTCGTTAGTGCAAACCCGGGTTGTCTGCTACAGATACAGGCCGGCCTACGCCGCCGCGGTGTGCCCGAGATACCAACCTTTCACATGATTGAACTGCTTGACGCCAGCATCCGCGGCCTGAGCGCAGAGATGCTCCTGAATCGCTCAGTGAAATAGAAGTAAGACGTAACGGACGGGGATCGGTGGATAAGATTCGACACCCTATGCTGATCTTCTGATAGAATCAAATTCGTCAGCAAGTTGATCGTGAGAAGAGATCGGCAAGCTGGGGACGTAGCTCAGTTGGTTAGAGCGCTGCCCTGTCACGGCAGAGGTCGCGGGTTCGAGCCCCGTCGTCCCCGCCATACATTCCAAAAGACTTACGGAACGTATGGACCTAAAGTGACAACGAAATCTGGGCACGATACGGGCACAATAAGATTCTTATCCTGCATTTTGAGCCTGTTTTTTCGAATCAGTTGTGCCCACGTTCGCTACTTTTGTTACCTCGCTTGAAACCATCATCCTTACAACCTTGCTTTGTGCGGCTCGCTTGTTCGAGTTCACGGCTTGCGTGTAAACGTCGAGCGTAATTCTGCTGTTCGCGTGTCGCAAAAGTTCCTGAACGGTTTTGACATCCTCCCCGTTTGCCTTCAGCAACGTGCCGAAGGAGTGGCGGAAAGTGTGCCAGCCGATGTTCTTGTTTATGCCAATCGCTTTCGCAACTGGCTTGATGTGACGCTTCATGAGATTGTCCGGCCAATAGGGCTGCGTTCCCCTCATCGTCTCGCTGGCGAAAACGTAGTGGTCGTCAGATGTGTAGGTACTCTGACGGCGCCAGCGCAGGAAATCCTCTGCCATGTAGCTGTCCATCGGAACGGGTTTGGCGGAGGCCTCTGTTTTGCAGTTGCCTACGACTTGGTGCCAGATCGATCGCGTGACACGAAGCTCCAAGTTCTCAAAATCGACATCGCTCCAGCGAAATACTAGCATTTCGCTGACCCGAAGCCCAGTCGCCGCGTCGAGAAGTGCTAAGGTGCGCTCCCGGACCGACAGCTTGCTGAGAAGAAGTTGGAGTTCGGCCAGTTCGAGTATCTCAGGTGTTCTCTCCCGTTTTGCGCTTTGGCGGACGAGCTTGATAGGGTTACGTTCAACCCACTCGTAACGCATTGCGTGATGGAAGATGGAACTCATGATATTTCGAATCTTCGCCCTCGTCCCCTTCGCCCGCTTGATGCTATCCAGCCATTCTTCAACTGCGACTGACTTGACCTGATCGATCCTGAGATCTCCCCAACGAGGAAGAATCCAGCGATTCAGATAGCATTCGCATGCGGCTCGCGGGATCATAGCGTCGCGAGTAGAACGGGGTGAAGATGGCATTGCCGTGGTGCCAAGCGGAAGGATGCGTAACAGTATTGCCATCGATGAGAGAGGCTAATCTCTTCTGGGGTCTCAGCCTGCATTTGGGTTTCAAAGCATGAAGGTTGCAGCCAAAATGTTCTCTAGCTAGTGAGTGCCCACCTCCGCTGTTGTTTCCTCCTCATTCCATCCATGCAGTGAGACGTGGAGCGCTCCAGGGCCGCAGGCATTGAAGGGTGCATTCACGGTTATTAGACGTTCTTCCCCAGGCATCAGCGAGACGTAGTTGTCGCTGTAGTAGGCGGGCAGGACGCGGCTGCCATCCGCACGGAGCAGAGTTAGCTTCAGCTCCAAGGCTGGACTGGTCCCGCGATTCGTCAATTTCACCGAAAAGGTCTTTTCTTTGCCCGACAGAGATTGAACGTTCTCTCCTGAAACGGCCTCGGCCTGAACGTTCACAGGCGCAAGATCGTTCAGGCCGCGAAAGTCCTTCTCTTCATGCGCGACCCAATAGAAATTGTCGGCGAGCAGATGACCCGATAGATCTTTCATCTCCAAACGTACCAACACGAGTGGTACTAGATGGAAGATCGAGGCCAAGGGGAGACGAGTCCATGCGGCAGTAGAGTTGGCCGAAGCGCTGACGCTGCCATCGATTCGACGGAGCACCTGACCTTGCGGGGAGTAGATCGTCGCCGCAACCCGCAGAGCAGACAGCGTGACCAAGGTCGTATTGACGATGGCAACGGTGTAATCGGATAGATCCATTTGAATGTGCAGGGGCGCATTTGCTTTCTTGACAGCATAGAAGGACGCCTGGGTATCGTAGTCCGAGCTATAGATCTGCCACATCGTACTGGGCCACGCAGGATGCGTCATCCATAACATGCGGCCGCTGTTCGGTTGCCAGAGATGTTGATAGAAGCCTTCGAAGATGGCCTGATGGTCAACGTAGTTGAACATCTGGATGCGGCGTTCAAAGTTTTGAAACGATCCCGGCTTGCCGAACTCGATCTCCATGTGCTGCATGAGCGTGTGGACGTCTCCTCCGCCAGACTGATGCCAATCGTGATAGGCCCAGGCATCGCTGATCGGCCAGCGGTCTTGAGACGCAACCGTATGTTCAAACGCCTCGCGGGTTGGGAAGGATGCTATGCCGAGTTCCACGGAGAAGCCTCGATTCAACGTGCTGAAGTACAGCGCAGGATTTTGCCAGGAGTATGGGCCGCTCTTGCGCAAGTTGATTGCATTGGAACTGGGCGAGTAGAAGCGTGTCCCATCTTCTTCTCGAAGCATGGTGATCATCTGGCTATTGAGCGCGGGCGGCGGAACGCCCTCATTGCGGCCGCACCAGATTGCGATGGAAGGGTGGTTGCGGTCACGGCGCACGACGTCGCGGGCATTGTCGATAAAGAGAGAGACATCGCCAGGTTCTGCGTTGGAGTTCTGCGTCGAAGACCAGAAGTCGTTCCAAACGAGCATGCCGTATTCGTCGGCGAGATCGAAAAAAGTTTCCTCCGTGTTCTGTCCCACCCAGTTCCGCACCATGTTGAGGTTCGCTTCCCGATGCAAACGAAAGTACGGCTCCAGGCGGCTGCGGCTGGCTCGCTTTCTGGAATCGTCCATGCCCCAGTTCCCGCCGCGTACCGCGATGCGAACGCCATTCACTTTAATAACGAGATCGGTCATATCCGGTTCGTTGGTCACTTCTCGAATCGCCGACGTTCCCTCGGCTTCACGAGAGATCGAAGAGGCCCATCCTGCCGCCGTCTGGCGCATAGCTTCATGGTGAACATCCACCGCGTCGTAACCCTTGCCTAGAGTAAGGGTGGGAATGGCTTCAATTCGCTCCAATCTGCCGAAATGGTTAAACAGAGTGAGTTCATAGCTGATCTCGCGAATGCCGAATGTGGTCGAGTGGGTGTCGGAGATCGTTCCCTTCGCATCCACGACCGCAAGATGAAGATGATATAACTCAGGCGATCCGTATCCGTTCGGCCACCAGAGCCGCGGATGCGTCAGATGCAATTGGGAGAACTGCCCCGGCAGCAGAGACAGTGTGCTGTCGCCGGGGTGAACCACCGCGGGCATGCGCAATGCGACGCCCTCGAATGCTGCCTGGAGCACAATGTGCTGTGAAGCGCCTGTCGCGTTGTGAACGGGAACATGGATCTCGATATTGGCGGTCGCACGGTCTGGAAGCGGGAGACGGGTAATGACCTGCGGATCTCCGATCGTGACAGCGCCCGATTCTTTCAGTGAGACGCTTTGCCACAGGCCCGTATCGCGATCTCGAATTGCTGGTATCCAGTCCCATCCCTCAGTCGCTACGAATGTCGGGCCATCGATCAACATGGCTCCGCCATTGTCACCGGGACCGCCTTTGAGCGATTGCTCCTGAGGTATCCCGGGATGGGGCGGAGGAGAGATGCGAATCGCGAGTGCATTGATTCCAGTCTTCCGAAGCACGAGGGTGACGTCGAAGTCGCCACGACGAAACGCTCCCCGCATATCGCCTAGACGGACGCCGTTCAACCAGACCTCGGCCGAGTAATTAATGCCTGCAAAGTGCAGCGTGCGCCGGGAAGTGCTGTACGGGCTGGGCGAAGGAAACTCCACGCGATACCAATAATCATGCTTATTGAGAGATTCGGGAATCGCCAGGTTGTTCAAGCCAAAGTCGGGGTCGGGATAGACTCCTCGATCGATCATGGTCGTCAACACGGTGCCTGGAACCGTTGCCGGCATCCACGAAGCATCGTCGAAGCCGGCTTGGGAAAGAGCACGCCCATTGACAGACCTGGCGATACGCTCATTGTCTACGGAGAGCAGCCTCCAATTATCTGCAATCGTCCAGGTCCGTTCGCCGTCTGCTCGCAGCGTCGGTTCGGATGCAGGCATGGACTTCGCTCGTGGCTTCTCCGCGGGGAAGCCATGCGGCATGGTGTCTGGAGACTGCGGCGCCTCATACCCGACGCGTTGACGAGTTTGCAGGCGCCAGGGCTTGGCGTTCTCTTCAGGCAGTTGCGCGCTGAAATCGGGACGCTGCACAAAGCGACTCATCATCTCCTCTGGAGAAAAAGCTCGTGCGGCAATGGAGAGACCGCCAATGTCTCCGCTGAAGTGGCGCATGTCCGCTGGCACCGTGGGAGCGAGCGACAACTCCGGTGTCACAGGTTCGTTGCTTACGGCACTCGTACCCGCGGGGTGCCCATCGACGTAGAGGGTCAGTGCCCCGCCGTCTTCAACAGCTCCAATTAAATGCCAGGTCGTGGGGTCCAACGCTGCAGGCGCGACAATCTGCTTATCGGCTACCTGGACAGCGGGATGTGCATCTCGGAGCAGCAGCACGCGAGGCGCTTGATCATCTGGCGCGCCGATTCGAGCGATCGCCGACGTTCTGGGACTGTCGAGGCCGATCCTTACCCAGGTCCATTCGCTCCACGCGCCGGATGAAGCAATCTCCTGCTGAATGGGTTTGCTGAGTTCAGGGCCTCCTTCCACAATATGGGCGATGTATGGCCCGGCAGTTGCGTTCTCGGACAGAGCGGGGAGCGAAAAGAACCCCGAAGTGGATATCAACAAAATCACAACGCGCAGGAGGCGTCTGAGGTCAACAACTGACATGGTGAGGAACTCCCTTGAGGTAGGTACGCGCCGTCCACTCCTTGTCGCAGTGAAGGCGGCGCACACCCAATACTCCGGGACTTTATGCGTAGAATCTTGAATTCGCTACGTTTGGTGCGTTTGGTGATTTCCTAACCATGCGTTTCATCCCATCTCGCTTCTTGCCTCAGGAACATTTCCCGTCAAGGGGTTATGGTCATCTGATATCATGTCGTTCATCTTGCGCTATGGCTATCTCGCAACATCTCCGCGACAACTCGTTAGAAGAGCCTCTTCCGCTTCCAACGAAAGATGAGATTCGCACGCATCTGGACACCATTCTGGCAAGTGATGAGTTTAGCGTGAGTCGACGCTCATCGGAGATTCTGCGCCACGTCGTCGAACGGTATCTTGTTGGAGAGATCGAGAGCCTGAAGGAGCGCCTGCTCGGCATTGAGATCTTTCACCGCCGGAGCGACTACGATACGAGCATCGATTCGATCGTGCGAGTCGCGGCCAATGATGTAAGACGTCGGCTGACGAAGTTCTATAACGATCACCCTACTGAACCCCTGCGGATATTGCTTCCACTGGGATCCTATGTCCCGGACTTTATCAAGCTCAAACCGGCTCCACACCCGGTGATCCATGAGAGCCAGGTTCCAGCCGTTCTCGAACATTTTGCCGCTCCCGCTAACGAGTCGCAGCCCGCATCGGCCGTAAAAGCAGAGGTAGCAACGTACTCGTCGCAAAGCACGTCGTTTTCTTATACGGTAAGTAAATTTCTGCAAATTGGGTTGTTAGTAATCTGCTCTGGTGCTGCCGGATGGTGGATCAAGGGCTGGATCAAACAACCTAGTCCCATCGTCAACGGCTCAGATTATTCCTTCTATAAGGAGCTTCTTGGACCCATCGGTGTTTCCGGGCCGGCGAAGACGAAGATTGCGCTCTCCAATCCGAACGTTCTGCTCTACCGCGGAGCGTCGCTTCCGACCCCTCCAAGTGGGGATGAAGTGTTGAGTGTCCCGGTTCCGGAGTCGATGGCAAGTGTTTTGAATAGTAGTGCCAATAATACTCAGGCAGAGTTTCCTTTCCACTTCCTCCAGGTCGACAACATGAACTACACGGGGCTAGGCGAAGCGGAAGCTGCATACGGTTTCGCTCGCATTCTGCAGATTCTCGGACGCAACGCCCAACTCACGCAGGCGCGCTTTCTCAATTGGGATGAGGCTCGAACCGAGCAGATTGTCCTTCTGGGTGCGCCGCACATGAGCGCGTTTGCACAGGGAACGGTCAATACAGATAACTTCATGATGGAGCATGATGTCATTCGCAATATTCATCCGCGCGCGGGGGAGTCGCCTGTTTACGCGCGGGTCATTCATGGCGGAGCTCTGGAAGATTACGGCCTTATATGGATGGGGCGATCGCCCTCCGAATCTCGCGTTCTCGTGCTCGCCGGACTTACCAGCACCGGAACGGCCGGCGTCGGAGAGTTTTTCAGCGATCCTGCATCGATGCGACCGGTCTATGAGAAGCTCAAGTTGATGTCCAAGAATGGCACCTTCCCCGACACGTGGCAGGTTCTTCTACGCATTGACGCGCGGCAGGATGTTCCCGTGAAAATCTCGGTCGTCGCTCTGCGATAAGCGTCCGAAGAGGCTGTCCCGGCCGTTGCCTAACGAGTTCCCCAGCCTGGCATCTGGTCCAGCGTGACGACATTCGGTGAATGATAGAGGGCCGGAAGCGCGATCTGGTTTCTCGGATTTGAGATGAAGTCAGACCACAACATGACATAGACCCAACGATTCTGTCGAGCGAGTAAAGCTGGAGTCGGCACGTATTGGCACTCGGCGACGGCAATCGGTTTGCCCTCGGCGATGCCCACCATGGCGTTGTAGTTGTTCTGGGTGTAGCCGGTGTTGTAGACGTCGAGCGTGGCGATGTCGAAGTAGCTGCTACCTGGATTATAGGAGTTGACGTCGGTATCAAGGGTATTGAAGTCCTGCACATTCCATACCCATACAATATTGTCGAATCCCTTGGTGTTGACTAGGTAGTCGTGCGTGATCTGATAGAGCTTCGCGCTTCCGTTCGGGCCCAGATGACAGCCCCACCAGAACACGCACTGGTTCATCTCATGCAGCGGACGAAAGAGCACTGCAACATCGGCGTCCTTCAATTGTTGAAAGTACACGGAGAGCTTGTTGAGCCGTGCGATCCACGTCTTGTAGAGGACGGTTCCGGGCGTTGTGAGCTGGCTCCACTCGGCGTCGGTCAGGTGTACCGGTTTCGTACCTCCGACGGAGTTCCAATCGCAGGTTTCGTCAGGAAGGATAGGTGCGCAGGCATGGTACATCAGGCCTACAAGAGCGCCCGCTTTGTATTGTGCGATCGCTTCCTTGATCATCGCTTCACGATTCTTATCGAGGGCTCGCGGCCCATAGCTAAAGTCGGCACCCCAGAATGAGGGCTGCTTTCCTGTCAGAGCGGCGATCCGGTCGGTGTCACGGGTGAGATTCGCAACGTCCTTGTTTTGAACGCCAACGGCGGTCTTGCTGCCGGAGATGTCTTTGAGATAGTTGAGAACCGCTTGCCGCGCGGCGCTGCCGGTGCCTGCCGTTGCCGTTGTCAGCACAACCACGCCGCGTGATGGCAAGGACACCGTCTGAGACCTTTGAGGATTCTCCTCTAACTCGCTTTCCTTCGGTTCCAAGGCTCCGTCAACATTCTGCTCTGTGGCGAAGTAGCGAAAGACATGAAGCTCATCTTGTTTC